>NZ_CP007806.1:357500-430000 GCF_000219535.2 Brevibacillus laterosporus LMG 15441
GGAGGTTTGGCACCTCGATGTCGGCTCATCGCATCCTGGGGCTGAAGTAGGTCCCAAGGGTTGGGCTGTTCGCCCATTAAAGCGGTACGCGAGCTGGGTTCAGAACGTCGTGAGACAGTTCGGTCCCTATCTGTCGCGGGCGTAGGAAGTTTGAGGAGAGCTGTCCTTAGTACGAGAGGACCGGGATGGACGCACCTCTGGTGCACCAGTTGTCACGCCAGTGGCACAGCTGGGTAGCTATGTGCGGACGGGATAAGCGCTGAAAGCATCTAAGCGTGAAGCCCCCTTCAAGATGAGACTTCCCATAGCGCAAGCTAGTAAGACCCCTTATAGACGATGAGGTTGATAGGTTCGGTGTGGAAGTGCAGTAATGCATGGAGCTGACGAATACTAATCGGTCGAGGACTTATCCACATTGCCTTTATGCTGACTTCATTATCTAGTTTTGAAAGAACAATATGGCGGTGTAGCTCAGCTGGCTAGAGCGCTCGGTTCATACCCGAAAGGTCGGGGGTTCGACTCCCTCCGCCGCTACCATTACAATTACAAGGCCCGTTGGTGAAGCGGTTTAACACAGCAGCCTTTCACGCTGTCATACAGGGGTTCGAATCCCCTACGGGTCACCATTTATATGGAGGATTAGCTCAGCTGGGAGAGCATCTGCCTTACAAGCAGAGGGTCGGCGGTTCGATCCCGTCATCCTCCACCATTTTTATTTTCCCATTATCGCGGGGTGGAGCAGCTCGGTAGCTCGTCGGGCTCATAACCCGAAGGTCGCAGGTTCAAATCCTGTCCCCGCAACCAAAGTATGGAGCTGTGGTGAAGTTGGAGTTCACGCCGGTCTGTCACACCGGAGGTCGCGGGTTCGAGTCCCGTCAGCTCCGCCATTTTTAATTGAATAGGCTGTTGGTTATATTAAAAATGCCGGTGTAGCTCAATTGGTAGAGCACCTGACTTGTAATCAGGGGGTTGTGGGTTCAAGTCCTATCGCCGGCACCATTTTTATTGGGGTATAGCCAAGCGGTAAGGCAACGGACTTTGACTCCGTCATTCTCAGGTTCAAATCCTGATACCCCAGCCATTATATGAGCCATTAGCTCAGTTGGTAGAGCATCTGACTTTTAATCAGAGGGTCGAAGGTTCGAGTCCTTCATGGCTCACCACTTTTTTTTATTTAGCAGTCATTATTGGTTTGAAAGACGAACTAGGTTGAGATTAAAGTGGTATATAGGTAACAAAAGCTTTAAGCAAATCATACAAAACATGTGCGGACGTAGCTCAATTGGTAGAGCGTCGCCTTGCCAAGGCGAAGGTCGCGGGTTCGAGACCCGTCGTCCGCTCCATATATTATGTGCCCTTAGCTCAGCTGGATAGAGCGTTTGACTACGAATCAAAAGGTCGGGAGTTCGAATCTCTCAGGGCACGCCATTACGCGGGTGTAGTTCAATGGTAGAACTCCAGCCTTCCAAGCTGGTCGCGTGGGTTCGATTCCCATCACCCGCTCCATAGCAAAAAGTCTTGTGAAGCAAGGCTTTTTTTATTTTTCGAGATACTTAGCGTATCATCTTAATTGTTGCCAGAAGTGGGGATGGAAATTTTTTCAACAAAGTGAGTCGAGCTGTTATGATTCACGTATAGGGTTTGCTGGCATGGTTGGATGCAGAAAAATTATATGTTTAAAGTGAATAAATATTAAACCCTGTTATTGAATATCTTTTTCATAAGTAGAACACGTGAGAACGCCTATCTCGTTTGAGAGGGGCGTTTTTTTATACCAAAATCTAAAACAGAGCAAAACTTTGACAAATGAATTGGTGCTTCATAAATCTTGTAAAACAAAACTCTTAGAAGTATAGTTTTCATGGCCTGTACCGTCCGCTTCTATTTTTTAAGGGCAATTCATTTTTAGCTCTTTCAGAAATAATTAAAGTTCATCTCCAAATTTTTTAACCAATCATTTGAAATGAGGAATAACGAATTCACCAATTCCTACATATTGTGGTATATGACATATAGGGAGGTGTGTTTTTTGTTTAACGACAATCACGATGATTTACAAGGGATATTAAATAAAATTAATGAGCCTGATTTGCTTGACTTTATGAAACGGGATCCAATTAGTAATAACAAGTTCCTTGCACGTAGAAAACGGTCTTCCTCCTCAACGTCCTCCTCAACTTCTTCCTCAACTTCTTCCTCCTCATTTTCTTCTTGCTCAGACTTTACTACTCGTTGCCCAATTACAGGGATAACAGGTCCAACAGGTTCAACGGGAGCGACAGGAGTCACGGGGGCAACAGGAACAACGGGAGCCACAGGAGCACCAGGAACACCAGGAACACCAGGAACACCAGGAACACCAGGAACACCAGGAGCACCAGGAGCAACGGGAGCAACGGGAGCAACGGGAGCACCAGGAACACCAGGAACACCAGGAGCACCAGGAGCACCAGGAGCAACGGGAGCACCAGGAACACCAGGAGCACCAGGAGCACCAGGAGCACCAGGAGCACCAGGAGCAACGGGAGGAACAGGAGCAACGGGAGCACCAGGAACACCAGGAGCACCAGGAGCAACGGGAGGAACAGGAGCACCAGGAGCAACGGGAGCGACAGGAGCACCAGGAGCACCAGGAGCAACGGGAGGAACAGGAGCACCAGGAGCAACGGGAGCACCAGGAGCGACAGGAGCGACAGGAGCCACAGGAGCGACAGGAACCACGGGACCAGGTTTGAATAGTTTTATTAGTGTATTTAGAAGTTTCGCTGGAACAGGAACCGATACGGTAGCTGCCTTTTCTCCAATCACTTTTACAAACCTAAGTAGCAATGTTGGTGGAGCGTTTGTCTTTTCTCCTCCATCTGATACAATTTTAATTTTACAACCAGGTCTTTACCTGTTTGATCTTGTCATTCATAATCAGGGGAATGCTTTATTTGACTTGAAAATAGGTGGGGTTAATCAAACGCCAACACCTCTCGCTGGAGATGGGGGAGGTCCAATTGCTGCAAGTATAATTATAAATGTTACTACTGCTCCGACTACTGTACAACTCGTGAATGCAAATAATACGCCAGCACAGCTTCATAACAATACAAACGCTACACTTACTATTATCAAACTAACTTAAACATAATACTAAGGTTCAAAATTATATACATCCTCGTAAGATAAACTGAAATGAAAGACGATCGTTTTTATGAGTTGTAAAGCTGAACAATCATCCTAGGATTTCTTATTGATACGCGGAAAGCTTCTTTATACTAGATGTAAACGACCAGGGGTGGAACTTGCCCGCCAGTTATGTAACCAGACAAGAGACGCAAAACCTCTTCATGTAAACTTTAGCAATGCCACATTTTCAATGGTGAGCCACCAAGCAAAATTGCAAGGTGGCTTATTTTAAGGCCTATTTCCTTCATCTAATCAGGATACATAAATATCGTTAGAACGACTGTATAAGACAGTGCAGTTATAGTTTTTTATCGAAATAGAAGATAGGACTTTTCTTTGAGAATAGTTAGAGCATATAAGGCTAGAATAAAAAAATTCATGTTACATCTGGTTTATTGAAACCCTCATCCACTACCAGAAGTTCACGAACAGCCCATTTTAGCTGAATCTTGTGAATGAGTTCCGCTCACAAATTCCATCCCCCGTTCCCAGAACCATATACGTCAAAAGAGGGCAAAAGCACTATCTTTTTATAACGTTTTGAAACCTTTTTTTAGGAAGTACGTCCTTTATAATAAGACTAACCAAAAGGAGGCTGCTAATTCTTTATGAATCAGACAGAACCTCGCTCCGGATGGGGTGGAGCAATTAAGGAGTGGCTTACTTCCATCATAACAGTTTTTATTGTCACATTTGCTTTGTACACGTGGCTGGGAGCACCCTATGTTGTGTATGGAGAATCCATGCAAAGCACTTTGCAAAATAATGAGAAGGTCGTTGTAAATAAGGCGGTATACCGCTTGCATGAACCACAACGAGGAGAGATTGTTGTATTCCATGCAAACCAAAAGGAAGACTACATCAAACGTGTAATCGCAATAGCGGGCGATCGGGTAGAAATGCGTAACGATCAGCTATTTATTAATGGAAAATCTGTAGAAGAACCTTATTTAGAGGAGCAAAAAAAGAAAGCTCATGCAGAAGGGAAAAAGGTAACGGAGGATTTTCCGCCAGTAACGGTTGAGGCTGGTTATATTTTTGTCATGGGAGACAATCGACAAAATAGTAAGGATAGTAGAATGATTGGTCCTGTACCGATTACACAGGTTGTTGGCAGAGCCGATTTCGTGTATTGGCCACTTTCGAATGTGAGATCACCATAAGCTGTACTTCATAAGAGGCTCAGTGAAAAGTTCTATTGCAAACTACTGCATAGGACTTTTTTTCTTTTGGCGATAAAAACGGCATGTAATTGTGGATAGTATTTGCTTTATTCAAAAAATCGACCCTACATGCTAATAAAGCGCTTCCTCTATAATAGAGTAGGACATGATTATTGGTTATGATTGTAAATTACAGGTCAGTCAGGAGGATACGCTTGAATTATCGATGGCTAAAATTAACGAGCATTATGTTACCTACCATTATGATAGGTGGCTTTGAATATGCGCGACACGAGTTTTTGCTGCCTTATTTTACGATGGATGAAGGAAATGTCATCATTACGATTATGACTTTGGTTCTTTCATTTATATTTGCCACCTGGGTTTTTGGAAAAATCAAAAGAATGAGTGAGAAATTAGCAAAGGAAAAAGCCAAGCATGCAGTGTATGAGGAACGAGAACGCTTAGCCCAGGAGCTACATGATAATATTGCACAAGCGATTTTCTTTTTAAATGTAAAACTAAATCAAGAAAAGATTGAAGAAGCAAAGGCAACGATCTCTGAAATTGATAACCAGCTAAGACAAGCGATTTTTAATCTCCGTTCTCATCCAGAAGAGGGGGTATTATTAACGGATCGCTTGAGAAAGTGGCTACACGAATGGAGCCTGATCACAGGAATCGAGGTGAAACAGGAGCTTGATGGAATGGATCAATACTTTAAACCAGCGGAACAAGTCCATTTATTTAGCATTATACAGGAATCGTTCACTAATATTCGCAAACATGCAGATGCGAGCCATGCAGAGATTCAATGGCAGTTTCAGGGGACAGGCTGGTATCTACTGATTAAAGACAATGGAATGGGCTTCGATACAGAGATATTAAAACGTGAGAGATATGGTCAGACCATGATGCGAGAGAGAAGCTGGAAATTAGGAGCCAGCTTTGAGATGCGACCAGGAACGCATGGCGGGACAGAAATCTTGATAGAGTCATTTAAAGGAGAGAGCGGAAGGTGCAGAAATATAGGGTATTAGTGGTAGATGACCATTTATTGGCTCGCACAGCGATAAAAAGTATGCTAGCAGAGGATTCTTCCTTTGAAATTGTAGGGGAGGCTGAACAAGGAGAAGAGGGCGTACGTCTCTGTAGCGAGCTACAGCCAGATGTTGTATTAATGGATATTAGCATGCCGGTATGCGATGGCTTGGAGGCAACAAGACGAATTAAACAGGCTTATCCCCATATAAAAGTCGTTATTTTGAGCGTATCTGATGATGTAGCTGATCTATTTACGGCTGTGCAATTTGGGGCACAGGGCTATTTACTAAAAAATATGAATCCACATGATTGGTTGGCATATTTACGGGCGCTGCTAGAAGATAATAGTGATATTTCACGCGAATTGGCAAGCAAGCTCTTCTTCAAATTTCGGTCGGGTCCGGTCATTGATGAACCTAGTCCGAGCGTACTAACTCCAAGAGAAACTGAAATTTTAAAATATGTATCAAAGGGAGAGACGAATAAACAAATTGCTCAGCGTCTCATGATCACAGAGCATACAGTCAAAAATCATATGAAAAACCTATTGGAAAAGCTTTATTTAGAAAATCGGGTACAGCTAGCCTCCTATGCACTGCGTCATGGACTATCCTCTGAGGATTAGCAGTTCACTAGAGTAGAGTACAACCTACAAGCATCGAGGTTTCCTCCTCTCAGATGAGAAGGCAGAATAATAGGAGGTTTGCTGATAAAGGAATTGAACTCGAAGACAGGAGTTAGGAAGCTTTTATCGAATTACTACTATATAAGAGAGGGTGAAAAGAGTACTAGTTCACGGTGGACAATGCCGGCGACAATATAGAGCAATGTTTCCAGATACATGTGTAATCGTTATAAAAAACCAGCGAAAGAAAGGCTGGTTTTTTCTGCATGTAATTGGCTGAATTGTCCTTTGTCCGTACATTGAAAGGAGAGGATTACATGAGCTCCATTCAAATCAATAAAATCGTCATTTTGTTAGCCATTCTGGTGCATCTTCTTGGAATTGGAGAACTATTTGGGAAAGATGTGATGCATACTAGTCAATTACTTACACTTTGTTTACTTATTTTAGCTTTTATTAGTTTAGGCAAAAAAAAGGGAAAAAGAAAACGTAAAAAGTCATCGGCGGTAAGGACTCTTCTGCATCGAGCCAAAGAGCAGCCAACTGATGCGGACCTGTCTTAAGCGGTCGGGTCATCAGTGGATTTAACACAAAGAAAAGGTGGAAAAGTTCTACATGTAACTTTTGCAGCATAAAGTAGTAAAGAATCTTGTGAAAAGATGGGGGGACACAATGGCATATCGTTCAAAACGTACGGTGAAGGAACACGTCTATGAGGATACCCTTGTATGGCAGTGTACAGCTTGTAACTGTTGGTCGCGAAAGGAATTTGTGATCGTTGAGGATCCACGTTGCCCATTGTGCAACAGCAAGATGGAAGAGGAAATGAAAAATATCAGGATTGAATAAACATGGAAGCTGGTTGCCACCTTAGCAACTGGCTTTTTGTTTGATAATCAGCATTCATTACGTACAAAGGGGAGAGTAGGATGAAGAGATTTTCGTTTGCTCTAACGTATGGGAAAAATGTCACTCATTACGATAGCCTGCACCTGATCATGTCACGAATTGGGAAGCTGCCAGCAGATACCTATATGAATTGTGCTTATTTATCTCCTCAGGGAAAAATTGGTTATCATCAGGCTACATTGCCTCAATTACTATTGGTGCTCAGTGGCGATGGATGGGTACGTACAGATACAAGCGACTATGTTTATGTACAAAGTGGAGATGCTGTCTATTGGGAATCGGGGGAATGGCATGAAACGATTACAGAGTCTGGTATGGTGTCCATTATTTTAGAAGCAACCGACTTGTTTAGGAGAATATCGATGTTAGAGTATACAGAAGAAGGAAATAGCCAGACGTAACGAGAATGATCTGAAAAGACAGAATAGTATACACGGGAGGAGAGGATTATGTCTATGCAGTTCCAAACTAGGTTTTGCGATATCTTTGGAGTTGAAAACCCAATTATTCTTGCGGCAATGGCCGGCAATATAAATTCAGCGGAACTGGTGGCGGCAGTATCAGAGTCAGGAGGCTTGGGAACTATTGCTGGAGCATATGTTACGCCTCAAGCTCTACGAGAGAGAATCCGTGAAGTGAGGTCTTTAACCAACCGTCCCTTTGCTGTAAACCTACTTTTATTTGAACAACCAGAACAGCAAGAGGTAACACCTGCCTTTAGACAATGGCTCAACCAACAGAGGGAACGATTCAATCTTCCCCCATGGAAAGGCGACTGGCCAACCCTGCATGACGAGATTACCGATTGCTTTACGGTCATTTTAGAGGAGAAGCCGGCTGTATTTAGTTGTGCGATGGGGTTGCCAGGTAAATATGGAGAAAGTGCAAAGGCAGCAGGAATGAAGGTCGTAGGCATGGCGACCACACAAGCAGAGGCCGAACGATTAGTAAGTCAGCATGTAGATGCAATCGTAGCACAAGGCGGTGAGGCTGGTGGTCACCGGGGTACGTTTGATGCAGGAGAAGATGGGCCGGGAGAATGTATTGGTACGTTACCATTAGTGGCTCAGCTTTCTGCTGCTATTCGGGAGGTGCCTATCATTGCGGCAGGGGGAATTATGAATGGCCAAAGCATAGTGGCAGCTTTAGCGCTCGGTGCTGAAGCTGTGCAACTGGGCACTCGATTTCTAGGATGCGCAGAGAGTACAGCTAACAAGGCCTATAAGGAACGATTAATTCATGCAAAAGAGACAGATACCGCTGTTACCAGAGCTTTTTCGGGCAGACCAGCGCGGGGAATTGTGAATCAATTTATGAGAGATTTTGCTAAAAGTCAGATAGGATCGCTGGCGTATCCAGTTCAGAATGAGTTAACGAAGGAAATTCGCCAAGCAGCGGGAAAAGCCTTGGATGCTGACTATCTATCGTTATGGGCTGGTCAAGGGGTAGGTATGCTTCAAAAAGAAGAAGCCGCAGCAGATATCATGCATGCTTTATTGCAAGAGGCACAACAAAGCTTTAACCGATTACAAGGCCAGATGCATGTAAAATAAAAGCTTTGAGGTGAGTCATATGGATATAAAGCTTCTGCAAACGTTCGAAGTAGCGGCATCCTGTGAGAACTTTCATCAGACGGCAGAGACGCTATATATCGCTCAACCTACCGTGACGCAGCATATACGTCAGTTAGAGAAAGAGTTGGATGTTGCTTTATTTGAACGAGTAGGCAAACGGGTGAGGTTAACAGCAGCCGGAAAGCGCTTCTTGTCGCATGCAAAATTGATTTTATCTCAATGGCACACCGGTGTTGAAGAGATGGTGACGTGGAAGCAGGGATACAAGGAAATCTTGCGTATCGCAGTCTCTCCGATCATTGCTCGCACCTCGCTCCCTTCGCTTATTCATCGTTATACCAAAGAACATCCCGAGGTAGATATAACCATTAAAGTAGCGGACTCCATTGATATTGGTCTCTTGGTCCAAAGTGGACAGGCTCATTTGGGATTATCTCGAATGATTCCTAGCGAAGGCCAACTTTCTGCTTATTTGATGCAGACAGATCCGATCGTATTTGCTGTACCGCATTACGGTGGAGACATGGATGCTCCCTTACCTGATTGGGAGCAGGAGTTAATTACCAAGAGGTTGTTAACGCATAATCATCCCGTTTATTGGGAGCCTCTTTTAACATCGCTTAGACAACGTGGATTTGCTATTCGCACGATGGGGGTGACGCATGTGGATGTGACCAAACGCTTTATCGAAGAAGGGCTGGGGATTTCTTTCTTACCACGTTCCGCCATTTTACGTGAATTGTTTGAGAATCGCTTTATGGAATTGCCAACCCCAGGCTTGGAACTACCTAAAGTAGCCTCCTATGTTATTTTACCAAACAATAATTTGATCACATCGGGGCAACGATTCGTTGATATTCTAGCGACATTATATGCTCCTTTACCAAAAGTGACCTAAGCTTTAGGAAAGCTGGGTTAACGATTAAAAATATCAAGAACCATTAGAAGCCCCCACATAGCACCCAGAAAAAGCGTGATACCAATAAAGATGTAGGCAATGTAGCGAAGAGGAGCTTGTTTTTCTTTTGCTGGCATATTGGAATCTTCCTTTCTAATTATTAGGAAAGCGAATTGTAGGGAATAGAAGTAATTCTGATTAGTTTGCCATACAGGTACAAGCTTCATACAGGCATAATGTTTAGAAAAAAAATCCAAAAAGGTCCCTAATTACTAATGCGTCAATTCGATATAAAATGAAGCGCATATAACCGTTTGAATGAGCGGACATTAATTACGTTTTGTAATCAATCAATCATTTACTATCTATTTCTACTTTTCAGAATATATTGGTATACTGTAATGAAAAGAAAGGAGTGGAAGTGGATGGAAAAAATGTTGGCGATTGGGCTTGAAGGAATAGTTGTTGCAGAAACTGATTTAAGTCTAGTCGACGGGCAAAACGGATTATTGGTTTATCGGGGGCATTGGGCTCAAGATCTAGCCATTTCTCATACATTTGAAGAAGTCGCTTACTTGCTATGGTTTGGCGCATTGCCTACAGAAGAACAATTATCCGGTTTCCAGACTGCATTAGCTCAGCAAAGGGCTTTACCTAAAGAGGTAAAAGAAGTCATAGATGCGATTCCCCATGATCGAGACATGATGACGGTTTTACGGACAGCGGTCTCTGCTTTGGGGGGTGCTGAGCAAAGCTGGCCTCCAACTTTAGAGCAATCCATTGCTATTACAGCTAAAATGCCGACTATCATTGCCTATCGGGAAGCTCGAAAAACTGGCAGGGAACCGCAAGAGCCTCGGATGGAGCTAAGTCACACGGCAAACTACCTGTATATGTTAAAGGGTGTAGTAGCTAGTAACGCGCATGTCAGAGCATTGGATGCGTATTTAGTATTGACTCAGGAGCATGGGATGAACGCTTCTACTTTTGCTGGACGGGTAGTAACTTCCACTCAATCGGATATTTATTCTGCACTGACAGCAGCCATAGGCGCTTTGAAAGGTCCCTTACATGGAGCAGCTCCATCTGAAGTTACAGAGATGATTAATGCGATTGGCAGTAAAGATCAGGCAGAGGGCTGGATTCGGGCACGGTTAGAGAGCGGTCAACGCTTAATGGGCTTTGGACACCGTGTATATAAAACCATTGATCCACGTGCTACAGCACTGCGTGTGGTAGCGGCAGAATTGGCGGAAGATGACCCATGGTTTGATTTAGCTACCCATGTGGAACAAGTAGGAACAAAATTATTGGCCGAGTATAAGCCAAAACGCAAACTGCATACCAATGTAGAGTTTTTTGCTGCTGCGGTTATGAGAGCAGTTGGTTTGAACGAAGAGTTGTTTACACCTACCTTTGCTGTTAGTCGCACAGTAGGCTGGTGTGCACACATTTTAGATCAAGCAGGCCGTAATCGAATTATCCGTCCGGAATCAGAATATACAGGGAATATGCCGAAATCGTAATCGTTTGTCCTACAAACGGGAGATATGTAATGTTCCTGAGAAAATTCTACATGTAAGTGATACGAATAAGGAATTGATCTAACGAGAAAAAAGCTTTCCAGCAAATAGGGTATTATACCTATTGAGGAGAAAAGCTTTTTTCTTTTTTATTTCCTTCTGATTGGATAAGGCAAATGATAAGTAGATGAAATGTAGCAAAAATGTAAAAGATACCAGAAGTGCAATTTGAATTTATTTTCTAGTCTATTAAGTAAACAAGCGCTGATAAAATAAGCTAAGGCATAATGTAGTGCTTTTCCATGTGGTATTCATTATGATAGGGAGTTACGAATAATATCTACTTGGCTATGGGGGATCTGTAAGTCTTCTGTCACAAAAATATCTATTTTTATCTAGATATAATTGTTATAATTTACCTAAAAATTAAAATAATGGAGTTTTTATGGGCGTTAATCTACTGTTTAAAAATGTGGAGTGGATCATTGTATTGTTTCGTTGGGTTCTGCTCATTATGTTATATGCTACCACAGATACGACAGATATTTACTTATCTATCCCGGTGTATGTATTGCTCGTGCTACAAACGGTACTAAGTATAGTAACACTGTACCGCATCATACTTGTCAGGCAGGTGTTAGTAACAGCTGAGTTTTTCTTTCTTTTATATTGGGAAGTCTTTCAGCAAATGTGGGGAATTTCTGATTTGTGGTTTACTTATACGTCTTTAGTACTATTGAGCTTGCGCTTATCTTTACGTTATATGCTAGGTATCCTTTTTCTAGGCTTTGGAAGCGCCATTCTCTTTGTACTCTGTGGGGGACTACCTAGCACCGATATTTCTCATTTACGTGCAGAGGGACTTTTAGGTACGCATTTCGTTACTACTACGATTTTGTGTGGATTCATTCACATTGTTCGTAAAAAATGTAAAGCTTACTTTAAGCACTGGTTGGCGTTTATGTCCTATATTAAGCTGCTACGTAAAAATAAAGAGTCCACTGACTTATGCCGTGTAGGCGAACGTTTTTTACAGCGGCTCTTTCCTAAGAAAAGAGTGTTTGTTTTCTGGTTTAATCAAGTAAGAGGACAAAGGGACTGGCAAAGAGAGTTTTATCAGCTTGCCTTATTGGAAAGCAATTGGCAGGAATTAAAACAGCATAAAACGATTGCGGTACGTAACTTCACGGGCCAGCCAGAGGATGTGCTGTATTTTCCATTAGGTCAAAAAAGAAAACAACAAGGGGCTATTCTAATTATTGGACAGAGTGCAGAATTTTTGTCTATGGTTAATCTGCTTTTTTTACATAGCTTTGCAATCGTGACATCCAGCCATTTACACCATATTAAGGAAACCGAAGAATTGGTATTCCGTACGGACGCAGAGACTCGCAGGCAAATGGCGGAGGATATGCACGATAGCTTAGCGCAACAATTATTTTTTCTATCTGCCCAGCTATATTATGTAAAACAAATGCTTTCTCCTGTGATGAATCAGGAAATGTCGGTCACCATTGATCGGATGGAAGAACAGATGAAGGAATGTCATCTAAAAGTACGCGGGTACATCCAGCATTTACGATTTAATCGAGAAGCGGAGCCTCTCTTAGATGCAATTCGTGACATGAGCGAACGTATCTTAAAAGGTACAGGGGTCAAGCTCGATTATGTGACAAAAGGAATTGTGCTGGAGGAGAGCTTAGCGGTAGAAGAAGCGATTTATCGTGTAGTAGAAGAAGCGTTGTACAACATGCTAAAACATTCTAAAGCAGATCAAGTGGAAATATATTTAGAAGCCACCTCTGTACAATGGACGCTACAGATAAAGGACAATGGAATTGGGTTTTCTACGGATAGCGTAAAAGCTTCAAACGGATCATTTGGAATCTCTAATATGCGAGAACGTATGAAACGCGTAGGTGGTACGATTACAATTCGGTCCGCGGAGCTACAAGGTACGGAAATCACGGCGTTTATCCCTAGAGGAGGAATTAGTATTGGAGAAAATAAAGGTGCTTCTTGCTGACGATCATAGGATTGTTCGCGAAGGAGTCAAGATGATTCTACAGATGGCAGGTAAATTCGAACTAATAGGGGAAGCGGCTGATGGAGATGAATTGTACGGTAAAGCATTGGAGGTAAAACCGGACTTGATAATTTCAGACCTTAAAATGCCGGGGCAAAACGTGATCAGAAGTGGGAAGCTTTTGAAAGAACAGCTTCCAGCTATTAAGATTTTAATTTTGACCGCCTTCGATGATAGTGAGGATATCTTTCAAGCTCTTGATGGCGGAATTGATGGTTATATCATGAAAGATACGATGCCTGAACAGATTTTGCATACCATCGACATGATTTTGATGGGGTATTCCTGCTTTCAGCCTAAATTAGAACGGAAAAAGTCTACACAAACGACACAGCTTCAATTAACAGAACGGGAAAGGGAGATATTTGAGCTTATTGTTGATAATTTGAGTAATCATGAGATCGCTGAGAAACTATACATATCCGAGGCGACTGTAAAAACTCATGTAAGCAGTATCCTACGAAAAATGGGACAACCAAATCGGTCTCAGGCGGTGTTGTACGCATTAAAGCAGGGACTAGTCAAAATGAAATAAAAAGTTGGTTGGATAAAGGTAGGAATAGGAGAGGAGTTTCACAAAATGAAGTTTGAACAAGAGAAGCTGGCTAAACAGATGATGCGATATGCGGTTTATCTAGCTTCGTTGTTTTTAACCTTCACCCTATTGGCACATAGTTTTGAGCAGAAGGATATCTGGATTCCCTCTTTTCTTAGCTGGTTATTTTACCTCTGTGTATGCTGGGGTGTTTATCTTTTGTATTGCATATATGAACAGTCTTATACGTATTCAGACTGGATGGTTTCGTTTTGTATATTATTTTTATTTTTGTTTGTATTGCTCACTCCGCCTCTTTCCACTATTAAAATGGGTTGCTTAGTTCTGGCCTACCCTTTATTACTCAGCATGACGAGACAAAGAAAGGTCATGCATACGGGAAGTATCGTCTATAGTGTAGTCGTAATCATTTCCCTTTCCTGGCAAGCCTATATGGGTCGAATAGAAAATGCGGTTCCTACCATTTTATCCGTAATCGTATTTGCGATTGTTGGGTATGTCCTTTCTCTATTGTGGATGCGTTTATTTGCCTTGCAGGAGAATAGAATGAGAGAGGAGCAGGAGCGCCAGCATTTAGCAACTTTATATCGGATGCTATACGCTTTTGTGCCGACAGTAGAGCGGAAATCTCAAACCTCCAGCAGACAAATTGAGCAGATGCGTTACCTGTTGAAAAAAACGATTTCTCTGCTGAAGAAGCCTGTTGATGTACAGGACTGGGAGTTACAGTGCCTGTCGCTCATACACTTTGTCAGTAAAATAAAATGGCCTGACTATTTATTTGAGAAGAAAGAAAAGCTGACCGCGTATGAGTATGAAATGGTACAGAAGCATTGCTTGATAGCCAAGGAGCTACTTGACGGTCTACCACAGTATCAACAAATCATCGAAACGATGCGCTATCATCACGAGAGGTATGATGGCAGCGGTTATCCCAAGCAATGGAAGGGTGACGATATTCCTTTCCTTTCTCAGGTTGTTGGGGCTGTTGAAACGTATTTGGCTATGATAGAACCAAGACCTTACCGAAATGCCTTTAGTCCGGAAGAAGCGCTTAAAGAGCTACAATTATTAAAAGATCAATCGTTTCGGGCTGATATCATTGATGCATTACGACAAGCAGTAGAAGGTCAAGAGCTAGATGGAGCAGCTCATGGGTATTATTCCTCTATTTTTTCAAGCCATACGAATGTAGAAACCGATATGTAAACAACCCCGGGACCTTGTAGCCCGGTCTTTTTTTGTTTTGTAAACAGGTGAAAAAATTCACATAGTATGAGCTTTTCCTCATCCGCAAGGTGTAGACAAAGATCATACTGATTATCTGCTTAAAGTACCTCTCACAGTGGAAGAAAAGATTCTGGGCTTTTCTTACAATAAGAGCAAGAAAAGTAAAGCGAGGAAGGCTGACGCTTTGAACGAGGGGATTTTTGTTTAGCCTGAATGCCGATCCTCCTGATCCCTTTTTGTCTCTATATTTTGAATGGAGGAAGTACCGTCATGTTAAAAGGAAAAGGAATCAAGATTATATCCATCCTCTTTGTATTGGCCTCCTCCGTAGCTGTGAGTTTAAGCTTTGCCGGGATTGATGTAAAAAATCAGTTAAGCATCTGGTACCACCAGAAGATGATGGAATCGGGTGACACTATTGAAGCAACTACTGACTCTTATAAAAAGAATAGTGACAACAAAGTAAAGAAAGAAGCTAGTGTCACAACTGATAAAACCCTTTTCTTGCTAGATCAAGAAATGATTCAGATATCCAAAACAGGAGAAAAAGCAATTGATGAGTACGTAGATCGTCAGAAAACACGGCTGAATCATAAGCAAAACATATTAGAGCAGCAGGAATTGCCCAAGGACTTCAGACAATTTGTCCAAAAATCCAATGAAAACATCAATGAAGAACTAAATAAAGAAACAATTGAATTCCTTCATAAATTTACTTCAAAACAACAGGTGTTTGACAAATAGAAGGGCATTGTTTCCGTACATTCCCTTTAAAAAAAAGACAGGAGATGAAGAGGTTGAAAAAAGTAAAAAGTAAAATCGTGATTAGTGTGTTGGCAGTTGGTCTGATTGGTAGCTTAGGTACTGCATTTGCGGCGGTTGATGTAGGCGGGCAGCTAAAAAATTGGTATGATAAACAATTTGCTGCTTCATCGGCGTCTATTACGGCTGAAGCGCTTAAGTATGGAACGGAAAAAAAGGCAGCTACTGAAGCTGAACTTAATAAAATAAAGAATCAGGTTGCTGATCGTGTGAAGCAAGCAGGTAGTGAAGAAGCAAATCGTGCTGTTGCAGCAGTAACGGCAGCTAAAAACGATTATTTGAATGCTTTGAGAGGCAAAACGAATGAAATCAAGGGCAATATGCAGAACCAATACAACCAGAAGGTAGAAGGATTAAAGCAGGAAATTACTAAAGCAGCCAATCAAACAAAAGTCAATTCGATAGTCGATCTTACGAATAAAGTGAACCAAGCTGGAGAACTAGGAAGACAAGAAGTAAAAACGAATGTTACCAGTGCGCAAGACAAAGCAAAACAAGAGCTAACTAGTGCGATTAACGATGCTAAAAAGACAATTAATGGTTTGATTCGTGAGAAAGAAGCTAGCTCTAAAGAGGAAACAAAACGCTTTATCGACGAAAAAGTCGCTGAAATCCAAAAAGTAGTTGACGAATCAGCTAAATTATTGGAGAAACAAGCGAAGGATTCGATCAAAGATACAGGTGCTAAGGCTGAAAAGGATGCAAAGAATAGCTTAGATCAACTAGTAGCAGATCAATTTAAATAAAGATTATTATCATACATTGTCAGAGCTTCTGTGTGAGCTCTGACAATGCCCATTAAGGGGGGAAAGATGTGTTAAGTAGATCAAAAAAAGAGAAGCAACGGCGTAATAAAGAACGAAAACGAATTTTCCTTGGATTTGTTTCTTTAAGCATGTGTTTTGGTCTAACGATGGGTGTTGCCTATGCTGATGTGGATGTTACGCAATTATTACAAGGGTGGTATGCACAAAGTACCGAGGTAGCCAAGCAATCGGTAACGGACGCTCTAAAAACGGAGACACAATTACAAAAGGAGCGCTTAAAGGCAGAAATCCAAAGGAAACTTCTAGAATCGGCTGAAGATTTAAAGCAATTCACTGTGGAAGAGAAAGCGAAACGTCTTACATCTTTAGCAGATTATGCAGGTGACCTCATCGATAACTTAGATATCTCAAATGAAAAGGATAGACGGCAAGTAGAAAGAAAAATGGATGCTATTTTAAGTAGTGCGCAGCAGGCAATGAGGGACTTGGCTGACAGCTATGAGGCCCCTTCCTTGGAGTTTGTTCCAACAAAACCGACTCCATCGCAACCGCCTGTACAGGGAGGAGCGCCGGTTCCAACGCCAGAAGTGCCGCCAGCACCAAATCCGAGCAAGCCACAACAGCCGCAACCAGAGCCAAACCCGGGTGAGCCGCAACAGCCGGCGCCAAAGCCAAAACCGAGTGAGCCGCAACAACCGGAGCCAGCTCCAAAACCAAGCGAGCCGCAACAACCGGAGCCAGCACCAAAACCAAGCGAGCCGCAACAGCCGGAGCCAGCACCAAAACCGAGTGAGCCGCAACAACCGGAGCCAGCTCCAAAACCAAGCGAGCCACAACAACCGGAGCCAGCACCTGAACAGCATCAGGAAATGCCCCAAGTATCTGTAACAGACGAGAAGCCAATCTCATCTGTAGAGGGGCCTGATCCAATAGAGAGCCAGGAACGCCCAGCAGATATTCCAGACCCAGCAAACACAGAAAAGGAATCACTCCCGACACCATGATCTATTCAAAATGAGGAAACCACAACTTTATAGGAAAAAGGTGTTAAGGATGGAAATGATAAAACTAAAAACAAAAGAAAAAGATGCCGCACCTAACCAACCTAAAAAATCATTCCAAGCTGAGCTTTTCAGTTGGCTACGTTTTTTCCTGATATTAGCAGTCTGTTACTTTCTGATGATAAATAGTATTGGTCTAACAAGGGTGGTTGGCCATTCGATGGACCCTACCATGCAGGATGGAAGTATTGTACTGTTAAATAAAGTCCCTACCCATTTTACAAAGCCAGCCTTTGGTGATGTTGTAGTTATTCACGAGGAAGCGAAGGGATATGAAATCATCAAAAGAATCATTGGCTTGCCTGGTGATACGGTGAAAATTGAAAAAGGAGTCGTCTATGTAAATAATAGTCCGCTCCCAGAACTATATACGCAAGGTGTATCAGACGATATGGCTCCCCTAACAATTCTTCAGGATCACATGTTTGTATTAGGAGATAATCGAACATTGGGTGAAAGTATGGATAGCCGCGATCCTAGTATTGGCCAAATCCCTATTACAGACATTAAGGGATATGTTTCCTTATCGCTGTTCCCCTTTTATCGAGTAGCTAAGCCTTTAGAAGTCTAAAAGAATATGACAAAATCCAGCCTGAGACGTAGGCTGGATTTTTGTTTTCTTGAAACATATTCGTAGCGAAAGGTAGCTATACTAAGGAGGGCTAGTCCTTTCCTTACCCTGACACAATAGATGTTCACTTGTTAAAAATGCCGCTTGCAGGACCCTATTTTTTTATAAATAGGATATGGGCAATCGACGGAAATCAAGCATTATTTATTGATTTTTAGAAAAGAACACTAGTGCTAGACATAATTTATTCACAAATAAATACTAGCTACAAATTCGACAAAAATTCGCCCTGCATTGTTCACAACATAACGATAGTTTTTAACATAAAAGTTGAATATGTGTGATAAAATTCACACTGAAAGCGAACGATTTATGGTATGAGGGGGGAGTATGATTGGAACTGGATAGCACTATGCTGGCTCGAATACTAACATCCGTGACATTGGGGTTTCATATTATTTTTGCTTCAATGGGTGTCGGTATTCCTTTGGTTATCTCTATTGCCGAGTTTATTGGGATTCGAAAAAAAGACAAAGCTTATCTATTAATGGCACGGCGTTGGACACGAGGTTTTACTGTGACAGTAGCAGTTGGGGTCGTGACAGGAACCTGTATTGGTCTACAATTAAGTCTTTTGTGGCCGTCATTTATGAAATTGGCGGGAGAAGTAATAGCGTTACCGCTGTTTTTAGAAACGTTTATGTTCTTCTTTGAAGCAATTTTCTTAGGCATTTATATTTATACATGGGACCGATTTAAAAATCCGTATCTTCACTGGTTGATCTCTATCCCAGTGATAATTGGTTCCACAGGTTCTGCTTTTTTTATTATGACAGTGAATGCTTTTATGAATACGCCACAGGGCTTTACCCTCGTAGATGGAGTTTTACGTGATATTCAACCGATGGTAGCGATGTTTAATCCGGCTACTCCTTCAAAAGTGGGGCATATGGTTTTTGCTTCGTATGCCACTAGTGCGTATGTGATGGCTGCAATCGCTGCCCTAGGCATTTTGAAGGGGAAAACACATTCCTATCACAAAAAGGCACTTAACCTGTCGCTGACGCTTGCGTTTATCTTTTCGATGGGAACGGCTGTGTGGGGAGATATTGCTGGTAAGTTTCTAGCGGAGTATCAGCCTGTGAAGCTAGCAGCAGCGGAGTGGCATTTTGAAACCACTGACAAGGCCGAATTTGTTTTTGGTGGTATTTTGGATAAAGAAAAGCAAGAGGTTAAATATGCGATTAAGGTGCCCTATGCTCTTAGCATTTTAGCAACTAACTCTCCAAATGGCGTAGTAGTAGGGTTAAATGACATTCCTCGCGATGAATGGCCTCCACTGTTTATTCATTATTTGTTTGACAGCATGGCAGCTATAGGCGGATATATGGCATTGGTTCCAGTGCTTTACTTCTTAATTGTCAAGGTTCGGAAGCGGATGCCCCCTAAATGGATTCTGTGGGCTTCTGCTCTTGGGGCTCCACTTGGATTTTTAGCAATTGAATTTGGCTGGATGTTTGCGGAGATTGGTAGACAACCTTGGATATTAAATGGTTATTTACGAACGATGCATGCAGCGACAACGGCAAATAATGTTGGAGAAATGCTGATTCTTTTCTGCCTGCTGTACGCCTTCCTGGGAACGGTGTGCGCCCTTGTTCTTAAACGGATGTTTAAAGATAAACCAGTCGAATTGGAACTGGAAAAATAAGACGGGGAGGTAGAAATACATGACGCTTGCATTGCTTGGGATCACCATTCTGTGGATTTTCCTGTATGGTTATCTGATCGTTGCTTCCATTGACTTTGGAGCGGGATTCTTTGCTTACTATTCTAGACGCCGCAAGAAGGACCACATCGTAAACGGAATTATTCAGCGCTATCTGTCCCCTGTCTGGGAAGTTACAAATGTGTTTCTGATCTTCTTTATTGTAGGGATTGTCGGATTCTTCCCGGACACGGCTTACTATTACGGCACAGCGTTGCTAATTCCCGGTAGTTTAGCTTTAGTGCTGGTGTCTTTACGCGGTTCTTTCTATGCTTTTGCGCATTACGGGGCTAGGGACAGTACCCTTTATTATGGAATTTATGGAATTACGGGTCTGTTGATTCCTGCTGCTTTATCTACCGTTCTAGTAGCATCGGAGGGTGGATTTATTGTAGAAGAGGGCAGGAAAATTCATCTATTAATGGGCAAAATGCTGGCAACTCCTTATACTTATGCGGTTATATTTCTTGCTTTAGTCAGCGTATTATTTATTAGCGCAACCTTTTTGACCTTTTATGCTAATAAAGCAGGAGATAAGGATGCGACCAAGATGTTACACTCCTATGCAATGATCTGGTCCCTTCCAACTATTATTGCCAGCTTGCTTGTGTTTTGGACCATTCAAATGCATAATCCAGAGCATTATGCCAAAATGGTGGAAAACGGATGGTTTTTCTTTGTTTCTTTTGTTTCGTTTCTGATAGCGACCTTTTTATTGTATAAACGACGTGCGTATGGCTGGGCGTTTATTGCGGTCATGCTACAATTTTTCTTTGCTTTCTTTGGATATGGCAAAGCGCATTTACCTTACTTGTTGTATCCCTACATCACAATTAACGATAGTATTAACAGTCCAGAGATGGGGAAGGCGCTAGTCGTTGGGTTCATAGCCGGGCTATGTTTATTAGTTCCTTCGCTCATTTTGTTGATGAGGCTCTTCTTATTTGATGCTAAATACGTCAAAGGTGATAAGAAAAACTAGTAATTTGTTAACAATTTTTGACAAGAGAAGTACTCCAGCAGTTTGGGGCTGCTTCTCTTTTTTTTCTGTAAGAGACATATGATATATTTGAATTATCGTAAAATGAGGAGGATATTATTAATGAATAATTTCGTAAGGGAAGTTACACCTGAAGAGGTGTTGACGAAATTAAAGGAGGAGGCTGCTATTCAAATTATTGATGTGCGAGAGCCAGAAGAGTGGGTGGCAGGTCACATTGAAGAAGCGATCCTAATTCCCTTAAATGATGTTCCAGCATCTCTGGACCGATTTGATACTTCCAAAGAAATCATCATGGTATGCCGCAGTGGAGCAAGAAGCTACCATGCTTGCGAGTTTTTAAAGCATAATGGAATTGAAGCAGTCAATATGGAGGGCGGCATGCTCGCTTGGCCAGGAGAGATTGCTCGCTAAAGTAAAGTGGGGGAGTAACATGCCGAAACAACAGATAAAATGGTTGGGCTGGCTAGGAGCAATGTTTCTGTTACTCGTCGTAACCGGTTGTGGTGGCAGTGATAAGAAGGAAGGGACCATCGAATTGCAAGCCACCCAAGATGGTTTTCAGGCGAAGCTGAAAATAAAGCCAGGAATAGCTGGAGTTAATACGTATACAGTCACGATTACCAATGACAAATCACAGACAACTGCAGGGCAAGGAGCTGTGTTGCATTTTGAAATGCCTAACATGGATACGCATGGTAAAAGTGAAAAGGAGCTAAAGAAGCAAAAGGAAGCAAACTGGCAAGAATCCGGCCCGCATATTATGATGCCTGGTGAATGGCAGAGCATGCTGGAGTGGAAAGATGATCAAGGCCAAGTACACACGTTTCTATACAACTACGAGATAAAAGAGTAGGGGGATAAAAATGGAGGATGTAACAGCAGGGAGTCTCTATCGAAAGTGGTTGCCCATCTTTGGAGTCATTATTATTCTGATTGCTGTAGGCAGTGTTTTGTACAAAAGCTATTTTTCAACGGCTGATATGCCAATTATTAAGAAAGTTCAAGATTTTACACTGGAGCGGATGGATGGGCAGAATGTCAAGCTTTCCGATTCCAATGGTAAAGTCCGTCTCATCTCATTCATTTTTTTGCGTTGTCCCGATGTCTGTCCGCTAACCACACAGCATATGGTGGATTTACAGAATGAATTAAAAGAAACTGGGATGTATGGAAAAGACATAGAATTCATTTCTGTCACTTTTGATTATGAAAACGATACTCCTGAAGCTTTACAGAAATATGCGAAAGCAGTTCAAGCCGATCCTAGCGGCTGGCAATTCCTACGTGGTCCAGATGATATTATGAAGCCAATATTAAATGATTTTTGGATTGGTGCAGAGAAGCAAAAGGATGGCCTCTATGTACATACTATGAAAACATTCCTTTTAGACAAAAATCAAAATATTCGTCAGATATACGGTATGGCGGATGATATGGACAAAGAAAAGATT
This sequence comes from Brevibacillus laterosporus LMG 15441, assembly GCF_000219535.2. Taxonomy (NCBI): domain Bacteria; kingdom Bacillati; phylum Bacillota; class Bacilli; order Caryophanales; family Paenibacillaceae; genus Brevibacillus; species Brevibacillus laterosporus. The sequence goes on from NZ_CP007806.1 coordinate 379,726, forward strand.
TTACGTGAAATGAAAAAACTAGTTAAAGAGTAAGAGGTTTTATAACGGTTGAGGTAGGTTTACTATTTCCATTTCGTGAAAATAACTAGATAAATAGTTGAGAAGGCTGCCAGGAGATATGGCAGCTTTTTTCTTACCCAAAATTCCGCTTCTTTAAACACTCCTACACGAAACCTTAACATTCCTTAACATTCCTTTTACGTTACGTTCATTCTAGCTTTAAGCTCGGGATGTAGGATGAGAGTGTATAAGAAATCAAATGATTTGAAGGTGACGAGGGGGATTTCCTTTGAAAAAGATTTCATCCATTTTTATGGCAAGTATGCTATCTGTAGGGTTATTGTTAACTGGCTGTGGAGCAGGAGGCACTTCTAATGCGACAGCACCGGCTACACCAGCACCAGCTACAACCGAAACGAAACCAGATACGAATACAGCCAGCAGCGGTTCTATTACAGCTGTAGGGTCCACAGCCATGCAGCCGTTAGTAGAGCAGGCAGCTAAGAAATTTATGGAGAAAAATCAGCAAGTGCAAATTCAAGTGCAAGGTGGGGGGAGTGGCACCGGTTTAAGCCAGGTGGCCAATGGTGCAGCTACTATCGGAAACTCTGATATTTTTGCAGAAGAAAAGAAAGGCATTCCTGCTGACCAATTAGTGGATCACAAAATTGCTGTAGTAGGTATGGCAGCTGTGATTCATCCTAAGGCAGGTGTAGATAATCTAACAAAGCAACAAGTAATTGATATTTTCACGGGTAAAGTAACCAACTGGAAGGAAGTCGGTGGAGCAGACCAAAAGATTACATTGGTCAACCGTCCGAAGAACTCTGGTACTCGTGCTACATTCGTGCAATACGCTCTGGATGGTGCAGAGGAGGCTGAAGGAATCACGGAGGATTCTTCCGGCACGGTTCGCAAAATTATCGCAGAAACTCCAGGAGCAATCGGTTACCTTGGCACTTCCTATCTCAATGATACTGTAAAAGCAGTAAAACTAGATGGTGTAGAAGCAACGACAGAAAACATCGTAACAAATAAATATAAAGTGTGGGCTTATCAGCACATGTATACAAAAGGTGAGCCAACAGGCGCGCAAAAAGATTTCTTGGATTTCATGACAAGTGACGAAGTACAAACAGGAATCGTACAAGAGCTGAAATATATCCCAGCATCCGCCATGAAGGTGGAAAGAACAGCGAAGGGTGAGATTACACAAAAATAGAGAAACGTGTAGCTCAAAAAAAGGTGAACGAAATAAAGGGGGAGCGTTTAGTGAGCGCTGAACAAAGAACAACACTGTTACAGCAGGGAACAACAGTAAGAGCGGGGCAAATGAGAAACCCCGCTACTGCCAAAAAACTTTCCGACCGGTTCCATATCAATAAAAAACATGCATGGGAAGAAAAAGCAGGGAAGCTAATTACAGCTGTCTGTGCGGGATTGTTAGGCCTTCTAACGCTCTCCATCCTCTATTTTATTGCTTCACGCGGCCTCGCTACCTTTATGGTGGACGGGGTTAGCGTGTCGCAATTTTTTACCGGTACAAAATGGGACCCAGAAGCAGAGCCCGGCCAATTTGGGGCAGTAGCTTTTATACTAGGTTCCTTTGGGGTTACCCTGATTGCAACATTAATTGCAGCCCCGCTAGGCATAGGAGCGGCTGTGTATATGACAGAGATTGCGCCAAGATTTGGCCAAAAAGTATTGAAGCCAGTTATGGAGCTGTTAGTTGGAATACCATCGGTGGTATACGGCTATGTAGGTCTTACCTTGCTTGTTCCGTTTCTTCGCAGTCAATTTGATATTTTAGGATTTAGCTTACTTGCAGGGGGAATTGTCCTAGCAGTTATGATCCTGCCGACTGTGACCAGTGTTGCCGCTGATGCAATCGCAACTGTGCCACAGGAATTACGCAATGCCTCGCTTGCATTAGGTGCCACTCGCTGGCAAACAATTCGCCATGTTGTGCTATATACAGCACGGTCTGGCTGTCTGACAGGTGTTGTTCTTGGTATGGCTCGGGCCTTCGGTGAGGCGCTAGCTGTTCAAATGGTTATTGGAAATACGTTGAAGCTGCCTGGAGGTTTATTCGATCCGTCGATTACACTGACAAGTGGTATCACATTAAATATGGGAAATACGATCCCAGGTACTCCTTATCATAATGCGCTTTGGTCCATGTGCTTAGTTTTGTTGGCTATGTCCCTATTATTTATCCTAGTGGTTCGCTTAATCGGTAGAAAGAAGGGGGCCAAATAATGACTAACAAACAAAAGGATAAGCTCGCCACCCTCTTACTCACTGGAATTGCTGTTCTCTTAATTGCTGTGTTGATCGGTCTTTTGGGTTTTGTGATTAGCAAGGGGGCAGCAAAATTAAATTGGGACTTTATCACTTCCCCGCCAGACATGCTAAACGCAGGTGGAGGAATTGGTCCTCAGCTATTTAACTCGCTATATTTATTGGTCTTAACGATGTGCTTCGCTGTTCCTATTGGGCTTGGTGCAGGAATTTATCTGGCAGAATATGCGCCAGACCGCAAGTGGGTGCAAATGATTCGCATGTCTATTGAGGTGCTGTCTTCGCTACCGTCGATCGTTGTAGGTATGTTTGGGTTGTTACTGTTTGTAAGCATGACAGGCTGGGGATATTCATTGATCTCTGGGGCGTTGGCTCTGACTGTATTTAATCTGCCGTTACTTGTTCGGATTACAGAGGATGCCCTGCGTTCTGTCCCACAGGATCAGAAGGAAGCTAGCTATGCATTAGGTGTAACGAAATGGAAAACAATCGTTTCCGTTCTATTACCTACTGCGTTGCCCGGCTTGGTTACGGGATTTGTACTTGCTTCAGGTCGCGTATTTGGGGAAGCGGCAGCACTACTGTTTACAGCGGGTATGACCTCTCCTGATATTCAATTTCATAATTTAAATCTAAGTAGCCCATCTTCTCCATGGAATGTATTTCGTCCAGCAGAGTCATTAGCTGTACACATCTGGAAAATTAATGCGGAGGGTCTCGTTGCAGATGCGCGAGAAATTGCGGATGGAGCGGCGGCCATTCTGGTGATCGCAGTTCTTCTGTTTAATGGTGGGGCACGTTGGTTTGGTCGTTGGTTGCACAAGCGTTTGACCAAAATTGCCGCCTAAGGAAAAGGAGAATCAATCATGCCAATAACAATTGCCCAAACAAAAGCGATTATTGAAGCAGAGAGCTTGTCCGTTTTTTATGGCGACAAGCATGCTGTAAAAAATATTCACATCCAAATGCAACGCAATACCGTAACAGCCTTAATCGGTCCGTCCGGCTGTGGGAAATCTAGCTTTCTACGCACGATTAATCGCATGAATGAAGAGATTAAAGGCTGTCGTGTGACAGGAAGACTTTTGCTAGATGGAGCGAATATCTATGAGCCTTCTGTAAAAAAAGAGGGATTGCGTCAATCGGTCGGAATGCTGTTTCAGCGTGCTAATCCCTTTCAAAAATCCATTTATGAAAACATTGCATTTGCACCGCGCCATCACGGGACTACTAATAAAGCTGAATTAAACGATATAGTGGAAGAAAGTTTACGAAAGGCTGCCTTATGGGATGAAGTGAAGGATCGGCTGAATGATTCCGCTCTAGCTCTGTCAGGAGGTCAACAGCAACGGCTGTGCTTAGCACGTGCAATCGCAATGAAGCCGGAAATCCTGCTTTTAGATGAACCTTGTTCAGCGTTGGACCCAATTTCTACCTCGAAGATTGAAGAGCTTATCATCCAATTGAAACACGATTATACGATTGTCATTGTGACTCATAATATGCACCAGGCTGTACGAGTAGCAGATGAGACGGCTTTCTTTCTCATGGGAGAGCTAGTGGAGAAAGCCTCCACTGACAAATTATTCAATAACCCTAAGAGGGCAGAGACAGAAGATTATCTGAGCGGTCGTTTTGGGTAAGAATAAGGTGGCACAACAGAAAAAACCAGCATGGCTTTACGTCATTGCTGGTTTTTTTATATAACGGGAAATCATAACGATATAGGCTACTTGTTTGAGTACAAATCAATCTTTCATGCGTTTAGGCATGGGAAAGACCTGTTTTCACGGATTCTTGCTTTTTTTAGTCTGTTTTATAGTCGAAATGAGTATACTAATTTTTTAGTGGAAGAAAAGTGAAAGTGTGAAAGCCTTGGGAGAATACAACTATCCATATGAAAATTATGTTACTATAAAGGCAGAGTGCATAGAACGGCCCACATCGTATTTGTAGGAGGTATTTTTTTGAGTGAGGTTAAAATTTTTGGTTTAGGTGGTCTGGGGGAAATTGGTAAAAATATGTATTGCGTAGAGTACGAGGATGAGATTATCATCATCGACTGTGGCGTAAAGTTTCCTGAGACCGAAATGTTTGGGATAGATTTGGTGATACCAGATGTTTCCTACCTAATTGAAAACCAGCATAAGATCAAGGCTATGGTACTTACTCATGGACATGAAGACCATATTGGTGCTATTCCCTATGTGTTAAAACAAATCCAGACAACGATTTATGGCGGACGCCTGACACTTGGTTTGGTAAAGGCTAAGCTTGAAGAGCACCGTATGCAAAATGACGTAAAGATGGTACCTGTGTTTGAGGATACGATTTTGTCATTTGAAAATCTCTCTGTTTCTTTCTTCCGTACTAATCATAGTATTCCTGATTCGTTTGGTATTGCGATTGAGACACCAGAAGGAACAGTGGTTCATACAGGGGATTTTAAATTTGACCTGACACCAGTAGGACGTCCTACAGAGTTTGGAAAAATTGCCCGCATCGGAAAAAATGGTGTACTAGCTTTGATGTCTGATAGCACCAACAGTGAACGTCCAGGCTTTACAATGTCAGAGCGTACGGTTGGCGATAGCATTATGGATGTCGTTAGCAAGGCGAGAGGTCGTATCATTCTGGCAACCTTTGCTTCTAATGTGCACCGTTTGCAACAAGTTGTAGATGCAGCAGTAGCGGATGACAGGAAGATTGCTGTTATCGGCCGAAGCATGGAAAAAGCCTTCATGATTGGCCAGGAGCTAGGCTATATCCAAATGCCTGAAGGATGTCAAATCGACATTAAAAACATTGATAATTACTCTGATAACAAGGTATTAATTATTTGTACAGGTAGTCAGGGAGAACCGATGGCAGCGCTAACGCGTATTGCGTCTGGTTCACACCGTTCCGTTCAGATCTATCCAGACGATACAGTCATTATCTCTGCATCGCCGATTCCAGGAAATACAGTTAATGTAAGTCGCATTATTGATAAGCTATACCGTGCTGGAGCTAACGTAGTACAAAACACAGCGTTTGATATTCATGCTTCCGGTCATGGCAGTAGTGAAGAATTGCGTCTTATGCTGAGCTTTTTGCGTCCTACCTACTTTATTCCAATCCATGGAGAGTATCGGATGTTAAAACAGCACGGTAGATTAGCTGAACAAGTGGGTGTAGAGTCTGATAACATCTTTATTATTGATAATGGCGATGTAGTTTCTTGTACCAGAGAATCAGGGCGTGTGACAAGCAAGGTGACAGCAGGTATCGTGCTTATTGATGGCAGCGGTATTGGTGATGTTGGTAATATCGTATTGCGCGATCGTAAACATCTTGCCGAGGATGGATTAATGGTTGTTGTCGTTAGCATCGATATGAAACAATTTAAGCTTCTAACTGGTCCAGATATCGTAAGTCGTGGTTTTGTCTATGTGAGGGGTTCCGAATCGCTGATCCAGGAAGCTACTGCTTTAGTCAAACAGAAGCTATTGGAAGCATTAGATCGCAAAGTCAGAGAGTGGTCTGAATTGAAATCTCAGATTAACCAGGTATTAAAGCCGTTCATCTTTGAAAAAACGGGACGCAACCCGATGATTCTTACCATTGTAATGGAAGTGTAATAAATGTAGATCCGCTGTACTCGATTGATACGAGAACAGGTATAATAGAAGAAATGTATTCAAAGGAGAGTTGAACGATTATGATGTCTTATGAAGCATATATGAGCCAGGTTATACAACCAATGCGAGATGAGTTAACGAATGCTGGGTTTGAAGAACTTCGCACAGCAGAAGAAGTAGAAGCAACTATCTCGAACCTAAAAGGAACTGCATTGGTAGTGGTTAACTCTGTATGCGGCTGTGCAGCAGGATTGGCTCGTCCCGCAGCTATCTATTCGACTCGCCATGAAGCTAAGCCAGACCATTTCTACACAGTGTTTGCTGGCCAAGATAAAGAAGCAACTGCGAAAGCACGCGAGTATTTTGAAGGGTACCCACCTTCTTCTCCTTCCTACGCACTATTGAAGGATGGTAAGCTGGTAGCGATGGTTGAACGCCATCAAATTGAAGGCAATGAGCTTGAATCCATTGCGAATCTCCTAACTGATGCTTATGATCAACATTGCAAATAGATAGCAGGGAATTAGAACGTCCATTCCATAATAGGAATGGGCGTTTTTTTATTCTGAACATCCCCGGTATTACAGGGAATGCGAGAGAATAAGACACGATGGCCTAGAAAGCGAACAGTGGTGCATAGACAAGTGTAAAAATACTTTAGGCACTAAAGGTAACCGGCCCCCCGCTATCTTTCATATGATGGGATGAAAGAAGAGGTGGATATAGATATGGGGCTAGTGTCGTTATTGCTGATTTGTTTAGCAATCAGTCTGGATGGTTTCGGCGTTGGGATGTCATATGGCTTACGTAAAATGAAAATGCCGTTTCTTTCGTTTATGGTAATTGGTCTGTGTTCCTTTACCGTCATCTTTGCTTCTATGACAATAGGAAAATGGCTTCAATATTGGGTAACTTCTGAACTTAGTTCTAAAATTGGAGCAACCGTGCTTATTCTGATAGGAGGTGTAACCTTTTGGAAAATGGCAGTTAGTAAACAGAAGCAGTCAGATATCCTACCGGTAAAGGAGAAGGCAACATATCGGGAATTTCGCTGGACAATCAGAATGTTTGGTTTAATGATACACATTTTACGCAATCCTGCCAAAGCGGATACAGATCATTCGGGGCATATCGTAGGAACAGAAGCGGTCATGCTAGGTTTGGCGTTGTCCCTTGATGCATTTGGTTCTGGAATTAGTTTAACTCTATTGGGGTTTGCACCTCTCTTGACCTCGGTCTGGGTGGCTTTAACTAGCATGATCTTATTGTGGGCGGGGATCAAGGTGGGACGGCATTTTTCGTCGGTTGGATGGTTTCAACGGCTATCATTTCTCCCGGCAATCCTTTTAATAGGAATAGGTCTTTTCAAATGGTGAGGGAACGAACGGAGGGCTTCGGTATCTTAGTTTTAAGAGAAGAAACCGAAGCTTTTTCGATTCCATGGACGATTAGCTATCCGAGGGATTGAGGCGACAAAAGTGTTTCGTGCATCCGCTGTTTTTCATTTCAAGCTTTTTTCATACTAGTCGGCTTGTCTGCATAGATATGAGAATAAGTTGATGAAGAGCATTGGAGGAGATTGTATTGAAGCCGAATAAACCGTGGTACCAAGTCCCTCTAGCGGAAATACCCAGAATGATAGGTAGTGACGTTCAAAACGGTTTAACACAGGAGGAAGCGGCTACTCGTAGACAAAAATATGGTAAAAACCAGCTTGCTGAGGCCGAGAAAATCCCACTTTATGTTGTGTTTATGAATCAGTTTAAAGATTTTATGGTGGGAGTGCTAGTGGTTGCCACCATCCTCTCCTTTTTCTTAGGAGAGTACCTAGACGCTATCGCCATCATTGCCATCATTTTTTTAAATGGCGTGTTAGGCTTTATTCAGGAAGCGAAAGCAGAAAGGTCGCTCAACGCTTTAAAAGATATGGCAGCCCCTATGGCCCGTGTCATTCGCAACGGAAATTTGGACATGATCCCTGCTACCCTATTAGTTCCAGGCGATCTTATCCTTCTTGAAGCAGGGGATCGTGTTCCTGCTGATATGAGACTGATTAATGCCAATCGGTTAGAGATAGAGGAATCTACGCTTACGGGAGAATCGATAGCAGTAATGAAAACTGCGAATGTGATTGAATCAACAGGAGCTGTTCCACTCGGCGACCAGAAGAATCTAGCTTTTATGGGAACGATGGTAGCCGGAGGAACTGGAAGGGGAATTGCTATTGAAATAGGCATGTCTACCGAGATCGGAAAAATTGCGCATTTGATCAATCAAGCTGACAAGATAGAAACTCCTTTACAGATTAAATTGGAACAGTTGGGGAAAACACTCGTCTGGATTGCATTGCTACTTACGATCTTTGTCATTGTAGCAGGGGTTTGGCATGGACAAGAATTAATGACAATGTTTCTCTCAGGGGTTAGTCTTGCTGTAGCGGCTATACCGGAAGGATTGCCTGCAATCGTTACAGTAGCCCTTGCTCTAGGCGTGCAGAGAATGATTAAAAGAAATGCCATTGTTCGCAAGCTCCCCTCTGTCGAAACGCTTGGTTGTGCGTCAGTCATTTGCTCTGACAAAACAGGGACTCTTACTGAAAATAAAATGACAGTGACTCACCTGTGGCATAGCGGAAAAAGCTTTGATGTAACGGGGAATGGCTACGAGCCCAATGGGGAAATTACATGGCAAGGAAAATCTATCAAGGCAACGATCGATCAAGGACTAACTCAGATTTGTCAAATTGCCGAAAAATGCAATAATGCAAAATTAGTAAATGCTCAGCAAAAGGAGAGGTCCAAGCTCATTTTGTCTAAAAATATTTCCACATGGAATGTGATTGGAGATCCTACTGAGGGAGCCCTGCTTAGCTTAGCCTACAAGGCATTAAAAGAGGGGAAAAAACAAGGCGACCCCACTATTCGCATAGACGAATTACCATTTGATTCTGAGCGTAAAATGATGTCTGTAGTAGAACAATTTCCAGATGGAAAAACAGAGCTATTAACAAAGGGAGCTGTTGAGGCTCTGTTAATGAACTCCTCTCACATCTATTGGCAGGGAGAAATTATACCTCTGACAAATGAACATCGTATAGAAGTTGCTAAGCAAACAGAAGAGATGGCAGGTAGAGCTCTGCGAGTCCTAGGATTTGCTTACCGATCACTCCCAAACTATAAATCAGGTGAAAACTCATCAATCTTGGAAACGAATCTTACATTTTTAGGGATGGTTGGCATGATTGACCCCCCACGTCAGGAGGTAAAGTCTGCTATCCAGCTATGTCGTCAAGCAGGTATTAAAACAGTAATGATTACAGGGGATCATAAAATTACCGCAGAAGCGATAGGACGTCAAATTGGTCTGATGCCGGGAGGGAACAGCCATGTGCTGGAAGGAGCCACTATTGATGAAATGACTGAGGAAGAATTGATGCAAACGGTTGAAAAGGTATATGTTTATGCACGTGTGTCTCCAGAGCACAAGCTACGTATTGTCAAAGCGTTGCAAAACTGTGGTCATATTGTAGCGATGACAGGTGATGGTGTAAATGATGCACCTGCCATCAAGGCTTCTGATATAGGGATTGCAATGGGAATTACGGGAACAGATGTTACGAAGGAAGCAGCATCCCTGGTATTACGAGACGATAATTTTACTACGATTGTTTCTGCTGTTGAGGAAGGCCGGAACATCTATGATAATATTCGAAAGTTTATTCGCTACCTACTTGCATCCAATGTAGGAGAGATTTTAGTTATGTTTTTCGCTATGCTAATGGGACTACCCTTACCCTTACTTCCGATCCAAATCCTATGGGTGAATTTGGTGACGGACGGACTACCGGCTATGGCATTAGGGATTGATCCGTCTGAGGGAGACACAATGCGACATAAACCGCGTAAAAAACATGAAAATATTTTTGCCCGTGGATTGGGCTGGAAGATTATTAGTCGGGGGTTTTTAATTGGAACGATGACCCTAGGAGCTTTTATCGTTGCGTATTATGAAAATCCGAATGATCTTACTCATGCCCAAACAGTGGCGTTTGCTACTTTAGTTCTGGCACAACTCATTCACGTATTTGATTGCCGTAGCGAGCATTCCGTTTTTCACCGCAATCCATTTAGCAACAAGTTCTTGGTCTGGGCAGTGCTCTCGTCAATGGCTTTGGTGCTAGTGGTTATTTACTGGGATGTCATGCAGCCAATCTTTAAAACCACCTCCCTCTCCCTACGAGATTGGGCTTTAATCTTTGTTGCAGCGGGAATTCCAACTTTTGTTGCTGGTATGGGTGGAGTTCTTCGTTCCTCCCAGCCCAAAGAGGCTTATAAAGCCAACTAATAGAAGCGTACTCTCCTCGGCATGCATACAGTAGCAACAGGAGGGGGTGCTATGGAAACATTTTTTCTTGTGATGACGCTGGCCTGTTCGCTCATCGCTTATCTATTTGAGGAGCGATTATGGGTAACCCTACTTCGAACTACGGATAAGACGGAATTTGTCCAATGGTGCAAGCACTTGGAGGAACGAGGAATCGAGTATCATAGTCAAAAACATTTGATTCATGAAAATCACGCTTGGGTAAAGGTATACAAGGTTAAAGTTCCGAAAGAACTGGAATCACGAGTGAATACCCCATATCATGAAGAGAAAATGCAAAGAAGGAGCTGACCATCAGGTAGCTCCTTTTTCTTCTATTCTCCAAAAGTGGTAAAGAAAAATGATTCGCAAAACAGCCGTTTCGAGTATACTAGTAGGATGAAACAAGCCAACAAATTTTGACACGGACTGACAAGGATGGTGAAATCCAGTTTGAGCATTCGAACTAAGCGTATTCTATTATTATGTGTATTTCTTATTTTGATTACGGCGGCTTTTTTTGCATATAAAATCTTTGGTTTTTTGTCAGGGATTCAAGACACGACAATCTTTCCATCGAATCCGGCTGCTACAAAGCCAGAGGCTCCACCTGTATGGACGGGAACCGAGCGTGTTAACATTCTATTAATGGGTGTAGACAAACGTGAGATGCGTCCAAATGAACTTCCACGCTCTGATAGCATGATGCTAGTGAGCATTGATCCAAAAAAGAAAACGTATGACCTATTCTCTATTATGCGTGACACGCTGGTACGTATACCCGGACATGGCAAAACGCGTGTAAATGAAGCTTTAGCGTATGGCGGCCCAGAGCTTGCCATGGAAACAGTCAGTGATTTTGTAGGACAACCAGTCCATTACTATGTAATCACTGATTTTGAAGGCTTTAAGAGCTTGATTGATGCTGTTGGGGGTGTTGAGATAGATGTAGAAAAGAACATGCGCTATCATGACCCGACAGATAAAGGAAAGTACGATATTAATTTAAAAAAGGGATTGCAACGCTTAGATGGTGAGAAAGCATTGCAATATGCTCGTTTCCGACATGATGCCACCTCTGACTATACGCGTACAGAGAGACAGCGTAAGCTATTAAGCGCAGTGGCTACCGAATTAAAATCTACCACTACTATTTTTCAAATTCCTAAGATTTTGGATAGTGTACAGCCTTATATCCAAACCAATCTTGCCACACTTGATATGATCAAACTAGGCTCATTGGGGATGTCGCTTAAACAGTCAGGAGAAGGTGGTCATCAATTGCCACCGATGCATAAGTTCCAAGAAGCCCATGTTCCTGGCAAAGGTGCTGTGCTAATTCCATCTGAAAAAGACGTCATCAAATATGTGGACGAGCAGCTAAATAAAAGTGACGCAGCAGAGGATGAAGAAGGAAAACAGAAAGATTCCTCTAACACCAATCAAGATTCCTCTGTAAAGCATGCTTCTTAGAAACGCAATTTATTTTGATAGAGATGGTTTATCATGAACCATCTCTATTATTTTTCCATTGACACAGGATGCCTAATTCTTTATTCTTATAGATGATTTAGCCAATTCCTAGTGATTGTGTAGGAATTGATATATATCTTAAAATTTCGAAGATTTCGAAAAATTTTACGTAATTTATTGCCCGTTCGGTTAGAGCCGTGGGTGAAACAGGGGGCGATTCTACTCTCATGATTAAACTAACAAACATTGTAAAGGTTTTTAAAAGTCGCTTTGGAACCTTTACGGCCCTAAATGGTGTCGATTTGACAATCCAGCAGGGAGATATTTATGGCATCATTGGATACAGTGGAGCTGGAAAATCAACGCTAGTCCGTATGATTAACCTACTAGAATCGCCAACTAGTGGTGAGGTTACTGTGGGTGACACACATCTCCATCATTTAACGCCAAGAGAATTACGTAAGGCAAGACGCAAGATCGGTATGGTTTTTCAACACTTTAATCTGCTGTGGTCGCGGACAATAGCAGACAATGTAGCATTGCCATTGGAGATTGCGGGCGTGCCAAAGTCACAGCATCAAGCAAAGGTAAAAGAATTATTAGAATTGGTAGGGTTGTCAAATAAAGCAGATATGTATCCATCTCAATTATCTGGCGGTCAAAAGCAACGTGTAGGTATTGCTCGTGCATTGGCCAATCAGCCTGATGTGCTGTTGTGTGACGAAGCAACATCAGCTCTGGATCCGAAGACAACCGATTCTATCTTGGAATTATTACAAGATATTAATCGCAAACTAGGGTTAACCATTATTTTAATCACGCATGAGATGCATGTGATCGAAAAAATTTGTGATAAGGTAGCTGTAATGGAAAGCGGGCGAATTATTGAAGCGGGGGATGTCGTAGAAGTCTTCTCCCATCCTAAAACAACTACAACCAAAGAATTCCTGAGTCAAGTATCTGGTAATGATCAGCTATCTGCTGAATTTTTGGATGGCTTGGGACCGGGTGCAGTCCTGCGTCTAACCTTCTTGGGTGGTTCTGCTAGTCAATCTATCATTAGTCAGTTAGTCAGTGAGGTTGGGGTGCAGGCAAATATTTTACAGGGACAGATTAAGCGCTTAAAAGATGTTGCCTTTGGTACTCTATACATTCAGATTCCAGGTGATATTGATACCGAATCAAATGCTATTGCCTACCTAAAGAAGAGTGGCATTATTGTTGATGTCATTCGAGGTGCAGAAGGAGGTAATCGCTGATGAATGATTTCTTGTTAACTTATTTACCGAACGTCGTGAAATTCTGGGATTTAATTCAGAAGGCCATTTGGGAAACAGGTTACATGGTCTTGTTTTCATTACTATTTGCGGCACTTATTGGTATACCATTAGGCATTTTACTCGTTGTGACAAGCAAAGGACATCTAAAGCCGATGCCAGCTTTATATCAATTACTTAGTTTTATTGTGAATATCTTTCGATCGATTCCTTATATTGTATTAATTATTATCCTTATCCCAGTCACGCGCGTACTCATACAGACTTCAATCGGACCTAACGCGGCGATTCTCAGTCTTGTTGTTGGATCAGCACCGTTTATTGCTCGTCTGGTGGAAACCTCCATTCGTGAAGTAAATCGAGGCGTGATTGAAGCGGCCCAATCCATGGGTGCTAGCAACTGGCAAATTATCTATAAAATCTTGATTCCAGAGTCGCTTCCAGGTATTGTCTCAGGTATTACGGTTACTGCTGTTAGCCTGGTAGGATACACAGCGATGGCAGGTGTCGTAGGTGCGGGTGGCCTAGGAGCGATGGCATTCAACTATGGCTTTAATGGGTTTAAGCCAGATATCATGCTGGTTACGACTGTCTTGCTGATTATTCTTGTCCAAATCATTCAGATGATTGGTGACGCGATTGCGCGGAAGCTGGATCATCGTTGATTATAATGCATGAAAATAGGGGGGTAAAAGGATGAAAAAGATTTTTTCTACACTAGCGATTGGGGTATTAGCTTTAAGCTTGGCGGCGTGCGGTGCTGGTAATAAAACCGATAATAGCACAGCTACACCACAGGAAGGACAACCAGTCACACTAAAGGTGGGGGCAACGGCTGTTCCTCATGCGGAGATTTTAAATGAAGTGGTTAAACCGATGCTACAGAAGGAGAATATTAATCTTGATGTTGTCCTGTTCCAAGACTTTGTCATGCCTAACACTCAGCTTGCTGAGAAGGAATTAGATGCGAACTATTTTCAGCACATTCCTTGGTTAGAGAAAACGAATAAAGAAAAAGGGTTAGACCTTACGTATGTAGCAGGCATTCACATTGAGCCAATGGGAATTTACTCTAATAAAACTAAAGCTTACAAGGATTTAGCAGCTCTTCCGCAGGGAGCAGCAGTAGCAATTACGAATGCTTCTGCAGAGCAAGGCCGTATTCTTGCCCTTCTTGAAAAAGCGGGTCTGTTAAAATTAAAGGATGGAGTGGCTACCAATGGCACTGTAGCTGACATCGTTGAGAAAAAAATAGAATTAAAAGAGCTAGAACCAGCGATGTTGCCACGTGCAATTGACGATCCGGGTATTGATGCAGCCGTGATTAACTCTAACTTTGCGATGGAAGCTGGATTAAACCCAACAGAGAACTCTATTTATATCGAAGAGGGTAAAGATAACCCAAATGTAAATGTATTGGCGACTCGTCAAGACAATAAAGATAGTGAAGTAATTAAGAAGCTTGCTAAAGCTATGACTTCCCCTGAAGTGAAGGACTTCATTGATAAGAAGTATAATGGTGCTGTAGTGTTTGTAGGACAGCTTAAATAACAATGTCGAAAAAACTGTCGAATAAAATCGGCAGTTTTTTCGTTGAAATGAGCACAGAGGATATACAAAAAGATGACCCATGATTTTTCTCTAGGTCATCTTTTTGTGCTCATTAGACGGAAGGGTTACGATACCTGACGGGTTACATTGCGGGTTATTTTTCTTTGCCGATTCCATGACCAGATGACAATGCCAAATGGGAGCAACGTTAAAAGAAGTAAGAGAATACCATCCACGAATTGCCAGGAGAGGATGGGGTATTGTAAGAAATCAGTCGTAATTCGGCGAATAATCTCGATTGACTGGAGCAAAAAGAAATTGAAGAAGAAGTAAAGCGCAAAACAAAAGCCCAGCAAAAAGAAAATAGAGTACCAGCGGATCACCTTTTTTTCTCGCATATCTACAGAGTCCCATGTCTCTTGTTCGTCAGGCGTCCATTTTCGGTAAAATTTACGTAGAAATAGTTGTGTATTATCAAATAAATTATTACAGCCAAAAAAGGTAGTAAAGACATAATAAATATCCGTTCGCATAAAGAACATGAATTGAAAGCCCAGAGCCATTAAGAAATTCAAGTTCATTAATTTAATAAAGGAGAGTAGAAAATCAGATAGCAGGATGACTCCTACATCATTAGCGTACAGAAGCCAGACACCCATACTAAAAAAGAGGGCATCTCCAGCCATCCCCGCCAGATAGGCTGTATAACGCTTATTGGGTTCCACTAGCACGATGTCTGACATATTTGTTTCTGCCACAGGAAAGAATAGGCGATGGCTAAAACCGATTCGGCTTCCTACCCCAAGAGAACGCACAGCAGTTAAGTGGGCTGTCTCATGGATGAACAAAAACAGATAGTTAACAACAACTGCTAGCAAAAGAGAAGCGGTCAAGGATGCAGAGCTAAAAATATCGGTAAACACGGGAAAATATTCATGATGAACTAAGAGAAGAGTAACAGCAGATAAAAAGCAGGCAATAGAGAAAGAGAAGGTAAATTTATTAAATAATACTTTCCCAACACGTTCGGATATCCATGGTAAATGATCGACGCGTATCTCTTTTTCATTTACGACTGCTCCATCTACTGTGTATACAAATTGATATTCGTTAATCAGATCGAGTGCAAAATCACGAACATCAACAGGCTCACCAAAGCGCTTTTCCATTTCTTCAGCTACCTGAGTGATGGATTGCCCCTGATCTAGCATCTCAATGATTTCGACTGCGAAGGTAGGCAGCATGATATATTCACTTTTATCGGGTCGACCAATTATGGTTTCTTCTTCATTGACCTGACGTTTTTGTAAGGGATGCATACGCAGCTTACTGGTATTTGTTAATTTCATTGGTACGTTCCTCCGTTAGCTAAGCACTTCTTCGGCTGACTGCTCCAGCGAAAAGATAGAAAGTGTGCGATTTCCTTCACCGCAGGTCGGGCAATCCAGCTCTTTTCTTTCCGTTTCGGAAATGATTTTTGTTTCATAAGTTAAGAAGTTGATCGATACGAATTTTCCCTGAGATTGAACTTGGCTTGTACCTGTGAGAATTTTGCATGCTTCAGAAGCAATAATTCCTGTAATAATGGATAAATTCGGAGCAATAGTAGCTGTAGGAAGATGATATCCTGAATCCACCAAATATCTGAGATCCTGTTCATATTGATCTGGGTTTTGATCATAGTGATGCAGATGGAAACAATCCAAGCAGGGTGTTTTTTTCGGGGAAATATGATAAAAGGTTCCTTCTGTTACATTGACTCCACCTGCAATATAAGGGATTTCTAATTCAACGCATGCTGTGTTTACCCATCTTTGAATGAAGAAAAAAGGGGTGTCAGCAGCTAAAATAACAAGATCACTATCTGCTATAAGCTCCTTAACATCGTCAGCAGAGGAGATTTTCTTCCGAATGGTTTCTACTGACATGCTTGAATTGCGTTCTGTAACAAATTCCTCCGCTACTTCGATTTTTAACCGCCCGATATCACTTTCTTTAAATAATAATTGGCGATTTAAATTACTCAGCTCCACACGGTCAAAATCTGCAATTCGGACATTTGTAACACCCAGACCAGCAAAGCTAGAGAGAAGAGTAGAGCCAAAGGCCCCTGATCCAAGAATAGTTACTTTCTTTTGCAGCAAATCTTCTTGAATCTTGCTAGGAGGATTGTCTATATCCGAATAAATCGAAAAGAAGCGAAGATTTGCCCGATACCGATCCTTTTGAGCGGTTGAGAGAGAAGTTGTTTCTTCCCAGGTCTGATCTTCAAGATAACCCAGAGAGTTCAGAGCAGTAATTGCCTCTGTTAACTCTTCAAATGTGACCTCTGGATGCTTGCTGACTAGCTCCTGGTGTATCTGCTTACTAGTGCGGGTACCATCAAGTAGCTGAAGTAATGTTTTTATAGACCCCGTTTCATCGGGAATATGATTGAGGAAGCCCGATACTTGTCCAATTTGGAGAGTGTCAGAGCCAATTTCGATAATAGGGTGGATTTCTTTTAAGATAGGTTTTTGTTCCATACAATACATCTCCTTATAGGTATAGAAACGACGATAAGAGTAGTGTAACAACGATCCATAATCCACTTGCAATCATAAACAGGAATAAAACAAATAATTGTCAGAATTATCTAACGTAGATTGTATCGTTTCGTTAAGCGTATTTCAATATAAATTTACAATTTTCAGTCATTTGCTTGAAACTGTATAAAGGACTGCTTTTTTCATTAATATCATTCAGGATGTCTCATGTTGGTGGTCCCAAAGTTCGTAAGAAAACGAAAACGGTTCACAAGGATACTTATAGGAGAAAAGGATAAAACTAGGAGTAGAACAAAATGTTTTGGCTACCTAACCGGAATCGATTTGTGCAATTTGACAGAATTACCGAATTGCAAAACTATTTCATTTTTAGTAAATTAGAACCATAAAATCCTATTACAGTAATTTTTAGTTCTATATTACCAAAAATACACTTTATTTTTATTTATTTATCTTGATAATTAATAAAAAATAATTAAATGTAAAAGAAAATTATATTATATTATTCTGAAAAAGAGTATAGTAAAGCATATGAGAAAGAAAAAAGGGGGACACAAAAAGATGAAAAAGAATATCTTTGTACTAATGAGTTCCGTTTTGGTTTTGGGCGCAGCTTTAGCAGGATGTGGAGGTAACACAAGCACATCAGCACCGGCAGCTACTGATGCGTCGAAACAAGAAGCTTCAAAAGGTGAGAAGAAGGTATTGCGTTTGAACATGCATACTGAACCACCAACAGCAGACCCTGGCATTGCGGAGGACTCCACTTCTGGTGCAGTGGTCCGTGCAATCTTTGATGGCTTGACTCGTACCGATAGCGAAGGAAAACCACAGCCATCCGTAGCTGAAAAAATTGATGTTTCAACTGATGGCAAGAAATATACCTTCCATTTAAGAGATGCTAAATGGAGTAACGGCGAGCCGCTAACAGCGCACGATTTTGAATTCGCTTGGAAGCGTGCATTAGATCCAGCGACAGCATCCAACTATGCTTACCAACTGTATTACATTAAAGGTGGGGAAGCATTTCACACTGGAAAAGGTAAAAAAGAGGATATAGGTGTTAAAGCGATTAACGATAAGACCTTGGAAGTAGAATTGGAAAATCCAACACCATTCTTCCTAGAGCTTACTAGCTTCTATACGTATTATCCTGTAAATAAAAAGCTGGTTGAATCCAACAAAGATTGGGCTAAAGAAGCTAAGACCATCGTTGGTAACGGACCATTTAAAATGACGAAATGGGAACATAAGAGCAAAATGACTCTTGAGAAAAATGAACACTACTGGGATGCCGATGTTGTAAAAATCGACAAGCTTGAATTCTCTATGGTAGAGGATGAAAATACCGAGCTTTCCATGTATGATAACGGTGAGTTGGATTGGGCAGGTAACCCTCTAAGCAATATTCCGTTGGATTCAATTCCTGCTCTGCAACAAAATAATACGTTGATTACAAAGCCAAAGGCATCCATTTATTGGTATAAAATGAACACGGAGAAGGCTCCTTTTAATAACGCCAAAATCCGTAAAGCATTTGCCTATGCTGTAAATCGTGATGCGATCGTTAAGAACGTAACACAGTCCGGACAAATTCCAGCAATGGGAATGCTACCACCTACTATGGCATTTAAAAAAGAGGGCTACTTTAAAGATAATAATGTAGACGAAGCTAAAAAGCTCTTAGCAGAAGGTATGAAAGAAATGGGCTGGGATAAGCTGCCTCCAGTTATGATTTCAATCAACACCTCTGAAAACCATAAAAAAATTGCAGAAGCTGTTCAAGACCAATGGAAAAAAGGTCTGGGCGTTGATGTGAAGATAGAGAATTCCGAGTGGAAGGTATACTTGGATAAACTTCACCAAGGTAACTACCAAATCGGACGTATGGGTTGGAATGCTGACTTTAACGATCCAATTAACTATATTGAGTTGTTCCGTGATAAAAAGGGTGGAAACAACGATACCAACTGGGAAAATGCTGAATACAAACGACTTGTGAACGAGTCTCAAAAAGAGCTAGACAAAGCAAAGCGTGATGCGTTATTACAAAAGGCAGAGGAAATCTTCATGGACGAACTGCCAGTTATCCCGGTATACTTCTACACCGATTCCTGGGTGCAAAATCCTAAGCTGAAGGGTGTAAGCTTCGATGCTATGGGTAACATTGACTGGAAATGGGCAGATTTAGAACAATAAGATTACTAGAAATCAGATAGATAAAAGAGGGGCAAATGATGCTCCTCTTTATTTTTTTGAACATATAAATGTAAATTTTGTAACATAAATTAAAATTAATTTTCGTTATAAAAGTGTTTGTTACCGAAAAAAACAAGGTATATTTAATTCTATATATCTTTTTTTAGGGGGCATAATACACATGAATAAAAGCGTTTTTGCAGCTGTAAGCTCCATTTTAGTTCTTAGTACAGCATTGGCCGGCTGTGGTGGCAATGCAGCCTCTGAGAATAAAACAGGAGCGGCTAGTGGTACTCATGAGCAAGTCCTACGTGTGAATCTGCATTCTGAACCACCTACTGCGGACCCTGGCCTTGCGGATGACAATGCTTCCTCTGCCATTTTGAGAGCGACTTTTGATGGCTTGATGCGCTCAGGTAAAGACGGGGACATAACAAAATCTGTAGCGAAAGATTATAAAATTTCTGAAGATGGCAAAACTTATACATTTACTTTACGCGATTCACTATGGTCTAACGGTGAAAAATTAACAGCAAAAGATTTCGAATATGCCTGGAAACGTGTACTAAATCCGAAAACAGCGGCTTCTTATGCCTATCAATTGTATTATTTGAAAAATGCAGAAGCTTATAACAAAGGGCAAGCCAAGGCTGAGGATGTTGGTGTAAAAGCGCTTGATGAGCATACGCTTGAAGTCACCTTGAACAATCCAACTCCGTTCTTCCTAGAGCTAACAGCATTCTATACGCTTTATCCTGTAAATGAGAAAGTTGTAACATCTAGCGAAAAATGGGCAGGAGAGGCAAGTACGCATGTTGGTAACGGACCGTTTAAAATGGAATCCTGGAAGCACAAAAACGAAATGGTTCTTGTGAAAAATGATAATTACTGGGATAAAGATAACGTAAAATTGGAAAAAATCGTCTATCAAATGATTGATGATGAAAATACCGAGCTGTCCATGTTCGAAAATGGGGACCTTGATTGGGCAGGTCAGCCTAATGGTATGCTGCCAATTGATGCAATCGCTCCTAACATGGCGTCTGGCAAATTGCATGTTCAGCCAAAAGCAGGTATCTATTGGTACAAATTTAATACGGAGAAGGCACCGTTTAATAATGTAAAAATCCGTAAAGCATTTGCATATGCAATTGATCGCAAAACAATCACAGATAACATTACACAATCTGGCCAAACCCCTGCTACTAATCTGCTGCCTCCAACTATGGCTTTAGCAAAAGAGGGCTTCTTTAAAGATGGTGATGTAGATACAGCGAAAAAGCTTCTTGCTGAAGGTATGAAGGAGGAGGGCTTAACGAAGCTTCCACCAATTGAAATTTCCTTTAATACTGCGGAAAAGCATAAGAAGATTGCGGAAGCGATTCAAGATCAATGGAAAAAGGCTTTTGATATTGACGTGAAGCTGACTAACAAAGAATGGAAAGTATTTATTGATGACCTACACAGAGGTAACTACCAAGTAGGTCGCAATGGCTGGAATGCCGATTACAATGATCCAATTAGCTTCTTACAGATCTATAAAGATAAAACTGGTGGAAACAACGATACCAAATGGGAAAATGCAAAATACAAAGAACTGTTAAATAAAGCTGATGCTGAAACAAACCCAGAGGTACGCAAAGGGTATTTGGCAGATGCAGAGAAAATTATTATTGATGAAATGCCAGTTATTCCGATCTACTTTGATTCCAATGTTTGGCTACAAAATGACAACCTTAAAGGTGCTGTTGTAGATGCTATGGGTAATGTAGATTTCAAGTGGTCTTCTTTTGAATAAACGTTAAAAACCAAATAAATGGTAACAGAAAAAAGCAGAGTTCCAGAGGGAATTCTGTTTTTTTCGTTTTGATAGGACAAATGACCAAGCGAGTTTACCATCTATTTCATAGAGTAAAGAGAACGATGATATCAGGGGAGGATGATTATGGACTGGGGAAAAATTTTGAAATTGGCGGCGACAGTTGACAAGAATAAATTAAAAACGGAATCAGGAATTCGTGAGGTTATCAAGGATTTAGCAAGTAGATCAGGTAAAGATTTATCAAAAAGGGACTTGGACAATTATACAGAGCAAGTAAAGAAACTTATGCAGAAAAAAGACATTGGCAGCATGCTGGATCAATTAAAGAAAAAGGGCCTAGACCAAAGTGATTTAGACAGAATCAAAAAAGGGATGAAGTAAAGGAGAGGGTTGTCATTTCAAAGAAGACACCACTAAAACGACGAAACTCAACCCAAAGCAATCAACTAAGGATGCTATCCACAATTCAGCAAAACCAACATGCACATGTTCAACAAGAAATGGCCCATCTCCGAAGAGAAATTCAGGAAATAAAAATGATGTTAGGAAGGCTACGACCTGTCGAGCCAGAACGTAAACGGCTTAGCTTTAGTCTTTTTCCTAGGAGAGGGAAGCCGCCAGAGCCTGTCATTGTGCAAGAACCACCAAAACCAAGTCCCGGAATTAATTTGGAGCAAGTGCTACCGTTGCTCCCCCAGCTATCTTCCATAATGCCGGAAATTAGCAAAGTGATGCCAAAGTTATCGAAATCTAAGGTGAAGGATACCATGCAGATTCTTTCTAATCCTGCCGTAGCTAATGTAATCCAACAGATATTAGGCAACCTCCAAACAAACAACTTACCTATTCCAGTTAAATATGAGACAAAAAAACGGTAACGAAAATGGTTTATAAAAACCAAAAAGAGAAAAGTAAATTTTGTAAAAAAGATTACGGTGAAAAGCTGCCCCCGCAAGTTAAAGACCTGGGGGCAGTTTTTTTACTGTTATACGGCTAATAATGAACCACTAGCTCAATTGTTTTGCTATTATAAATTATCGTCACTTGAAGCTAGTGTAAGGATTTTTAGTACCAAAAGCCTAAAAACTTTTCTCATCAAGTAACGTCTAAAGTAATGAACAGCAAGATAGGGGAGGAGAAATTTTGAAAAAGTTTGTTTTAGGCTTGGTTGCCTTGAGTAGTTTTATTTGGATGGCGCCTCAAGCAATAGATGCCGCAGGACAGTCGACACAGGGCAATATACAATTACGGATCGAGGGTAGGAGCGTTAATGCGGAAGTTCCTCCGCTCATCTCCAACGGACGCACCCTTGTCCCTGTTCGCGTTATTGCAGAGGGCTTGGGAGCAAAAATTGATTGGAACCAACAGGAGCGAAAGGCTAAGATTACGAAAGATAACCGAGAGGTAATTTTGCAGTTAAGCAGCAAGAAAGCCTACATAAACGGGAAAGCACAGACCTTAGAGGCCACGCCTGAGCTCATTAATAATCGGATGCTACTACCTCTGCGGTTTGTGGGGGAAGCATTAGGAGCGACGGTAGGATGGGATAATGACAGCCGGACCGTAATTGTCAACCAACCTGTTCAGACGCAAATTAATGGACAATCTTTACCGGCTACTGAGAAAGTATATCATTGGGAGGATAAGGTTTTATTACCAGTGAAGACGATTGCAGACAGATTGGGAGTTTCCCAAGACGAGCTGACTGCCAAGGCCAGCTTGAAGAAAGTAATTGATTCGACGACCGTTATATCCTTACAAGATATAACAGACAGTATCGGAACAGATGTAGCTGAATGGGACGAAAAGCGCAATGAAGTGGTTATTACTCGCATGAACAGATTGACAGATATTGAGCCACAGGATGAAAGTGTTCAGATTCAAACCAGATATAAGGTATCGCCAACTGTGTCAGTCTTACAAAATCCCTATCGGATTGTCATGGATTTCCCGGAAATGGAACTATCCAATAAAATGCGTGACGAGGAAAACAAAGAGATAGTGATTGATCAAAGGAAAGAGAGCAGTTCCTCCGATTATTCCTCCTCTAATATGGATAGTCCAGAAAAATTGGAGCTAAGTGATGGAGATTCCAATGACGCATCCATTAGCGCAGTCAGCCAACAAACTCAGCCGCTTATTCGATCGATTCGATACAGCCAATATCAGGACAATCCTAAAACGGTCAGAGTTGTAGTGGAATTGAATCGCTCAAGTAAATATCAGCTAGTGTCGACAAATGATGGTGTAAAGCTGCAATTACAAGCTAAACCGCAAAAAACGGGGTATCTCATTGTTGTAGATGCGGGGCATGGTGGTCATGATGTAGGAGCCAAAGGAACGGTCGGCAACTATGAAAAGGATTTTACTTTATCTGTAGCTAATCGTTTAGTTGAATACCTAAAACAGCATAAAGAATTTCAAGTCATCGCAACCCGCAGCACCGATACGTATTTGACGCTAAAGGAGCGTACAGATATAGCCAATGAGATAGATGCTGATGTATTTATCTCCGTACATGCCAACTCCTTTAATCCGGAAACGCGCGGAACCGAAACCTATTATTACAATCAGAATAGCTTGGATTTAGCGCGTGTGGTTCATAAGCACCTGTTGGCGGCCACTCAATTCCCTGATCGGAAAGTGAAACAAAACAACTTTTATGTTGTAAAGAACACAAAAATGCCTGCTGTATTAACAGAAACAGGATTTCTCACGAATCAAATCGAAAATACTCAATTAATGTCCCCACAGTTTCAAGATAAAGTAGCAAAATCATTAGCAGATGCGATCTTTGAGTATTACCAAACCTACTAAGGAAACGAAAGGAAGGTGTGAGATGAAACGAATAGCTCTTATCATGTGTGCCCTTCTAGCCTTACTAGTGGCTGCATGCAATAACAATTCTACGCCAGTGGAACCATCTAAAGATGCCAAGACAGAACAACCTGTGAAGGAAACACAACAGCTAACTCTTACCCTTTACTATGCAGACAATGATCTAACCAAACTAATAGAAGAGAAGCAGCAGATTACAGCGCCTGCATCTGACAAGGACAAGTATGCAAAGGCAATGGAATTGCTGGGGAAACCATCCAAGCCAGAACATAATGCGCTGTGGAAAGATTTTGGTTACCACTCCATTACGTTTGAAAACGGTACGTTAACCATTGATGCTAAGGGGACAAACCAATATAATATGGGCTCTAGTGGTGAAGCCTTTGCTATTGATGCATTGAAACAAACCATGTTTCAGTTCCCAGAGGTTATGAAAATCGTTGTTTTCGTAGATGGGAAAAAGACAGAATCCCTCATGGGGCATGTTAGCATTGATGAACCATTAACTCGTTCTACACCCTAACAGAACGAGCCTGAATAGAATATGAGGTAGAAACAAAAAAACGGTGTGTCTAGCATGACGCACCGTTTTTCGTTTTATATGAGTCGGCTTGTACACATAGCTAATTTCTAGGTACGTTGACGGTCGCTCCCAAAAAACTTGATAGCATAAATTCCGGAAATACCAATAATCGTGTAAATAATACGACTTAAAGTAGAGTTCATACCCCCAAACAAGGTGGCAACCACATCAAGTTGGAATAAGCCAACTAGCCCCCAGTTGATAGCACCGATAATAACAAGAAGCAATACTAATTTATCCATGCGCCTACTCACTCCTTTCTTTATAAGTAGTTTCATGATTTCCTTTTCAAATTTAGATTATTCATGCTGGCTTTGACCCAAAAGGAAAGCCCGCTCTTACTTGTACACCTTAAAAAAAAATTTACATAAATCTCATACAGGCTTCATGTCTGTCGTGTAATCTGTGAATACAAGCAAGGAGAGGAGCGAAGTTCTTGAGCATGATTAAGGTGCAAGACCTGCATGTCTATTACGGATTAACACATGCTTTAAAGCATATTGAAATGGAAATTGAACCAAAATCAATTACCGCTTTAATCGGTCCTTCCGGCTGTGGGAAATCAACCTTTTTACGGACAATTAACCGCATGAATGATATGATTTTGCATGTGAAAATCACCGGAAGCATTCAGATTGCAGGTAAAAATATATATGATGCCAATTGGGATGTGGAGCAATTACGTAAGCAAGTCGGAATGGTGTTTCAAAAGCCTACTCCTTTTCCAAAAAGCATTTATGAAAACATTGTATATGGTCCGAAATTACATGGGATTCGAGATAAGAAGCAACTAGAGGAATTGGTTGAGGCTAGCTTGCGGCAGGCAGCCTTGTGGGAAGAGGTAAAGGATAGTTTGCATAAACCCGCCCATGGTTTATCAGGTGGACAGCAGCAACGTTTATGTATTGCACGGGCTCTAGCCGTAGAACCAGAGATCATCTTGTTGGATGAACCGACATCTGCCCTCGACCCTATTGCTACAGCTAAAATAGAGGAGCTGTTGATACAATTAAAGGAAAGCTATACGTTGGTGATGGTAACGCATAACATGCAACAAGCTGCTCGTATTTCTGATAAAACAGCATTCTTTTTACAAGGTGAATGCATTGAAATGAACCAAACCACTGAGGTGTTTGAGAATCCTAAAGATCAACGCCTGAAGGACTATATCTCCGGCCGTTTTGGCTGATTATGAGATACAGCTATACCCCCCTTTATTTTGAAGAGCGGCTAAAGCCGTTCTTTTTTTTCTCCAATTCAAGTGTAACTGTAAAAATCGTGTTATTACTCAGAGAAATCAAAACCTTGGATTCCAATTTTCACTATCCATATAGTATACTTGGTGAAGAAAGTTTATACAAAGGTGGGAAGAATATGGAGACCACAGATATGATTCAAATGATGGTGCTTGCTGACTTATTCAAACTACTCGGTGACAAGACGAGATTAACCATTATGGCTTTGTTACAAGTTCAATCTCTATGTGTACGTGATTTGGTAGAAATTTTACAAGCTTCTCAGCCATCCGTTTCCCAACATTTAGCGAAACTCAAAGGACAAGGATTGGTAAAGGAAGAACGCCGTGGGGCCTGGGTATTTTACTCCCTAAACAACGAGGCTGCTCCAGTTATGAAGATCATTCTTGAGCATTTGCCTGATGTTAAGCCACTTGTTGAAAAGCAACAGCGTGTTACCTTAAGCAGTTAGATAGAGAAGACCATCATACGAAAAGGAGTGCTAGTAAAGGCTCCTTTTTTGTATATTCATACGGAAATGACGAAGATATTCCGGGTAAAATATTCGATTTAAATGATCGTTTAAAAGTTTATTTTGAGATATACCTGTTAAAATAAGGTGTGGATACGCTCTCTTGATTACGCACAAATTATATGTGTCATCAAGGGAGGTGAGATATCCATGAGAAACAAACAACAAGATTTGAACAATGCTGCTCGTGCTGCTGCACAACGAAATACAGCAACTGAGTTTGCAAGTGAAACAAATGCTGCTCAAGTACAAAGACAAAATCAAGCATCTGCTGCTCGTGCTGCTGCACAACAAAATACAGCAACTGAGTTCGCAAGCGAAACAAACGCAGTTCCAAATCAAGCATCTGCTGCTCGTGCTGCTGCACAACAAAATACAGCGACTGAGTTCGCAAGCGAAACGAACGTAGCTCAAGTGCAAAAGCAGAACCGAGTTTCTGCTGCCCGCGCTGCTCAACAAAACAACGCTACTAAATAATAGGTTTCGCGAAAGACCTTCACCCCTGGGGTGAGGGTCTTTTTAGATTTTTGCAGGCTATCCAAGACAAACTCTAACTTGTCTGCATATTGGGACGAAAAGGCTCATAGATATATAACGCATAGAGCAGGAGGGGAAACTGTTAGCTCTACAGACTTTACTAAAGTTCTGTTAGCGCAGGAATATTTGCGGAATGTGCAAGATTCAGTCGGCTTGTAGAATATGTTGACTGGAGCTGGCTGGAGAGCTATCTGACAAATTTCCTAGGAAATAGACAGTCAAGCCCTTCATTGTCGAAACTAGACAAGGGGAGTTGAGGTAATGAAACGTAGAGCTTTAGGTTTAGTCATGCTATTGGTGCTCTCGTTGCTCGTGACGGGATGCTTCGGGACAAAGACACCAGAGGATGTAGTGAATGAATTAGGAGGGAAGATGGACAAAATTACCGGTTACAAGACCAATGCAGTGTTAACTCTGCAAACCGGTACCACACCACAAGAATATGATGTGGAGGTCTGGTATTCTAAACAAAATAATTATCGTGTAGCTCTCACATCTAAACAGCGCAACATTACACAAATTATTTTACGTAATGATGAAGGTGTTTTTGTCTTAACTCCACATCTGAAAAAAAGCTTCCGTTTTCAAAGTGGATGGCCAGAAAACAATGGACCTCTCTACTTATATGAAACGTTGGTTAACAGTATTGTAAATGATGCTGATCGTAAATTGAAAATGGATGATAAGGAGTATGTCTTTGAAGTAAAAGCGAACTACAGTGGCAATCGTTCCTTTAGTAAGCAAAAAATCTGGATGAGCAATGATTTGAGACCAACGAGAGCCGAGATTATGGACAATAATATGAATAAGCTGGTAGAAATTAATTTCACTGAGTTCAACTTTAACCCTGAATTTCCAAAGGACGCGTTCGATAAAGATAAGAACATGACTAGTGCCCTCCCTTCTGTTCCTACTATGGGTCAAACTGAAACAGGTGTGAAGAAGCCTACGAGCCAATTTGGGGTTATACAGCCAACTTATGTACCGGCAGGAATTAAACTAAACAACATTGAACCAGTGACTCATAATAACGAGAAGAGCGTATTGTTACAATATAAAGGAGAGTACAACTACTCCTTGATGGAAAGCCGCCCAACGGCTGCTACCGTTTCTTATGAACAAGGAATGCCTGTAGATCTTGGTTTTACCATTGGTGTTCTGTATCAGACTGCTGAAGAAAAACGCATTCTTAAATGGGAGCTGGATGGTGTCGAATTCACACTCTCTGGGGATTTGCCTGAAGATGAAATGCTAAAAGTAGCACAATCTACTTATGGTGTAGGCGGTAAATAAAGCATCGCAGCTACAAGAGGCGAAGGGTGTCTTCGTCTCTTTTTCTATGTATCATGAGGAAAGAAGAGTATATGTACGAACTAGAGATATTACTTGCCCACTCAAGCAGTATCTAATCGGCAAATATAGACAAATTTTTCTGACAGTTCATGTTGCTTCATTGACAGGCTCCCCAAAAAAACGGTAAGATACGTAACGAGTTATTTATAAGGGGTGATTCAACTCAGATGAAACATGAATATGGTGAGGTACTTTATCATGAAAAAGCGACCTATTCAGATTTATTCTTACGTAAGGACGCTAAAATGCGAATTATGGAAACGGTACTTTTTGTGATAATCATGATTTTGCTGTCGAATTTTTTTGGTGATCGGGATAGCACAGTATTTAAAGTAATCGCCATAGCAAGTGCTGTAGCACTGGTGGGCTTGGCTCCGTTCTTTTATAAGTGGAGACTTCGACCAGCTTACACTGTGACGAAATCTCATCTCATTATCAATATTCGTGGACAGGAAACAGCGTATCCACTGACGCAAGTAGAGCCGATTATTGAAGGGAGACATATGTATCGTATTAACGGAAAACGTATGCCCCTCATGATATCTCATAAATTTCTAGCTCATTTAAACGAGAGACTACATGTTATTAACAGAAAGAATAAGAGGCGATAATTCATGAAGCCATATGCCCGCGATACATGGATAGAAGTTGATCTGGATGCGATTGCGGCTAATGTCTCTGCCCTGCGCCAACATATCCCTGCCCACTCAGAAATAATGGCAGTAGTTAAAGCGGATGGATATGGTCATGGTTCAGAATATACGGCCAGAGAAGCACTTGCGCATGGAGCTACCAGACTGGCGGTAGCTGCTTTAGACGAGGCGCTTGTGCTGCGACGAGCAGGTATTACAGCACCGATCCTTGTTTTAGGTTATACCCCCGTAGATGCTATGCAAACCGCTGTAGAAGAGAATATTCAATTGACCGTTTATCATCTTCAGTGGCTGCAAGATGCTGCCCGTCTTTTGATAGGCAGTTCTAAAAAGTTGGAGATTCATGTCAAAGTTGATACAGGTATGGGACGCATCGGGGTAAGTGATGAAAAAGAATTACTGGAGCTTATCCATACGATAACTACAAATGATTCCATGCGTTGGGTTGGAATATTCACGCACTTTGCTTGCGCAGATGAGGAAGACACTACACATGTAAAAGGACAGCACACCTTATTTCAGGAACGTCTGAAAGCTGTTGAGCAAGCAGGCTATAAGCTTCCTCTCATTCATTGCAATAATACGGCTGCAGCTATTGTTTTTCCAGAATGGAGTTATGATTTGATTCGATTGGGCATAGGCTTATACGGATTGTATCCTTCCGACTTCATAAAACAACAGCATGTACTTGATCTAAAACCAGCTCTCAGCTTAAAAACCCGAATTTCCCATGTGAAAAATATGCCCCCGCATTCCACAATCAGCTATGGAGCCACCTATACAACCACCGATCAAGAACAGATAGCCACTGTGCCAATCGGATATGGTGATGGCTTTCCCCGTTTATTGTCTAATCGAGGTGTCGCCTTATGTCATGGCAAACGAGTGCCTATTGTAGGCAGAGTGTGTATGGACCAAACCATTCTTCATATTCACTCAGGAGATGCCCAGGTGGGGGACGAAGTGGTTTTGTACGGAAAACAAGGGAATGAAGAAATTACGCTCGACGAGATAGCCGAGTGTTTGGGAACAATCAATTATGAAGTAACATGTATGCTCAATTATCGCATTCCTCGCGTTTACTTACGAAATGGGAAAATTGTCGGTATCTGTCATGGAATTGCCAATAAATTCTTGGAAGAATATCGAAAAATGGCAGGAATTTAGCGGAAAAGATCGAATACCTTTTAAGGTGGGCATCATGCATCGGTGAAAAGCATCAAAAAGGTATATTTTTGCATATGGTTCGACATAATGGTACTGATAAGATCAGAAGAGAACGGAAAGCGTTCGAGAACAGAGGGTACGGTCATGGCTGGAGGTGGATTTGTCTTGTCTAAAAGCAATACAAAACGTATCATGATCAGTTTGCCGCAACATTTATTGCAAGAGGTAGACGGCGTCGTGCAGAAAGAGAGATCAAACCGAAGTGAATTGATTCGTCAAGCGATGAGTCTCTACCTCAAGGAACGAAAAAAACGCTTTATACGAGAAACAATGCAACGTGGCTATTTGGAAATGGCTAAAATCAATCTCAATATGGCATCGGAGGCTTTTGAAGCAGAAGAGGAAGCCGATCTTACCTTAGACCGCTTAGTTAGCGGGGTGTAGTATGTGAATGTTAAACGTGGCGATGTATTTTTCGCGGACCTTTCCCCTGTGGTTGGCTCCGAGCAAGGTGGAGTTAGACCGGTATTAGTTATACAAAACGATATTGGAAATCGATTTAGTCCGACGGTTATCGTCGCTGCGATCACTGCTCAGATTCAAAAGGCAAAGCTGCCTACGCATGTGGAAATCGATGCAAAAACATATGGGTTTGATCGTGACTCTGTCATCTTATTGGAACAAATAAGAACCATTGATAAGCAAAGGTTGACTGATAAAATCACTCATCTAGACGATGAGATGATGGAAAGAGTGAATGAATCACTTCAGATCAGCCTCGGATTAATAGATTTTTAATAACGGATGAAAAAAGGATCTTTCGCGATTAAAGGCGAAGGGTCCTTTTTTCATCAAGAGTAGATTTCAGAGCTGGAAGTCTCTTTATTACAACGTAGGTCCTTACAAAACCGAGAGGAAACCCTGTCCCTCAGCCTAGGTAAACTTGTAAACGAAACCTCAGGGGGCTATCATACTAGTTAGATGTAAAAAGATTGAGAACTTCTGTAAACCTTGGGAGGATAGGTACATGGATGTTAAACAAATGGCTGCCACCCTTGCACGAGAACTAGGTGTAGGTGTTCAGCAGGTCGTACAAACAATAACCTTGCTTGATGAAGGAAATACCGTTCCATTTATTTCTCGCTATCGGAAAGAAATGACTGGTCAATTAGACGAGACACAAATACGGACTATTGAAGAACGTGTACGTTACTTACGAAATTTAATTGTCAGAAAAGAAGAGGTTCTTCGTTTAATTGAGGAGCAAGGAAAGCTAACAGAAGAATTATCAATCGCAATTCAAAAGGCCACCAAGCTTCAGGAGGTGGAGGATCTTTATCGTCCTTATAAGCAAAAACGCCGTACACGTGCTACGATTGCCAAAGAAAAAGGATTAGAGCCTCTTGCCGCTTATATACTGTCCTTACCGCAGACAGGTGATCCTTCCTCAGAAGCTAGTCGTTATATAGACACCGAAAAAGGTGTTGAAACAGCAGAAGATGCCTTGCAGGGGGCAATGGATATTATTGCTGAACAAATCTCCGATGATGCAGAATATCGGAAATGGATTCGTGAAAAAACGTTCATGAAAGCTATCCTGCTCACGGAGCAAAAGGAAAAAGAAGAAGACGGAAAAAATGTTTACGAAATGTATTATAGTTACTCCGAGCCGGTCAAAAAAGTAGTTCCTCATCGTGTTCTGGCCATCAATCGTGGTGAAAAGGAAGGGATTCTTAAGGTTTCTTTAGAAACGCCTGGGGAGGATATCATTGCATTTCTTCAAAGAAAAATACTAACCCAGAAGACGGTCGTTGAGGATGCAATCAAGCAAACAATTGAGGATAGCTACAAGCGTTTAATTGCTCCTTCTATTGAACGTGAGGTAAGGAATGAATTGACAGAGGTAGCTGAAGAGAGAGCGATTCATATCTTTGCTGAGAATTTACGCAACTTGCTGCTTCAGCCTCCGTTTAAAGGAAAAGTGGTATTGGGTGTTGACCCTGCGTTTCGTACTGGCTGTAAGCTTGCCGTGGTGGATGATACGGGTAAAAAGCTTTACATAAATGTGATTTATCCAACGCCACCAGTAAGCAAAGTCAAAGAAGCTAGTGAAACCGTGAAAAAAATTATTGATGAATATCAGGTAGATGTAGTTGCAATCGGGAACGGTACAGCTTCTAGGGAGACTGAGCAGTTTATCGCTGATGTATTAAAAGAAGCAAAGCGTGATGTCTCCTATATCATTGTGAATGAAGCAGGAGCTTCTGTGTATTCGGCGTCAGCGTTAGCGAAGGAAGAGTTTCCTGAATTGGATGTAGCAGAAAGAAGTGCTATTTCTATCGCTCGCCGTTTACAAGATCCGCTGGCTGAATTGGTAAAAATCGACCCAAAATCAGTGGGTGTTGGACAGTATCAGCATGATGTATCGCAAACTCGTTTAGCGGAAAGTCTTGAATTCGTGGTATCATCAGCAGTTAATCACGTCGGAGTGGATGTGAATACAGCTTCTGCTTCTTTGCTTCAATATGTATCCGGAGTAAACAAGCAAGTAGCATCAAATATTGTGAAACTTCGTGAAGAGAATGGGAAATTTTCAAACCGATCCCAATTAAAAAAGGTACCTCGGTTGGGTGCTAAAACCTATGAGCAATGCATCGGCTTCTTGCGTGTTATGGACGGAGAGAACTCTCTTGATCGTACTCCTATTCATCCAGAGTCATATGAGGTTACGTACAGGCTGTTAACACATTTACAAATCCAGCCTGAGGAAATTGGCAGTGAGGCTTGTAAGAAGCAGGTCATGAATATTTCTTTGCCACAAATGGCAGCAGAGCTTGAGATTGGTGAACCAACCCTAAAAGATATTGTAGATAGCCTTTTACGCCCAGGACGTGATCCGCGAGATGAGCTGCCTAAGCCGTTGTTAAGTAAAGATGTTTTGAAAATAACAGACCTGAGCAAGGGAATGAAGATGCAGGGTACGATTCGCAATGTGGTTGATTTTGGGGCATTTGTTGATATCGGGCTAAAAAATGATGGGCTGATCCATATTTCTCAGTTGAAAAAGGGATTCGTAAAACATCCTCTTGATGTTGTAGCAGTTGGAGATATCGTTGATGTCTGGGTAATGGATATTGACGAGAAACGTCAGCGGGTTGGTATGACCATGATTTCTCCCGAAGAATAGTGCCAATCATTATTTTGTAAAAGAGCAGGTTTTTCAACTAGTTAATGTCTCTAAGCGGACAAAAAGCCGTCCTATTCCTCAGGGCGGCTACTTTGCTTTTCTAAATATAGAAACCAACAGCTGTTTAGCAATCGAATTTGTCTTACATCCTTCCCAAAGAAGGCGCGTTGTAGCTGTTTACGCATCCATTGTGGCATAAAAAATACCTCCTGCGCTTTCTTACTGGCATTGTATGCAGGAAGAAAGGTGGAGGTACCTGTCTGTATAGGTCATTACCTAATTCTAATGTCTGGGTACAAGATAACCTTCTATTCGTCTTCTGCTAACCCTTCTAATTGTGCTTGCAGAGCGCGAATTTCGGTTAATAAGGAACGGAGTGGGTACTCTGTTTCATTCAAACAGGAAAAGCTGGACTCTAATTCATTCAGATAGGAAAGACCATCTACAATCTTTAGTTCTTGTGAAAGAAGTTCAAGATCACTACATTCGCATAGCATATACGGTAATTCGGGTCTAGTGACTACGGTTAATTTGTTATGTTCTTTTTGTAGCCGTTTAAGCAGGGCTAAAAGCTGATACATATGTGATGACGGCATTTGTACAAAAAAAAGCTCGCTCTTTTTTTGCAAAAGTAGGTAGCGCATGAAAGCCTCCATCTGTAAATTGACTTGCGTTCATGCACAAGTGTAGCGTATCCTTCAAGCAGAATTCAAGAGATTTTGTTATAGTAAGTACAGTCGGAAAGACTAGGGGGAGACGTGTGTGAACGATAAGGAATTGCAAAAACTAGTGGAAGAGATATCGGTAGGTGATTTTGCCAAGCCGTTTCGTCATCATGCTCGTTTTAACTCACGTTTGCGCACGACTGGTGGTAGATATTTATTGCGTTCGCATGATCTTGAGTTTAATCCCCTTCATCTTCAAGAACATGGTAAGGAAGAACTGATTGGTATCATTAAGCATGAACTATGCCATTATCACCTTCATCTGGAAGGAAAGGGCTATCGACATCGTGATCCGGATTTTATTCAATTATTACAGCAGGTAGGTGGAGCAAGATACTGCTCCAGACTTAGCAGACAAAAAATCGTGCTGCCATATCGCTATCAACTAATCTGCACGGACTGTGGATTTTCGTATAAAAGAAAGAGAAAGATTAACCTAGCTCGCTATGTGTGTGGCAGGTGTCGAGGTAAATTACGTATCGAGCCCTTGTCACAGGGGTAGGAACCCGCCTTTACATGCCATTTTCGACAGGGCTATAATAAAAAGAATGGAGGAATGGCAAGGCAATGACGTATGAATTTGAATTTACTAGTCAGCAAGCGACCCAGGAATTCGCAGAAAAACTAGCTCAGCTTTTGATGCCAGGGGATTTCTTGGCGTTGGAAGGGGATTTGGGGGCTGGTAAAACCACGTTTACACAAGGATTGGCACGGGGACTCGGGGTGAAACGTGTGGTCAATAGTCCAACCTTTACGATTATTAAAGAGTATGCTGGACGTTTGCCGCTTTATCATATGGATGTATACCGGGTCGCTGATCAGGTGGATGATTTAGGGCTTGATGAGTATTTTTATGGTGAAGGTGTTTGTGTTGTAGAATGGGCTTCTTTAATCCCGAATCATGTACCGGAGGATCGAATGACGATTCATTTGCTTCAACAAGGAGAGAATGTTCGCCTATGCCGACTTGAGGTAGTAGGAAAACGAAGTGAACAGGTAGGTAAGGAGATTGATCAACATGTGCGTGCTGGCAATTGATACCTCCAATCTCGTGCTTAGCGTCGCTGTGGTCGATGATTCACGAGTGCGGGGAGAATGGACAAGTAATTTAAATAAAAATCATTCCGTCACAGTAATGGACGGGATATCCACGCTGCTAGATGAACTAAATATTGACCCGGCAGAATTGACAGGAATTGCTGTAGCAAAGGGACCTGGTTCTTACACAGGAGTTCGGATTGGGGTAGCTACGGCGAAAAGCATGGCTTGGTCTCTTGGGATTCCTGTGATTGGTATCTCAAGTCTAGAAGCGGTAGGAATGAATGCTCTTTCTTTTACAGGAGGAATTGTCCCGCTCTTTGATGCAAGGCGAGGTCAAGTATACACAGGCCTGTATCGAAGCAAGGATTGTCAGACGCTAGACGCTTTGCTTCCTGAACGAATTATATTGCTTACAGATTGGTTGGATCTGCTCCAACAAGAAACATCTGGTGAGCCCTTGCTATTTTTAGGAGAAGATTTGGACAAACATCGTGACGTCATTAGCGATGTGCTGGGAGAAAAGGCGATGTTTGCAACCCCTACCTTCAATCATCCAAGAGCAGCACACTTGGCATGGACGGGGCTTCAACAGTTGAAGGAAGGAAAGGGCATTCCTGCGCATGACTTAGTACCTGAGTATCTACAATTGGCAGAAGCGGAAGCCAAATGGATAGCGAAACAGGAAAAGTAGGGATATTACATGAGTGAGACACTATCAAAGCAGATAGAATTTCGTTACATGACATTAGATGATGTGGAAAGAATTGCTGAGCTAGAGCGTATTTGTTTTCCGACTCCCTGGCCATTAGAAGCCTTTATTAATGAATTAACCATTAATCCGAATGCAAAATATATAGTAGCCATACTAGACGGACAGGTTGTAGGGTATTGTGGAATGTGGCTGATTATTGACGAGGCTCATATCACCAATATTTGTATTCATCCCGATGTACGTGGTCAAAGGGTAGGATTACGGCTCATGAAACAGATGATGGCCCTTGCGATGGTGCTGGGCGGCGAAAGAATGACCTTGGAAGTGCGCCCTTCTAATGAAGTAGCTCGGAACTTATACACAAAATTAGGTTTTGAAGAACACGGAAGACGAAAACGATATTATTCCGATAATAACGAAGATGCCATTATTATGTGGGTGAATTTACGTGAAGAGTAATCGACAATCTCGCTATATGAAGCGGGTACAACAACGTTATGAACAACAATTACAATCGAATCGACCAGTCTGTATTTTAGGCATTGAAACGAGCTGTGATGAGACATCGGCAGCCGTTATTGAGAATGGCACCACCATTTTATCCAACGTGATTGCTTCTCAAGCTGATATACACAAACGCTTCGGGGGGGTCGTACCTGAAGTTGCTTCTCGCAGACACGTAGAAAATATTACGGTGACGATAGAAGAGGCACTAGAGCTTGCTAATAAAAGCTGGGACGATATCTCTGCTATCGCAGTGACCTATGGCCCGGGATTAGTTGGGGCGCTTCTAGTCGGAGTAGCAGCTGCGAAGGCTATTTCCTTTGCAAAAGGAATTCCTCTTATAGGGGTTCATCATATTGCGGGGCATATTTATGCGAACCGCTTGGTGGAGGAAATGCAATTCCCGCTGATCAGTTTAGTTGTTTCTGGCGGACATACAGAGTTAATCTATATGAAAGAGCATGGGCATTTTGAGATTTTAGGGGAAACCCGTGATGATGCGGCCGGAGAGGCTTATGACAAGGTTGCCCGTTCATTGGAATTGCCTTATCCAGGCGGACCGCATATTGATCGGCTAGCTCATGAAGGGGAAGCAAGTATTAGCCTGCCACGAGCTTGGCTAGAGAAGGATTCGTATGATTTTAGCTTCAGCGGCTTGAAATCGGCTGTATTAAACACGCTTCACAATGCAAAACAACGAGGAGAAGAAATTCCTGCGGCCAATCTGGCAGCAAGCTTCCAGACTTCAGTAGTTGAGGTTTTAGTAGAAAAGACGATTCGAGCTGCAAGAGAGTATCAGGCTAAACAAATCTTATTAGCTGGTGGTGTAGCAGCAAATAAAGGACTACGTTCAGCATTACGTGAGCGGTGCGCAAAGGAAGGACTGGCTCTAACTATCCCGCCACTTATTCTTTGCACAGATAATGCTGCTATGATCGCGGCGGCTGGATTTGTCTTATACCAACAGGGAAAATTTGCTGATCTTGATTTAAATGGTGTTCCTGGATTAGAATTGACCAACCCTTTTTAGTATAAAGCTAAAAAGGGTTTTTTTGTTCTCATTATCCCCATAAAAGGAATTGGTCTAGGAGAGATGGGAAAGCTACTAAGGATTGTCGATGGGTTTGAAATCAACTTATGAACAATATCCACAATCATTTCTTAACAAACGTAATAAATCTGTTAGTATCTTTGTGGATAATGTGGATAACAATGATGTTCAGTCTATAAGTCTCTTATTTATGGTTTTTTTTCTGTTGAAAAGGCTGTTTTTACTGTGGATAAATTTGTTGAAAAAATGCATATAACATGATTCGGCATAATCATTCAGCTTCTTGTTATTAACAGGGGGAATACCTTTATGAAAATAAAGTTGCTTCGGTGGATGCTTATATTGGTTGTCATTCTTGAGATCAGCTTTCCAAAAGCGTCATTTGCCACCTCTTCACATACAACATCTCCGCTACTAACCACACCATTTATTTCTATAAAGAATCGACAGGTAATTATACTTGCTGTGGATATGTTTTCTTTCAATGATCTTCAAGAGCTACGGTACCGTCAGCCTTTTGCTGGTCATATGCATAAGGCGGGCTATGCAGCATTAACGATGCGAACTGCGGGACCAAGAACGGCCGCGAATGGATATTTATTGATGGGGAGCGGAGGACAGGCTCAATATACAGAAGCCAGCGAAACGTTGTACCAGCATAATGAATCCACAAGCAATAACGAAACAGCAGAACAACGAATGAGTCGATTGACGAATCCGCATACGATTAACAAAAAAAGTGCGCTCTTCTATCCCGGTATTTTCCGTTTGCAAAGAGATAATGAAAACAAGCCGTATACAGCCAGAATTGGATTAATGGGAGATGGCATTGAACGTGTGGATGGTACGGTAGCTTTTTACGGAAATGCTGATTACGGAGAAAAGAAGCAACGACATGCCTCGTTATTGGGGGTTACTTCAACTGGAGAGATCAGAAAGGGAATGGTCTCGCCCGATATGCTACTGGAAAAGGACTTGCGTTATCCTTATGGTCTGCGTACAAAGAAGGATGTTGTGTTACAACAGATCGCAGGGGATAAAAGCTCAAGCTTAATCATTTGGCAGTATGGGG
This sequence comes from Brevibacillus laterosporus LMG 15441, assembly GCF_000219535.2. NCBI lineage: Bacteria > Bacillati > Bacillota > Bacilli > Caryophanales > Paenibacillaceae > Brevibacillus > Brevibacillus laterosporus. The sequence continues at coordinate 418,067 of NZ_CP007806.1, forward strand.
ATTTGGCAAGATTATACAGACAAATGCCTGAAATGTCACCCTCGCATTTTAAACAGATGTACCAGCAAATTATTGGTGATTTAGCAAAGATAGCAGGTCAGATTATAGCTAAACTACAACCTGGACAAATGTTTCTGCTGCTCTCTGCAGATGCTAATCCCATTGCTATCAAAGAAAAGAGCATATTGACGCCCTTTCTCATGTGGACATATTCAGGAGTAAAAACAGGCGAGTTAACGTCCATAACCACACGTCAGCCAGGACTAGTGAGCGGATTGGATCTATTACCAACCGTTTACCATTGGATTCATCTGCCTTTACCCGAACATGTAATTGGGCATGTGATTCATCCTGCAACGAATCAACCAATCCCATTCATTTCCACGACTGAAGTAAGTCAGGTGAAAGACAATCAGTCGGATTGGAGAATTTCTTCCTTTTTTCAAAAAATAGACCGCATTCATCGTATATATGCGAACAGACCAAGTATTATTTATAGCTTCGTCATCCTTCAGTTGGCTGGCTTATTGTTGGGGCTTTTATTATGGTATCGCTATCAGTATCAATCTAGGGCGGTTTCAGTGCGTGTTCGTAAATTTGTAAGGCTATTGCTGACCGCATTGCTATTAGTCCCGTTTTTGCTTTTGCTTGAGCCTCTTGTGGATATCTCTTTACCTATTCTTGCTACACTTTCGCTGTTGGGTATAGTAGCTGGGGGGATGGCTTACTGGTTATGTCGTCTCTCGCTATCAACTGGTTTTTTTCTGATAGGGGTATGTACGACGATCGGCTTATTAGTAGATGGATTTACGGGCGCTCATTTAATGAAGCGTTCTTTCCTCGGGTATGACCCGGTCATTGGGGCGCGTTTTTATGGAATGGGTAACGAATATGAGGGGGTATTAATTGGAGCCAGCCTGCTTTTTTTTGCTGCATTTTATCAATGGGAACAAGAACGGGAAAGAAAGCAAATAAAAAATGAACAGACGAACCTATCTCTAGGGGGACTGATTTTGCTTATCGTATGTATGGGGATCATTCTATGGTATCTGGCTTCTCCTCAGTATGGTACGAATGCAGGGGGATTTTTAGCAACTGGACTCGCGTATGTGGTTACATTGCTTAGATTTTATCAAATCCGTCTACGCAAAATAAGCCTCCTCTTGATAGGAGGAAGCTTATTAGTTGGTATGGCGAGTTTACTTATTATTCATCTGTTTTCGATGCAACCAATGACTCATGTAGGTAAAGTTGCTCATGACATTATAACGGGTAACTGGATAGAAGTGGGGCAGATTATTCAGCGGAAGCTGGAAATGAACCTTCGCCTAATCCGTGTTTCTTTATGGAGTAAGGTATTTTTTCTATCCCTGTTTATTGTCAGTGTCATCAGCTTTTATCCGCAGCAGTATATGCGTAGATTGTATGCCAGCTATCCCGCCTTGGTTATGGGTTTTAGCGGGATCATGGCAGGATCGTTGGCTGGCCTTTTTTTAAATGATTCAGGTATTGTGTCAGCGGCCACGTCGATCATTTTTTTTGTAAGTCCTGCACTACTCTTAACTCTACAGGAAGATAAGATAGCTAGAAAGTATTAGTCCATTGACAGCTCTTCCCATTCTGTATACAAATGATCAATAGCTGTTCGAGCCTGGCTAATCAGATCATTACGTTTCTGGGCTTCAACATGATCAGAATAAACATCAGGATGGCATAATTCTTCTTCCCAGGTAGCGATTTTTTCCTCGTTATCCTGAATGCTTTTTTCAATTTCTTCTAAACGTCGTTGGCGTTGCCGCTCTTTACGCTTCGCTTCTTTATCAAGCTCATAGGTGCTTTTTTCTGGAGTGCTTGGTCTGGCTGCTGAGGCTTTTGGATTTGTCTGTTCCACCTTTTCCTGAGCTTGTTCTACAAGCTCTTGTTTTTTATCCAGATAGTAGTCGTAATTTCCAAGGTAGCTTGTTACTCCAGTTGGAGACATCTCTAGAACGCGAGTAGCCATTTTGTTTAGAAAATATCTGTCATGGGATACAAATAAAATCGTGCCGGGATAGTCATATAGGGCATTCTCTAATACCTCTTTACTGATGATATCCAAATGGTTGGTCGGCTCGTCAAAAATCAAGAAATTGGCTTCCTTTAGCATTAATTTAGCCAAAGAGACACGTGCGCGCTCGCCGCCGGACAAGTCGCCAATTCTCTTTAACACGTCATCGCCACTAAACAAGAAGTTTCCAAGAATGGTGCGGACCTCTTTCTCCTGCATCTGAGGATAATCATCCCATAGCTCTGCCAAAATGGTTTTGCTCATATTTAACTCGCGTTGTTCCTGATCATAGTAGCCAATGGTTACATTACTTCCTAGCTCTGTATGTCCTTGTTTAGCTGTAAGCTGACCCACAATCGTTTTAAGTAAAGTAGATTTTCCAATCCCGTTTGGTCCTACTAGTGCAACGCGCTCTTCGCGTTCTAAATCAAAGGTCAACTGAGAGGAAAGCGTGACCTCCTCGTAGCCAATGGCAAGATTTCGAACCTTAAGCACGTTATTTCCGCTCATTTTGGCAATTTCAAAGGAGAAATGGGCAGATTTGTTACCCGCAATCGGTTTATCCATTCGATCCATTTTTTCAAGTGTTTTTCGTCTGCTTTGCGCTCGTTTGGTAGTAGATGCTCTAGCGATATTGCGCTGAATAAAATCCTCTAATTTAGCGACTTCTTCCTCTTGCTTTTCAAAACGGCGCAGCTCCTGCTCTAAACGCATAGCCTTTTGATCCAAATAGCGGCTGTAGTTGCCTACATAGCGTTGCGCCTGATGACGTTCGATTTCATAGACGATATTTACTAGCTTATCTAAAAAGTAACGGTCATGGGAAACGACTAGGATAGCACCCTTGTAATTTTGCAAATAGACCTCTAGCCAGGATAGAGTTTCGATATCCAAATAGTTCGTAGGCTCATCTAACAGCAATAAATCAGGTGACTGAAGAAGTAACTTCGCTAATGCCAGACGTGTTTTTTGACCACCACTTAACGTATAAATAGGTGTTTCATAATCCATGTCTGAAAAACGAAGACCGTGAAGTACACCGCGAATACTAGCTTCATAGCTATAACCGCCTTTTTCTTTAAAGGCTTCCACGCGATGTGAATAGGTCTCCATAATCTGCTGATATTTTTTTTCGTCCTCAAAGACTGCAGGATCGCCCATCATAGCTTCCATCTTGCGTAGCTCTTTTTCCTCTGATTGAAGATGCTCAAAAACAAGAAGCATCTCTGCCCAGATGGAGTTATTGGATTCCAGACCGCTGTTTTGGGCTAGGTACCCGATTGTTACATCCTTTGGTTTACGAAGCACTCCGCTATCATAGCTAAGTTCGCCAGCTATAATTTTCATCAGCGTAGATTTCCCGGCTCCATTTACTCCAACCAAACCGATCCGTTCTAACGTTTGTACTTGTAAAGATATATCCTGTAAAATGGTTTCAACACCATATGACTTCGATATGTGCTCTGCTTGTAATAAAATCATAGCTTTCACCCCGAGATGATATTCAGATATCTATCCTAACAGTGTACCTAAAGCAGAGGTCGGGAACAAGGGGAGCCGATCAATAGGTGGGCAAATAAAGGGGGAAAAGTATGCACATGCTAGAGAAGAAGCGCTTGAGACAGGTGATGATTAGCGCGCGGGATTTGTTGAGTGAAGAGGATCGCGAGCAAAAATCCGATAAGGCTACACAGCATTTATGGAGTATCAAAGCTATAAAAGAAGCTCAAACGATTATGTGTTTTAGTTCGTTTGGAAGTGAAATCAATACGTGGTCTTTTATAGAAGATGCAAGAGAGCGTGACATAAAGGTTGCTCTTCCCCTGACAAATCGAGAGCAAAAAAAAATAATACCTTATACATATGAGAGCAGAAGTAGCTTGAAGGAGGGGGCTTACGGTATCTGGGAGCCAGATCCCACACGTTCAACAGAGCTGAAGCTGTCAGAGATTGAAGTAGTGATCGTTCCAGGAGTAGCCTTTGATCGGCAAAAAGGGCGCTTAGGCTATGGAGCCGGTTATTATGACCGATTTTTCCAAAGCCTGCCGCATGAACCTAGACGAATTGGATTTTGCTATGCTATGCAGGTGATTGAAAAGGTACCGATGGAGCCTTTTGATATCCATTTGGATCAAATTGTCACCGAAGAGGGAATTATCTGAATTTGAAACAATTTGGACATACATTACACCATTCCCAAAAAGATGGTATTGTATAATTGTGATGGTATTGGAGGAGGGTTTAACATGTCAGGATGGAAAATAGGTATCATTACGGCTAGTGATTCAATCGCTGGTGGGGAAAGAGAGGATGATCGAATTCAGTTGGTGCGCGGGTTAGTCAAACAGCACTTGCATACGGAAAACATTATTTATCGTTGTTTACCGGATGATATGGAAGAACTGAAGGAGCATATGATCGAATTGGTGGATCGAGAAAAATGCGATATTCTCATTACCACAGGTGGAACAGGATTGAGTCCGCGGGATGTTACACCAGAAGTAACGTCATGGGTAATTGATCGTCCAGTACCTGGCTTAGCGGAGGAGATGCGTCGTGCAGGTTTAAAGCAATCTCGCCGCGCTATGTTAACACGTGCTGTTGCAGGGACGAGGGGCAACAGTTTGATTTTTAATTTACCAGGAAACCCCAAAGGAGTCGAGGTCTGCTTTATAGCTATTGCAGACATGCTGCCGGACGCTGTGCATATTTTGCAGGGCTCAGAAGAAGCCGGTGAAGACTGGGGTGGAATTGGATGGTAGAGAAGCCGAACTTTAAAGTCGTGCCTGTCCGCGAAGCGGTGGGCATGATTTTGCCTCATGATATGACGCAGATTTTACCCGGGGAATTCAAGGGTAGGCTGTTTAAAAAAGGGCATGTTATTAAAGCAGAAGACATAGAACCACTGCTTTCTATAGGAAAAGAGCATATTTATATTATGGATATGCCTCCGGGCTTTATCCATGAAGAAGAAGCAGGTCAAAGAATTGCCCAAGCTGTTGCAGGTACAAATCTTCTTTTCACAGAGCCTTACGAAGGTAAGGTTTCAATGAAGGCAAAAACGAACGGACTTTGTAAAATCAATGAGCAGGCCGTTCATACTTTAAATGAATTAGAAGGTATAGCCCTTTCCACTATCCTAACGAATCAAGTGGTAACAGAGGGACAGTCTGTGGCTGCTACTCGCATTATCCCTTTGATTATGAAAGAAGAAAACATTCTCGTTTTAGAACGTTTGGCTAAGCAGTTTGAAGAGCCAATCGTGGATGTGCTGCCCATTCCTGCTCGTAGGGTAGGAGTGGTTACGACAGGAAGTGAGGTTTATCAGGGACGAATCCAAGATAAGTTTGGTCCTGCTATTAGAGCTAAGGTAGAAGCGCTAGGCTCTCAGGTAGTTGAGCAACGTTTTGCCCCAGATGATAAAGAGATGATACAACATGAGATAGAGTATTTCCTGTCACAAGGAGTTGATCTCATCTGTGTAACAGGCGGTATGTCTGTTGATCCAGATGATAAAACACCCGGGGCAATTGCTGGTGTAGGCTCTGATGTTATACGGTATGGTACGCCAATGTTGCCTGGTTCTATGCTAATGATCGCCTATAAAGGAGATATTCCTATTCTAGGGTTACCTGGCGCGGTGATGCATGAGCCTGTTACGTCGTTTGATGTTTTTTTGCCTAGAATCCTATACGGAGAGCGCATCCAAGAAAGTGATATGACACGACTTGGTTATGGTGGTTTACGGAAGTGTTAATAATCAAATGAGTGGAGATGTTGACTATGAGTGGAATTGGAGCTTCAGGTTTTATTATACTGATCATTTTAGCGATCATCTTTTTTGGACCTAAAAAGCTACCAGAGTTAGGCAGAGCTATGGGCAGTACTTTGCGAGAGTTCAAAAAAGCTACAAGTGGACTTGCTAATGATGATTTTGACGAGAGTAAAAAAGAGAAACCAGCCGAACAGCAATTGGTAGCAGCGACTGCTAAACCAGCGGATACAGTGGAGACCTCCGAGAAAATTGACCGTGAAAAGCTAGAGCGTGAAATTCGTGAGCGTTTGGAACGCGAGCGTCTAGAAAAGGAGATTCGCGCAAAAATCGAACAGGAGCGTAAAGAAGCGTCCTCTTCCAGCGAACCAAAAGCGTAAGAAGAAGGTAGGCAGGTTGGATGGGTAAACAAAGAGATATGACTATATGGGAACATATTGGCGAATTGCGTAATCGTCTTTTAATTGTTCTGCTCGTTTTTGTTATCGGATTAGCAGTGGGACTATACTACGCTGGGCCAGTTGTTATGTATCTACAGCAAACGCCTATGGCTAATCTTTCTATGAATACGTTAGTTTCCTTGAAGCCTTCCGATGCACTGCAGGTGTACATGCAGTTTGCTTTCTTGGTTTCGATGATAATGACTACACCCGTATTTTTGTTACAGCTATGGGCGTTTGTTAAACCAGGTTTAAAGCCACATGAAACAAAGCTAACCCTATCATTTATTCCCGTTATTTGTCTGTTGTTTCTAGTTGGATTAGCTTTTGGCTATTATGTTGTGTTCCCGTTAGTGGTTCTGTTTATGACGAACATTAACGTTCAGTTGGGTACTCCAGTCATGTGGGGATTAGGTGAGTATTTCTCTTTTATGTTTAATATGATTGTCCCTTTTGGATTTTTGTTTGAACTCCCGATCCTGGTGATTTTACTAACAAGGCTACGAATCATCAATCCGGTAAGGCTGTCTAAAATAAGAAGATATGCATATTTTATTTTAGCCTTTATTGCGATTGTGATTACACCCCCTGACTTCATGAGTGACTTTATCGTAATGATTCCGTTATTTGTTTTGTATGAGATTAGTGTGTTTCTGTCCAAAGTCATTTATCGTCGACAGTTGAAAGAGGATGAGGCATGGGAACGTGAATACGGTGGCGTGGAGGTTCAGGCTGATTCTGAAATTAAATAGCAGTATTTCAAAGAGCATAAGGTTATATTTATGCTCTTTTTGTGTAAATATAGTTGCAGAACTTGTCATGAATCGGTAGGATTCTTAAGTAGGAACCAAAAATTGGAGGTGCTTTAAGCTTGAACGAGAATTATTCGGAGCAAGTGTATCGGGAAGAGAGTAACTTTCCTAAAATTTTGAGATTGTTTGCGATTTCACTGCTGGTGTCTACTATTGGTAGTGCGGTAGGAACAGCATTTGTTCCCCCGGCCTTTATCCTGCCACTGGTAGTTGTTGAATTGCTAATGCTGATTGGCGCCTTTTTTATGCGTAGAAAGGGTGTTCGAATCGGGTATGGATTCTTATTTGCCTTTGTATTCATCAGTGGAATCACGCTTGGGCCAACTCTACAATACTACGCAATGAAAAATGGGGCCTTGCTGGTTAACGCAGCTTTCCTCATCACTACAGTTATCTTTATTTCATTGGCCGGTTATGCTTATGTGTCCAAACGTGACTTCAGTTCAATCGGCGGCTTTTTGTTTGCAGCTCTTATTGGCTTGATTCTTTTACAGGTGCTAAATCTGTTTATTCCATTAGGAACGGGAATGCAGCTATTAATAGCATCTGGCGGGATTTTGATTTTTAGCGGCTATATTCTATATGATGTGTCTCAGTTCAAGCATGGGGTAGAAGAAGATGATGTCCCAATGGCTGTTATTTCGCTTTACCTCGATTTTATCAATTTGTTCTTGTCGTTGCTCCGTCTTTTAGGAATTTTAAATAGTGATGATTAGTTCTTAAAAAATGCATGTGCCCCCCTCTGAGTTTTTTCAGGAGGGGGGCTTTTGCGTATGGTTGGAAGTTTATTGTTTTACAAAAAAGACTTACTCTGCTTGGGTATAGCTGCTTTTTGTTGGGCAAATACTATATGGACGAAATGGCTTGAAAAGGAGTGAAACAGATGAAAAAAAGAAGGTGGATTGTAGTATCTGCTATTTTTTTATCCGTATCGGCGGTGGTGGCAGGTTTCACGATGATGAAGGCAGGTGCAATCTCAGGAATTCTCCCATTCTTACATAAGGGGGAGCAAGCAACGGCCACTAGCGGTACCCCAACAGGAAACGATGCAGATGGAGCGCAGATAGCTGGAGAGAATGTCGAGCTATTTGATAGTGACCAACAAAAGGTTGTATCCCATTATTCAAATAGCACTCTCTTTCAACAGGAAGCGCAAACGATTTTACACTCAGTGAGCGGGAGAGTCCAGGATATTAGCCCACAGTTGGAGCATTGTTTTATTTTAAAAATCCCTGTGGACCCTCCAATAAAAGTATCTGTCCCGAAAGAAAAGATAAAAGATCAGATCTCGCGAGTTTTTGTGGTGATGCCAAAGAATGGGCAACGCAAACCATGGCTTATCCTGCATAATCAGCGTGAGGAAACCATATTGGCTGAGTTTACCAGAGATGTAAATACGATACGTGAACTCATCAAGAAATAATTTATTTGGTTGTAAAGAGCGTAACGAAGTTTTCGGTAAAGTAGTCAGAAAAGACGCCTACACCTAGCTCTTCAAATTGCTTTTCAAGCACATTTTTACGATGCCCCAGGCTATTTAACCAGCTTTGAGAGGCCTCTATAGCATCAGGAAATCCTGCGGCAATATTTTCTCCTGCCATTCGATAGGACAGACCATTTTTCTTCAGTCGATCAAATGGAGATAAGCCTGTTGTTACGGAAATATGATCAAAATACTGATTGCGCTGCATATCGATGCTATGATTACGGGCTGTAATGGCTGCTTTTTCGTTCCAACGTAATGGTGGAATTTGATAGCGATAGCGCATGACATTGGTTAAATCTAATATCTGCCGTTCCATCGCTCGATTAATCTCCTCCTGACTTTTAGCATCAGGGGTAGGGGGAGTGAAATTGGGTGCTTCCCCTGTATAAGTCCACTTCGTTTCGTAGAATCCACCCTGAAGCAGAACTAGCTTGTCGATGAGGCGGATGCCAGTAACCTTCTGTTGATTATGCTTGTCCAAGTAAAATAAGACAGGAATATCACCTACAAGCTGTAACGGTCGCTGTGCTCGATCATTTTTTATTTCTACAAATGTATCCTCATAAGAAAAGGTAACGCGCTCCTGTAACGAATAGCTCTTTTTGAGCGTATCGTATGAAGTGCCAATACGTATTTGATTGGTTAATGCGGCTTTCGGACTATTAGAAAAGACATCTACTACTTTCCCCTTTAAAATGCCCACCTGTACATAACGGTCAGGATTCTTGTTATAAATCCACCATTCATATCCAAATAAGCTTGGTTCTTGACGATCAGGGATACCTAATGTGGCTTCCACCTGCTGAGAACTCATATGCAAGGAGACTCCAAAAAGAATAGGATCAGAAAAAAGGGGCTTCGTTGGGGCGTCTCTTTTTTCCACGGTAGATAAAACTTGCTTCATAGAAGGGGTGACTATTTGTTGATTTTGCTGAAGGGGCGATTTAGCAGATGCGGTGTGCCCAGGTGTCAGCGTTGTCAGGAAAACGGCTTTCGTTGTTTCTTTTACTGTTTCAATCACATCAGCAGAAGTACCCTTGGCTTTGTCAGAGTCTGATGCATGTAGCGTGCTTGTTTTCGTAAAAAGAGGAGAGAAGATCATCCTCATATGACTTTTCATTCCGGATGAGGCTTGCGTGCTTGTTTGCAACAAAACAAAAAGTGAAAGTCCAAGAGCTGAAACAAGAAACCAGCTTTTTTTAGGCATGTACTATTCCTCCTCGCAGTCTAGCAATCTGTCTCTATTGTATCTATAAGTAAATATCGTCAAGTATAGAACTAATAAATAGAGTTTTGTATAAAAGAAAAGAAGGTGGAATAAGAGAGTTCCAGAAGATATATGTATGAAGAGACTGGATGCTTAGTCCCAGACCTTACAGGGATAGAAGTTTTTGTCTGTAAATGTACTTGAAAATACTTGCAAAGCATTCAGTGATTTATTATTATAGGAATTGGGTGTTAGCACTCCTTAAAGGTGAGTGCTAACCGTTTAAGAAAAATTATGTACTATCTTTGAGGAGGGTGTTTTTTGTGTTGAAGCCATTAGGTGATCGTGTCGTACTTGAACCAATTTCTAAAGAAGAAACAACTGCTAGTGGTATTGTTTTGCCTGATACTGCAAAGGAAAAACCACAAGAAGGTCGAATTGTTGCAGTGGGTTCTGGTCGCATTGAAAACGGTGAGCGTATCGCCCTTGAAGTAAAAGAAGGCGATAAAGTAATCTTCTCTAAATATGCTGGTACAGAAGTTAAACTGGACAACAAAGAATATTTGGTACTTCGTGAGTCCGATATTTTGGCAGTTATCGGCTAAGGTACCGTAACATACTGAGTTACCCTAAACACATATTTCTATTTGGAGGTTGAGTATTAGATGGCAAAACAAATCAAGTTCTCCGAAGATGCACGTCGCTCTATGTTGCGCGGTGTAGAAACTCTTGCAAATGCAGTTAAAGTAACACTTGGACCTAAAGGTCGTAACGTTGTTCTAGAAAAAAAATTCGGTTCTCCATTGATTACAAATGATGGTGTAACGATTGCAAAAGAAATCGAACTAGAAGATGCATACGAAAACATGGGTGCGCAATTGGTTAAAGAAGTTGCTACTAAAACCAACGATATCGCTGGTGACGGTACAACTACTGCAACTGTACTTGCTGCTTCCATGATTCGTGAAGGTCTAAAAAATGTAACTGCTGGTGCAAACCCAATGGTAATTCGTCGCGGTATAGATAAAGCTGTTCGTGCTGCTGTAGAAGAAATCCATTCTATTTCCAAACCAGTAGAAAGCAAATCTGCAATCGCACAAGTTGCTTCTATTTCTGCTGATGATCCTGAAGTAGGTAGCTTGATTGCTGAGGCTATGGAAAAAGTAGGAAAAGACGGCGTTATTACTGTTGAAGAATCCAAAGGTTTCGCAACAGAGCTTGAAGTGGTTGAAGGTATGCAATTCGACCGTGGATACGCTTCTCCTTACATGATCACTGATACTGATAAAATGGAAGCTGTTCTTAACAATCCGTTTATCTTAATCACTGATAAAAAAATCGGAAACATCCAAGAAGTATTGCCAGTACTTGAGCAGGTAGTACAAAGCGGTAAACCTTTAGTTATCATTGCTGAAGATGTTGAAGGCGAAGCTTTGGCTACTTTGGTAGTTAATAAATTGCGTGGTACTTTCACAGCAGTAGCGGTTAAAGCTCCTGGATTTGGTGATCGTCGTAAAGCGATGTTGCAAGATATCGCTACTCTTACTGGCGGTGAAGTAATCACTGAAGAATTGGGCCTTGATCTTAAAGCAACAAAAGTCGAACAATTGGGCCGTGCTGCGAAAGTTGTTGTTACTAAAGAAAACACAACGATCGTTGAAGGTTCTGGGGAAAAAGCAGCTATCGAAGGTCGTGTAGCTCAAATCCGTCAACAAATCGAAGACACTACATCTGAATTTGATCGTGAAAAATTGCAAGAGCGTCTAGCTAAATTAGCTGGTGGTGTTGCAGTTGTTAAAGTTGGTGCTGCTACAGAAACTGAGTTGAAAGAGAAAAAACTTCGTATTGAAGATGCTCTGAACTCTACTCGTGCGGCTGTAGAAGAAGGTATCGTAGCAGGTGGTGGTACAACACTAATTTCTGTTATGCATGCTATCGAGAAGCTAAACCTTCAAGGAGAAGAAGGTCTAGGTGCACAAATCGTTCTTCGTGCTTTGGAAGAGCCTGTACGCCAAATCGCAGCGAATGCTGGATTGGAAGGTTCCGTAATCGTAGAGCGTTTGAAAAAAGAAGAACTAGGTATTGGCTTCAATGCTGCTACTGAACAATGGGTAAATATGATTGAAGAGGGTATTGTAGACGCGGCTAAAGTAACTCGCTCTGCTCTATC
>NZ_CP007806.1:440000-737500 GCF_000219535.2 Brevibacillus laterosporus LMG 15441
CGGTCCTAAGGTAGCGAAATTCCTTGTCGGGTAAGTTCCGACCCGCACGAAAGGCGTAACGACTTGGGCGCTGTCTCGGCAAGAGACCCGGTGAAATCATAATACCTGTGAAGATGCAGGTTACCCGCGACAAGACGGAAAGACCCCATGGAGCTTTACTGTAGCCTGGTATTGAAACTTTGTGCATCATGTACAGAATAGGTGGGAAGCTGTGAAGCGAGGGCGCCAGCCTTCGTGGAGCTGTCGTTGGGATACCACCCTTGATGTACGGAGTTTCTAACTTGCCACCCTTATCGGGTGGAAGGACCATGCCAGGTGGGCAGTTTGACTGGGGCGGTCGCCTCCTAAAGAGTAACGGAGGCGCCCAAAGGTTCCCTCAGAATGGTCGGAAATCATTCGTAGAGTGTAAAGGCACAAGGGAGCTTGACTGCGAGACCTACAAGTCGAGCAGGGACGAAAGTCGGGCTTAGTGATCCGGTGGTTCCGCATGGAAGGGCCATCGCTCAACGGATAAAAGCTACCCTGGGGATAACAGGCTTATCTCCCCCAAGAGTCCACATCGACGGGGAGGTTTGGCACCTCGATGTCGGCTCATCGCATCCTGGGGCTGAAGTAGGTCCCAAGGGTTGGGCTGTTCGCCCATTAAAGCGGTACGCGAGCTGGGTTCAGAACGTCGTGAGACAGTTCGGTCCCTATCTGTCGCGGGCGTAGGAAGTTTGAGGAGAGCTGTCCTTAGTACGAGAGGACCGGGATGGACGCACCTCTGGTGCACCAGTTGTCACGCCAGTGGCACAGCTGGGTAGCTATGTGCGGACGGGATAAGCGCTGAAAGCATCTAAGCGTGAAGCCCCCTTCAAGATGAGACTTCCCATAGCGCAAGCTAGTAAGACCCCTTATAGACGATGAGGTTGATAGGTTCGGTGTGGAAGTGCAGTAATGCATGGAGCTGACGAATACTAATCGGTCGAGGACTTATCCACATTGCCTTTATGCTGACTTCATTATCTAGTTTTGAAAGAACAATTCTTTCACATTGTTCCTCAGTAGCTCAATGGTGGAGCAACCGGCTGTTAACCGGTAGGCTGGCGGTTCGAGTCCGTCCTGAGGAGCCATATAAGGAGAGTTACCCAAGAGGCCGAAGGGGACGGTTTGCTAAACCGTTAGTATGCGTAAGCGTAGCGAGGGTTCGAATCCCTCACTCTCCGCCATATTGTTTTCTCTAGATCGTGGCGGTGTAGCTCAGCTGGCTAGAGCGTTCGGTTCATACCCGAAAGGTCGGGGGTTCGATCCCCTCCGCCGCTACCAGTTCTTTATAACTCCTGCGGTCGTGGTGGAATTGGCAGACACACCATCTTGAGGGGGTGGCGGGGCGACCCGTGCGAGTTCGAGTCTCGCCGACCGCACCATTAAGAGAAAAATTATCTTGGCCCGTTGGTGAAGCGGTTTAACACAGCAGCCTTTCACGCTGTCATACAGGGGTTCGAATCCCCTACGGGTCACCATTTATCTGGAGGATTAGCTCAGCTGGGAGAGCATCTGCCTTACAAGCAGAGGGTCGGCGGTTCGATCCCGTCATCCTCCACCATTAATTATTCCTATTATCGCGGGGTGGAGCAGTTCGGTAGCTCGTCGGGCTCATAACCCGAAGGTCGCAGGTTCAAATCCTGTCCCCGCAACCAAAATTTTGGAGCTGTGGTGAAGTTGGAGTTCACGCCGGTCTGTCACACCGGAGGTCGCGGGTTCGAGTCCCGTCAGCTCCGCCATTTATTCAATTGGTGGAATAAGATTTCTATTGTGTATTGGAATTACTATTATAGAAATAATAAGGCTCGGTAGCTCAGTCGGTAGAGCAGAGGACTGAAAATCCTCGTGTCGGCGGTTCGATTCCGTCCCGAGCCACCATTGTAAATAATGCCGGTGTAGCTCAATTGGTAGAGCACCTGACTTGTAATCAGGGGGTTGTGGGTTCAAGTCCTATCGCCGGCACCATTTTGGTGGGGTATAGCCAAGCGGTAAGGCAACGGACTTTGACTCCGTCATTCCCAGGTTCAAATCCTGGTACCCCAGCCATTATGAGCCATTAGCTCAGTTGGTAGAGCATCTGACTTTTAATCAGAGGGTCGAAGGTTCGAGTCCTTCATGGCTCACCAGTTTCATATGCGGGTGTGGCGGAATTGGCAGACGCACCAGATTTAGGTTCTGGCGGGCGACCGTGGGGGTTCAAGTCCCTCCACCCGCACCACACATGTAAAGTAGAAAGCCGCAAATATTGCAGGCTTTTTTTGTTTATATCATTTATTGTCACGTAAACCATTTAAAAAACGTCATATAAAGAGCTACCTATAAAAATCAATTACTACAAACCATATAAAAGCTTCGTCAGCATTGTTGATGAAGCTTTTTTCTACTATTAAGGGATGCATGTTACATCAATAGTGATCCATTAACAATGGAACTACATAGCTTTGTTTTTCTATAATAGAAGGCGTGGTTAAAGCTACTCGATTGTCATAGATTTCTTTGGCTAACGGAAGATGATACATGGCGCAGGAAATGACAAGGTAAAAACCGAATGTTTTATGCAATAGAATTTAATGAAGTTTATAATTCAAAGAGTATTTACTAAAACTTAACACTTGTTCTTCCAGATATCTTCCAGTAACTTGGTAGAAGGAAAACAATTATTACATGAAACATCCAAATAATAAATCGACACATGACAATGTAATCAAAAAGGGGTTGTAAATATGAGTATGATCCAGATGGATCGTCCCCATCACTCTATAGAAGATCTAATACTGAATATTGAAAAAGTCCTTATCGGTAAAAGAAAAATGATAGAACTTGGCTTGGTTGCTTTATTGGCAAAAGGTCATGTTTTACTAGAGGATGTACCTGGTGTAGGAAAAACAATGTTTGTACGTGCGTTAGCTAAATCGATTGGTGGAGAATTTAAACGGATTCAATTTACTCCAGATCTCCTTCCTACTGATGTAACGGGTGTATCCATTTACAATCAAAAAACAATGGAGTTTGAATTCCGTAAAGGGCCTCTGTTTGCAAATGTGGTACTTGCTGATGAAATTAACCGCACCTCACCAAAAACGCAATCTGCCCTATTAGAGGCGATGGAGGAGCACTCTGTAACGATTGATGGCAATACCTATGAGTTAAATCAGCCATTTTTTGTTATGGCGACACAGAACCCTCTTGAATACGAAGGAACATTTCCGCTTCCAGAGGCACAGCTAGATCGTTTTTTGTTGCAACTGCAGCTTGGGTATCCAACAGAAAAAGAAGAAATGGCCATTCTAACTCGTATGGGTGCTATTCACCCTATAGAGAGCTTGAAGGCTGTTATTAGTGTACAAGAAATCGTTCAATTACAAGCGATGATTACTCAAATCAAAGTAACAGACTCAGTGAAAGAGTATATGGTAAGGCTTTCTCAGAAAACAAGGAGCAACCCAAGCGTCTACTTAGGAATTAGCCCTCGTGGAACATTGGCTCTATGCCGGGCTGCCCAAGCTTATGCTTTTATCCAAGGACGTGATTACGTTATCCCAGACGATGTAAAGGTGCTAGTACCTCCTATCTTTAGACATCGCCTAATTTTGAAGCCAGAGGTACGAATGGATGGAGAAACACCGGAGCGCTTCATCAGCCGGTTGTTACAGGAGACACGAGTTCCTGTACATTGAGAGGACGGTGTCTAAATGAAACAGAGAAAGTATAACAAAGCCTTATTGGCGCTATTAGTGCTGATTTGTTATGTATATGCACAATTTCAAGGTGGTTTTGTCAGTTGGTTTTTATTTTATAGCGCTTGTATACTTGGAATTTATGAAGGATTAACATACTTGTTGATGTTTGCAACCTTGGAGGTTACGCGAGAGGTGGATCGCCAAAGACTTAAGGAAGGCGATGATGTAATGATAACACTAACCTTCCGCAGAAGATTTTGGTTTCCGCTTGGCTGGAACTTGATTGTCGAACCTCTTCCTGATAAATTATCAGGTTACTTTGAACCGCATCAACAAGTAATCTTTCCAGGATTCAAAAGAGAACAGGTCATTCATTATTTAATTCCAGCCATCCCACGTGGACATTACCAGATGAAAGAATGCATTCTGGTCGGTGGCGACTTTTTTGGCTTTTTACATCGCCAGAAGAAAATAGAGCTTTTTAATGATTTTTTGGTTTACCCTAGCTATAAGCAAATTAGCCATTGGTCCGCAGGAGACGGGCGTATTAGTGGCAATGTACATGTAGCACACCTGCGTTCAGATGATGTAGCAGCTGTCAGAGGCGTCCGAGAGTACCAGAGAGGGGATCGGTTAAGCCAGATTCATTGGAGGGCATCTGCTAGGGGCCACGGGCTTAAAACGAAGGAATTTGAACATCAGGCTATGAATCAGTTAATTTTCTTTCTAGACGTACAGAAGCCTGCATCAACTCAAATTCATCATCATATTTTTGAAACCAGTGTAAAGCTGACTGCCAGCCTTATTTACTATTCAAGCATTAATATGCATTCGTATGGTTTTGTAGCACGCGGAAAAGAGCGAATCATTATACCGCCAGCTATTTCACAGCAGCATTTTTTTCGGGTATTTGATCAGCTAGCCAGAGTTCATTCGGATGGCGAAGATTCTTTTGCGAGAGTGATCGGGAGGGAGGCAATGGAATTTCCCAAAGGATATACTCTAGCACTGATTACCTCTGCATTGACAAAAGACCTCGTGCTGCAAGTGGGCAATTTAGCTAGGTCTGGACGTAACATTCAATTGTTCTGGGTACACGATCATGTGATTCCAACTGTGGAGGAAAACGAAGCATTAAAGCGATTAAGATCTGTGAAAGTAATGTGTACACCAGTTCATGTGGATGCATATGAAGAGCTAAAACAGATAGGGGGTGCCTAAGATGTTAGGAGCATCCTTTTTAAAGCAAAAAAAAGCGCTAGAATGGCTATCTGCCTTATTTTTGTTTTTATTGTTACGTGAATGGCTGTTACCGCTACCCTCCCTTTCAGATACAGGGAGCATTAGTAGCTTTCTCTATCTGGTTGCAGGGATCATTTTAGTAGATATGACCTTCCGAAGTCACTGGCTGGGTTTATTGATTAAAATCATCGGTACTCTTGTCATCTTCCATGCCGCTTTTGTGGAAATTTCATTGTTTAATCCGGAATGGATTTTGCAAACATTGCAAGCAGTAAGTGAAGACTTTAGCAGGATAGTTAATCAAGAGTGGACAAATATGAGTATCATTTCAAGAAATCTGCTTTTTTCGGGCATGATTTTAGTATTGGTGTCCCTGCTTAATTACTTAGTGCTAGAGCAAAGACAAGGCTTATGGTTTGTATTTATCACCATTTCGTACCTTGCTGTATTAGATACCTTCATGCCTTTTAATGGTAGTGGGGCGATCATGCGGACCTTGATGATTGGCTTTATGCTAATTACGACTCTGCATTTATCAGCTATTCAGAAGGGATTTATCTATCGAGGAACGCAATCTGCAATCTGGAAAACGCTTGTAGTTCCATTAATGATCGTTTCATTAGCAATAGGGGTAGGATACGCGTCCCCAAAGGCAGAGCCTAATTGGCCTGATCCGATCGGTTTTCTGCAAGGAAAATCTGTAACTGGTCAGAGCGAAGCGATCCGCAGAGTGGGATATGACACCAATGATAAGACGCTGGGAGGTCCCTTTCAGCAGGATGATACTAAGGTATTTACAATTACCACAAATGATAAATATTACTTGCGCGGGGATGCTAAGGATGTATATACCGGCAAAGGCTGGATAAAAAGCGATAAACAATTGGAGTCCATTGTACATCCTAAAAACTATATTTGGAATGACACGCTTTTTTCCGGATTGGAAACCAAAAAGGTCATGGCTGTTGTGCAGGCGGAGGGAGAACAGCTACCGGCCATTTTTTATCCAGGACAGCTTAAAGGCATTGAAGAGTTAAACCCAGAAAATACAACATTAACCTATGATACGATTTCTCAGGGGATTCTTACCTTTAATGGAGCTATGCAAAAGGATTCAAATAGTCGCCTGTTTGTTGAAAGAGACGATAGCACTTTGATTCCTACACCTGTTCAGCAGTATATGGACCATTATCAGCTACAAGCCGAGATTCCCGTGATTAGTGAAAAGAAAATTATTGCGGCGGGGAGCAATTATCCAAAAGATATAGAAGAACGTTACCTGCAATTGCCTAACAGTCTTCCTGATCGGATCAAGCAGCTAGCTGAAAAAATTACGGAAGGATCAAACAATCCGTACGATAAAGCGAGAGCAATAGAGAATTATTTGCGCTCTCCAGGCAGATATCGCTATGAAACGAAAGATGTACCAATACCTAAGGAAGAACAAGACTTTGTAGATCAATTTCTATTTGAAACTATGAGAGGCTACTGCGATCATTTTTCAACTTCGATGGTGGTCATGCTTCGCTCTATTGATATACCCGCACGTTGGGTAAAAGGGTTTGCTCCCGGTCAGGAGATTAGTCGTGATGCGAATAATAATATGACGATTGAAGTGAGAAATAGAGATGCGCACTCCTGGGTTGAGGTTTACTTCCCAGGTAGCGGCTGGATACCGTTTGAGGCAACAGCTTCTTTTACATCTCCACTGCAAGTAAATTATGATCGCCTTGCTAATGAGGCCAATGAGTTCAATATTCCTGCTTCCACAGAGGAAAAAGAAGCGAACAAGCCTAAACAGTTAGATCAAATGGAAGAAGCAGACAAGCCTGTAGTGAAAACAAGTGCCGGATTCTCATGGGGCTGGCTATGGGGAATTGGTATTTTGATAGCAGTCGGTGTATGGATACTGTGGAAAAAACGTCAGGAGATGTATTTATGGTGGCTGCAACGGAAAATGACACAATATGCTCAGGACGATTTTCCACGTAGATTTACGTTAGTGTTAACGATATTTGAAAAAATGATTTCCCCGCGTTATTCAGGTGAAACGCTGCGCGAGTATGTGAATCGTCTCCAAATTAGTGGAGATGAGCGTCAGGATTTACTTTATTTAACAACTATTTATGAAAAAATGTTGTATGGCTTGAAGGAAATGGAAGGGAAAACGAGATCGTTGTGGCAACAGACCATTGAGCGTTTGTTGCGCCAAATGAAACCTTGATCATTTCCCCATCATCTGCTAGAATTTTTGACAATATGATACTTTGGTAGCAGTAAGCAGGAGAAACGGTACTGCCTCTTTTTTGAATGACAACGTTAAAGACAGGGACATTTGCCCTTAGAAGATGTCAGACGATTTCATCTACGGGTGGGTGGCCTGTCTTTTTGATGGAACGGGAGAATTTTTTTTCTTCATACCAAAAAAGAGAAAGGGAGATAATATCTTCAAGAACGTTTTGGACATGTCTACTGAGTGCACAAGTATACAAGGTTAAGGGAGGATCTTTCCGTGGAAAAGCCGTTGGAATTAGTGGTAGTAATAGACTTTGGGGGGCAATATAACCAATTGATCGCAAGACGTGTACGTGATTTAGGCGTATACAGTGAGTTGTTGCCTTTCAATACACCAGTGGAAAAAATTAAGGAGCTTAACCCAAAAGGGATTATTTTCTCTGGAGGACCGGCTAGTGTATACGAAGAAGGAGCACCACAAATTGATCCAGCAATTTTTGACTTAGGTGTACCTATCTTGGGTATTTGCTATGGAATGCAATTAATGTCCCAAACATTGAAGGGCAAAGTAGAACGTGCCGGTAAACGTGAATACGGAAAAGCAGAAATACGTCTTGAAAACAAACATGATCTATACAGCAACTGGGAACCTTCTGAGGTTGTATGGATGAGCCACACAGATAAAGTAGTAGAATTGCCAGAAGGCTTCGTGATCGACGCAGTGAGCGACTCTTGCCCGATTGCTGCTATCAGTCATCCAGAGCGTAACCTATATGGTGTACAATTCCACCCAGAAGTTCGTCATACTGTAAAAGGACATGAATTTGTAAGCAACTTCCTATTCAATATTTGTAAATGCGCGGGCGACTGGAGCATGACGACATTTATTGAAGACAAGATCAAAGAAATTCGCGAAACCGTTGGAAATAAAAACGTATTATGTGCTTTGAGCGGCGGAGTAGATTCTTCTGTAGTTGCGGCTCTTATTCATCGTGCGATCGGTGATCAGCTAACTTGCATGTTTGTTGACCATGGATTGTTGCGTAAAGGTGAAGCGGAAAGCGTAATGGATACGTTTGTTGGCAAATTTGATATGAAGGTAATCAAAATTGATGCTCGTGAACGTTTCTTAAACAAATTAAAAGGTGTAACTGACCCAGAGCAAAAACGTAAGATCATCGGTAACGAATTCATCTATGTATTTGATGAAGAGGCAGCTAAGCTTACGGATATGGACTTCCTAGCTCAGGGTACATTGTACACGGACATTGTTGAGAGTGGGACAGCTACTGCTCAAACGATTAAATCTCACCACAATGTAGGCGGCTTGCCAGAGGACATGACGTTTAAGCTAATCGAGCCTTTGGACACGCTATTCAAGGATGAAGTACGTAAATTAGGTTCAGAGCTAGGCCTTCCTGATGCAATCGTATGGAGACAGCCTTTCCCAGGTCCTGGACTAGGTATTCGTGTTTTAGGCGAAATTACTGAAGAGAAACTAGAAATTGTTCGTGAATCTGATGCTATCTTGCGTGAAGAAATCCAAAAAGCTGGTTTGGACCGTGAGATTTGGCAATACTTCACTGCATTGCCTGACATGAAGAGTGTAGGGGTAATGGGTGATGCACGTACGTACTCTTATACAGTAGGGATTCGTGCGGTAACATCTATTGATGGTATGACAGCAGACTGGGCTCGCATTCCATGGGATATACTAGAGAAAATTTCTGTACGTATTGTTAACGAAGTGGACAACGTAAACCGTATTGTGTACGATGTTACTTCTAAACCACCTGCAACTATCGAGTGGGAATAGTAAATACGTATAATTCACATTAAATTAACATGAACGTTCGTGTTTTATGTTGACAGCGTGCGATGTTCTTGTTAAACTTTCGTTGTAAGATAGAAGTTCGAGTTTTTGTTCGGATTTTCGACTTATAACGACTTGTTTAGCAGGAATTATCGCACGTTTTTTATTTATTACCGAATGTTATAGGTCGTTATTCAAACGAAACTTGTCTTTTTAGCAATATGACTTAAAGAGGTTACTATTAGGAGGGACAAAGGGTGCGTAAGTATTTTGAGTTTGATCGACATGGCACCACGTATCGTCGAGAGATAATTGCTGGTTTAACAACCTTTTTGGCAATGGCATATATTTTAGCCGTCAATCCAAACATTTTAAGCGGGGCAGGATTGCCACCGGAGCTACAAGCAAAATTCCCTCCGCATGATGCGGTGTTTACTGCTACAGCACTTGCTGCGGCTATTGGTACACTTATTATGGGGATTGTCGGTAAATTACCGATCGGTCAAGCACCGGGTATGGGTTTAAATGCGTTCTTTGCTTTTACAGCAGTTCTAACTATGCAAATTCCTTGGCAACAAGCTTTGGCTGGTGTGTTTATTTCTTGTACTTTGTTTCTCATCCTGTCTTTAACAGGTATTCGTTCGCAGATTATTGATGCCATTCCGCAGAATCTCAAGAATGCTACAACAGCAGGTATTGGCTTGTTTATCGCTTTTATGGGTCTAAAAAATGCTGGGATTATTATAGATTCACCAGCTACCTTAGTCACAATGGGACATTTAAGCTTTAAAGAAGGAATGGATGCTACTCAAATTCTAGGAGTGAAAAATGCGCTGCTAGCAGTCTTTGGACTACTGGTTACGGGGGTTTTATTAGCAAGACGTATTCATGCCGGAGTATTCCTTGGTATGTTGGTCACAGCGATTGCTGGCATGATTTTTGGAGTGGTAGAGCTTCCTTCCCAAGTGGTATCGGCTCCTCCTAGCTTAGCTCCGACACTTGGTGTTGCCTTACCATATTTATTAGATCCGAGTGTTATTTTTTCTCAAGGCATGTTCATTGTTGTGTTCACCTTTTTATTCGTTGATTTCTTTGATACAACCGGTACATTGCTAGGCGTTTGCAATCAGGCAGGGCTTTTGAAGGATGGGAAGCTGGAGCGTCCTGGGTCGGCACTTGCTTCTGATGCTGTTGCTGGAATGGCAGGTGCGCTGTTAGGGACCTCTACAACAACAAGCTATATTGAATCAACTGCTGGTGTTGCCGCAGGAGGTAGAACTGGCTTTACGGCAGTAGTCATCGGAATTATGTTCCTGCTGTCTCTGTTCTTCTTTCCATTGCTGTCTGTTATTACCCCTGCTGTTACAGCACCTGCCCTGATTATTGTAGGTGTACTGATGGCTAGTAGCCTACGCAATATTGAGTGGGATAAGCTAGAAGAAGCATTGCCGGCCTTCCTTACCATGCTGATGATGCCTTTATCTTCTAGTATTGCAGCAGGTATTGCTTGTGGATTCATTTTCTATCCAGTGACGAAAGCATGTAAAGGCCAAGCACGTGAAGTCCACCCGGCGATGTATGTACTATTTGTCATCTTCCTGGTTTACTTCATTTGGTTCCGTGAATAGGTTGTTTTATCAAAAGCTACTAGCTTTGATATTTACAATATTTGATTTTGGAAGATCACTAGATTATCACCATGAAAAAGTCTTCTTGAACTGTCTTCATTTGAGTCAGATCGGAAGGCTTTTTCTTTTTGGTGTAAGGAATTGAATAAAGAAGAATGAAATTTTGGTATAAAACTAAAATGTTCGTGTTTTGTTGACGTTTTATGATTTATTTTGTTAAACTGAACGTGAAATGATCTTAAATACGTAAAATGAAAAATGAAAGATCAAGGGGGAAGCGGCGTGGTTACACCGATTGTTGGAGTCATTATGGGAAGTACTTCTGATTGGGAAACAATGAAGGAAGCTTGCCACATACTAGAGGAGATGCAGATTCCCTATGAAAAGCAGGTAGTTTCTGCTCATCGTACGCCTGATCTTATGTTTACGTATGCAGAGACTGCTAAAGAGAGAGGTCTGAAGGTAATTATTGCTGGAGCCGGTGGGGCTGCTCATCTTCCGGGAATGGTAGCGGCAAAGACCATTCTTCCTGTCATCGGTGTGCCAGTGAAATCAGCCGCTTTAAACGGATTAGATTCTTTATTGTCGATCGTGCAAATGCCGGGTGGCGTTCCGGTTGCTACCGTAGCGATAGGTAAGGCAGGGGCTATGAATGCTGGTTTGTTAGCAGCGCAAATGATCGGGATGAATGACGAGGAGATAAGTCGACGTTTAACCGAACGAAGAGAAGCTATCCAAAAAAAGGTGATGGAAGCGAGCGAGTTGCCTCATGAATAAACAGAAGCAAATCAAACCGGGCAGTACCATTGGCTTGCTAGGCGGAGGACAGCTAGGAAGAATGATTACACTCGCTGGCAGAGCGATGGGGTATCGGTTTGTAGTGCTAGATCCTACGGAGGATTCACCATGTGGTCAGGTAAGCGATCGGCAAATCGTCGCAGGATATGATGATCAGCTAGCGGCGCGAAAATTAGCCCAGCTCAGTGATGTGATTACCTATGAATTTGAGAACGTGGATGCTGGTGTTGCAGCCATTTTAGAAGAGGAAGCTTTTGTGCCACAGGGAAGTAAGCTATTGGGCATCACACAACACCGCGTTAAGGAGAAGACTACGATACAAGCCTATGGTTTGCCTGTAGCACCTTTTCGAATCGTCGCTTCAGCAGAGGACGTGAGAGAGGCTGTTGCAGAGCTGGGCTTGCCTGCTGTTATGAAGACAGCTACAGGAGGCTATGACGGTAAGGGGCAGTGGGTATTACGCTCTTTGGAAGAAATAGAAGAAGCTTTTTCGTGCCTTGCAAAAGCTAAAACAGAACTGATCGTTGAAAAATTTATCCCTTTTACAAAGGAGCTATCTGTAATCGTAGCTCGTAATTTATCAGGGGAAGTAGCAGTCTTTCCTACAGCCGAAAATATTCACCGAGATAACATTTTGCATCAGAGTATAGTCCCAGCTCGGATTGATATAAAAATTCAACAGCAGGCTGAGCAAATAGCCATAGAGTTGGCAGAAAAGCTGGAGATGGTTGGGTTGCTTGCAGTCGAGATGTTTCTGACAAAAGAGGGGGAGCTTTATATAAACGAGATGGCTCCGCGTCCCCACAATTCAGGTCATTATACAATGGACGCCTGTTTGACCTCGCAATTTGAGCAGCATATTCGAGCAATCAGTAACTTGCCACTTGGCTCCACGAAGTTGCTTAGTCCGGTCGTTATGGTTAATATTTTAGGTGAGCATGTAGCACCATTACTCAAAAAAATAGATCAACTACCCAAGAAAGCAAAATTGCATTTGTACGGAAAACAAGAGGCCAAAGAAAAGCGGAAAATGGGTCATATAAATCTTGTAGCCGAATCGGTAGATGTAGCACTGCAACAGGCTGAAAAACTTGGAATATGGTCATAAACGGAGGAATGAACAAATGATTGAACGCTATTCAAGACCAGAAATGCGCGTCATCTGGACAGAAGAAAATAAGTATAAGGCATGGCTGGAAGTAGAGATTTTGGCGTGTGAAGCATGGGCAGAGTTAGGGGTTATTCCAAAAGAGGACGTTGAAAAGCTCTGGAAGAACGCTAGTTTTGATGTAAACCGTATTTATGAAATCGAACAAGAGACACGTCATGACGTCGTAGCCTTTACTCGTGCTGTTTCGGAAACGATGGAGGGCGATGAAAAAAAATGGGTTCACTATGGCCTAACCTCTACCGATGTAGTAGATACGGCGCTTGGTTATCTGATTCGCCAAGCTAATGAAATTATTGAAAAGGATATTGTGGACTTTCTGGAAGTTTTAAAACAGAAAGCGATTGAACACAAAGATACAGTTATGATGGGGCGTACACATGGAGTTCATGCCGAGCCAACTACCTTTGGGTTGAAAATAGCACTATGGTATGAAGAAATGAAGCGTAATTTGGCAAGATTCCGTGCTGCACGTGTGGAAGTAGAAGCGGGCAAAATGTCAGGGGCAGTTGGCACGTATGCGAACATTGATCCATATGTAGAACAGCATGTATGTAAGAAGCTTGGTCTGACAGCAGCTTCTATCTCGACCCAAACCCTACAGCGTGATCGTCATGCAGAGTATATGGCTACACTCGCATTGATCGCTACTTCTTTAGATAAATTTGCTACAGAAATCAGGGGCTTGCAAAAGAGTGAGATTCGTGAAGTGGAAGAGGCATTTGCAAAAGGACAAAAGGGTTCTTCAGCAATGCCACATAAGCGAAACCCAATAGGCTCTGAGAACATCTCTGGACTTTCTCGTGTTATCCGTGGCCATATGCTGTCTGCTTATGAGAATGTGCCGCTATGGCATGAGCGTGATATTTCGCATTCTTCTGTTGAGCGTGTTATTTTACCAGATGCAACACAATTGCTTAACTATATGCTACGTCGCTTTATGAACATCGTGAAGAACCTAACGGTGTTCCCTGAGAATATGAAACGCAACATGGATCGTACCTTTGGATTAATTTATTCACAGCAAGTATTGCTTAAATTAATTGATAAGGGCTTGAGCCGCGAAAAAGCTTACGACACAGTACAACCACGTGCGATGCAAGCTTGGGAGGAGCAGCGTTCGTTTAAAGAGATTATCAGTGAGGATGAAACGGTGAAGGAAATGCTGACCGCAGAAGAGCTGGAGGCATGCTTTGACTATCGTTATCATTTGAAGCATGTGGACACTATTTTTACCCGTTTGGGATTGACTGAAAGTAAGTAATCGTTCTCTTGTAGGATCAATAACAGCAAAAAATAGGCTTTTCAGAAGCTCATTTCGAGTTCATGAAAAGCCTATTTCCTTTGCTCTTTTTTAGGAAGACGAATCTCTTACATTTGGTTCCTTTTACACTAAATTCTCAGGATTCAAGCCTTGTAGTTCAGGCAAGACGAAGATACCGTCCTTACGAATTAACACGTCATCAAACCAGATTTCTCCCCCACCATACTCAGGGCGTTGGATTTGTACCAAATCCCAGTGGATAGAGGAGCGGTTACCGTTATCAGCAATATCGTAGGCATTACCAGGTGTAAAGTGGAAGCTTCCCGCGATCTTTTCATCGAATAGGATGTCGCCCATTGGCTGTAGGATGTGAGGGTTAAATCCGATTGCAAACTCCCCAATGTAGCGGGCACCTTCATCTGTATCTAAAATTGTATTTAACAAGGCTGTATTACTGCTAGTAGCTTCTACGATCTTACCTTCTTTAAACGTAAGCTTCACGTCTGTAAAGGTCGTACTATGATAATTGGTTTTTGCATTGTAATAAACAGTACCTTCTACGGAATTACGCACAGGGGAGGTATAGCATTCGCCATCTGGAATATTTGCTTTACCATCGCATTTGATAGTTGGGATTCCTTTAATGGAGAATCGTAGATCAGTGTCTGGGCCTACAATGCGCACACGGTCTGTTTTATTCATTAATTCCACTAAGGGGTCCATTGCTTTGGACATTTTCGCATAATCTAGATTGCATACAGAGAAGTAAAAATCTTCAAAGCCTTCCAAGCTCATGTTAGCAGCTTGGGCCATGGCTTTGTTTGGATAACGAAGTACGACCCAGCGTTTATTTGGAACGCGTTCCTTCAGATGGACTGTGCTGTAATAAATTCGAGAATAAAGCCCCATTTTCTCTTCTGGAATATCAGAGTACTCATTTACATTTTCAAAGGCACGTACCCCGATATACGCATCCATATCTTCCATGCGCGCTAATTCATGCTTGGCAAAAAGAGCCATATGTTCTTCGCTTGAGCCCATAATCAAGGAACGCATAATTTCCTGATCCTTTACGGTAACTACTGGAAGGGCTCCTACTGCAAAAGCTTCACGTACCAGCGCTTTAACCAATGCTGGCTGGAGTCCAATATTTTCGATTAGCACCTTTTCCCCTTTTTGTAAATTCAGAGAGTAACGTATTAATCGGCTTGCAAGTTCATTGATGCGTGAATCCATGCTTTAACACCTCTTTTTATAATATGTACAACATGAATATATCATCAAGATAACCCCTTCCTAGAAGCAAGCTTCATAGATGCGAAGGACGTCATCGGTTGATAGCGCTCTTGTACTTGGAATGTGGTCAATTCCTCCACCAGTACGAATTGCTTCTCTGGCCAGCACTGGCAAATCGTCGCGTGAAATACCAAAGTCGGACAGGCGTTGAGTAATCCCCATCTGCTGATACCAATGAGCAATCGCCTGAATGGTAGCCTGCGCTGCGTCCTGATCGGATTCAGCCTTTACCCGGAAGCATTCGCGTCCCAAACGTGCGAGTCTTTCAGGACGATCTATCGCTACAAACTGTTCGAAATATGGCAGAGATAGGATGGCAAGTCCACGTCCATGCGACATATCGAAATGTCCGCTTAAAGGATGTTCGATCTTGTGTAGTGGATACCCTGCATTTCGACCTGCTCGG
Organism: Brevibacillus laterosporus LMG 15441; assembly: GCF_000219535.2. Taxonomy (NCBI): domain Bacteria; kingdom Bacillati; phylum Bacillota; class Bacilli; order Caryophanales; family Paenibacillaceae; genus Brevibacillus; species Brevibacillus laterosporus. Next base: position 455,555 of record NZ_CP007806.1, read on the forward strand.
GCAAATGGAGAAATGCCCAATGTGCTTGCCCACAATAAGGTGGAGCGAGCTTCTTCGTTATCAGGCTCCGTCATAGCAACTGTAGAAAACTCAACGACTAAACGAATCAATGCTTCTGTGACGCCATCTTGTACATGAGCGTCATTAGGGCCAACCAAATACTCTTCAAATAAATGCGAAAAGATATCTGCAGAAGACTCGGCTGTAACCCGAGCTGGGACTGTGTAGGTTAGAGATGGATCAAGGATAGCTACTTTAGGGAATAGGGCTGGGCCTGAAAAGGAGCTTTTTTCATGGGTCTCCCAGTGAGTTAGTACCGTGATATTGTTAGCTTCAGAGCCTGTTGCTGCCACAGTAGGAATGGTCAGTAAAGGCAGAGCTTCCGTTACGGGAACCAGTTCCTTTGCTGTGTTTTGGGGATTACCACGCAGGTATTCATAGCTGGATCGGCCAGATAGTGCTACAGCAGCAATAGCTTTTGCCGCATCCATGACAGATCCGCCACCAAGTGCGATGACGAAATCGCAGTTTGTTTCGCGGGCAAGCTGCCCTCCGCGGTCTACTGTGGAGGTGCGTGGATTGGGTTCTACTTGATCAAATAGTTGGTACGGTACGTTTGCTTCTTGTAGGAGCTGTTCTACCTTTGCTAATAGTCCTGTTGATTTGGCAGATTGTCCGCCTGTCACCAGCAAAGCTTTTGTTCCTAATGCACGCGCTTCTGTGCCGACACGTGCAAGCTCACCAACTCCGAAGTAGATATGAGTGGGAAATTGAACCTGGAAAGGGTACATGGTACCATCGCCTCTTTTCATTAAAAAACAGTTTCGCGTTCGAAAGAAAATCCGAACATAAATCGTGTCTATATTGTACCACAATGGCATTTTGGCAATCTAAACGGAAATGCAAAGTGTAAAATACGAACAATTGTCGAATATATACTGAATAATATTCGTTGATTATCTGTTTGGTTTATGTTTTAATCAAGTTGAAAGTGATTTGTTGACTAAAACACGCATAAAGCTTGTAGCGGGAGGAGAATTTTTCTTGGAAAAGCGCGAGCAGCTATATGAAGGAAAAGCGAAGCAGGTTTATCTTACTTCAGAACCAGATGTGTATTGGGTGGTTTACAAGGATGACGCCACTGCTTTTAATGGCGAAAAGAAAGGGACAATCGTGAATAAAGGCAGATGGAATAATCAGATTAGCGCGATTTTGTTTAAGGCGTTAACTGAAAAAGGCATTGCCAATCATTTTATCCGCCTATTATCTGAAACGGAGCAATTGGTTAAAAAGGTCGACATTATCCCGTTAGAAGTAGTTGTGCGTAACATTGCTGCCGGGTCCTTGGCTAAACGTTTGGGATGGGCTGAGGGCGTACCATTAGATGAACCAGTAGTGGAGTTTTATTACAAAAATGATGAACTAGGAGATCCGCTCATTAATAATGATCACATTGCCATTTTAAAACTTGCCACAATACAGGAACTGGCGGTAATAAAAGAAACGGCTTTGCAAGTAAATGAATTTTTACAGGAATATATGGGGGCAAGAGGCGTACTTGTTGTTGATTTTAAATTAGAATTCGGCCGAACCTCAGATGGAGAGGTATTGTTAGCGGATGAAATTTCACCGGATACTTGTCGTTTCTGGGATGCAGAGACGTTGGAGAAGCTGGACAAGGATCGTTTTCGCCGCAACTTAGGGAACGTGGAAGAGGCGTATCAAGAAATGCTGAAACGATTAGGAGGAGAAGTTCATGTGTAAAGCTGTTATCTATGTCACCTTGCGTGAAAGCGTACTAGACCCTCAAGGGCATGCGATACAAGGAGCCCTTCATACCTTAGGATTTCAACAAGTAAAGGATGCCCGCATCGGAAAATATATCGAATTGACGCTAGATACAATTGATCGACAAGCTGCTGAAGAGCAGGTGAAAGAGATGTGTGAAAAGCTGTTAGCTAACACTGTCATTGAAGAATACCGCTATGAGCTGGTAGAACTGGTGGAGGGATAAGATGAGAGTAGCTGTTATCGTATTTCCCGGTTCGAATGCAGATGTGGACATGTATAACGCAGTAGAAGATTGCATGCAGGTGCCTGTTGACTACGTGTGGCACACCGAAACAGATTTATCAGCTTACGATGTCATTCTTTTACCAGGAGGCTTTTCCTACGGTGACTATTTGCGCTGTGGTGCAGTAGCCCGCTTCTCACCAGTGATGGAGCAGGTGGTAAGGGCGGCACAGGAAGGTAAATTCATTATGGGAGTCTGCAACGGCTTTCAAATTCTATTAGAAACAGGTTTGTTGCCGGGAGCTATGTTACGGAATACATCGCTTACTTATCGCTGTAAACTATCTACCTTACGTGTAGAAAATAATCAGACTCCATTTACCAATGGATTTGCCAAAGGGGAGAGAATTGAAATCCCGATTGCGCATGGAGAGGGCAACTATTTCTGCGAAGAGGAAACATTAAGAAGGATGCAACAAAACGGGCAGATTGTCTTTCGCTACGAAGGGGAAAATCCGAATGGCTCCTTGGATGATATCGCAGGGATTACGAATGAACGCGGAAATGTGCTTGGTATGATGCCGCATCCAGAGCGTGCTGTGCATAGCTGGATGACATCAGCCGACGGTCGTACCATGTTTACCTCAATTCTGAATGCCTGGAGGGAGAAAAACGGTGTCACAACTTACGCATAAGGAACCATCAGCAAGCCGCATTGCAGAAGAACATTTATACCGTGAACTAGGTTTAACAGATGAAGAATATCAAAGCGTTGTTCGCTTGCTGGGCAGGCAGCCAAATTGGACGGAAATCGGGCTATACAGCGTGATGTGGTCGGAGCATTGCTCTTATAAAAACTCCAAACCAGTGCTTCGTCGTTTTCCAACCAAAGGGCCCCGTGTTTTGCAAGGGCCGGGTGAAGGAGCAGGAATTGTTGATATCGGTGATAATCAGGCTGTAGTTTTTAAGATCGAAAGCCATAATCATCCTTCAGCTATCGAACCTTATCAGGGAGCAGCAACTGGTGTCGGTGGTATTATCCGCGATGTGTTCTCGATGGGAGCTCGTCCGGTAGCGTTACTGAACTCTCTGCGCTTTGGGGAATTAAAGACACCTCGGGTCAATTATTTATTTAAAAATGTTGTGGCTGGAATTGCTGGTTACGGTAATTGTATTGGGATACCTACCGTGGGAGGGGAAATCAGCTTTGATCCTACCTATGAGGGAAATCCGCTTGTAAATGCCATGTGTGTGGGATTAATTGATCACGACAAGATTCAAAAGGGTGTAGCTAAAGGAATTGGTAACCCAGTCATATATGTCGGAGCCAGCACTGGTCGGGATGGCATTCATGGTGCTACTTTTGCTTCAGAGGAACTAAGTGAGGAATCAGAGAAAAAACGTCCTGCTGTACAGGTTGGCGATCCGTTTATGGAAAAATTGCTATTGGAGGCTTGTCTTGAATTAATTGAGACAGGTGCAGTGACAGGCATTCAGGATATGGGAGCAGCGGGACTTACTTCTTCAAGCGCGGAAATGGCATCTAAAGCAGGGAACGGAATTGAAATGAATTTAGACCTAGTACCTCAGCGTGAAAAAGGTATGAGCGCTTATGAAATGATGCTCTCCGAATCGCAAGAACGTATGCTGGTAGTCGTAGAAAAGGGAAGAGAGTCAGAGGTTACAGCCATTTTTGAGAAATGGGGTCTCTACTCAGCAGAAATCGGACGCGTAACGGACGATGGCATGCTGCGCTTACTTCATCATGGAGAAATTGTCGCCAATGTACCAGTGGATAGCCTAGCAGAGGATGCACCTGTCTATCATAAGCCATCAAAGGTACCTGCTTATTACGAGCAGAGTGCGAATATAGATTCCACGGACTTTGAAATGCCTGCTGACCTAAATCAAACGCTAGTCCAATTGCTAGCACAGCCCACAATTGCTAATAAAGCATGGGTATATGAGCAATATGATCACATTGTTCGCGCCTCAACTGCTGTAACGCCAGGCTCAGACGCAGCAGTGGTCATGATTCGCGGAACTCGTAAGGCTCTGGCTATGAGTACGGATTGTAATGGGCGATATGTTTACCTTGATCCAGAAGTAGGTGGAGCAATAGCGGTTGCCGAATCGGCACGAAACGTGGTTTGTTCAGGGGCTGAGCCCTTAGCTATCACAGATTGCCTGAACTTTGGAAATCCAGAGAAACCAGAGGTTTTCTGGCAATTCGAGAAAGCAGTGGATGGGATGAGTGCCGCTTGCAATGCCTTGTCTACCCCTGTCATCGGCGGGAATGTTTCCCTTTATAACGAACGTAGTGGTGAGGCCATTTACCCAACACCAGTAGTCGGAATGGTTGGACTCATTACAGACGTGGACCATATTACAACTCAGGATTTTAAACAAGAGGGAGACGTCATTTTATTATTGGGTCAAACTCACGCAGAAGTAGGAGGCTCCGAGTATCAAAAGCTACTGACAGGCAAAATCTCCGGTCGCCCTCCACAAATTGATTTAGAAAAGGAAGCAAATGTTCAAAAAGTAGTGCTATCTGCAATTCGGGCAGGGTATATACAATCGGCCCACGATTTGGCAGAGGGCGGATTGGCTGTCGCTATTGCTGAGGGCTGCTTCGGAAAAGAGATTGGAGCAACGATTGAACTAACTGACGACCTGCGAGCTGATCTAGCGCTATTCAGTGAGTCACAATCACGTATTCTAGTGAGCACGACTCAGGACAATGTTAATCAGATGAAACGACTAGCAGCAGAGCAGGGAGTGGCTTGCCAAGTGCTTGGCACAACAGGATTAGATCATTTGGTTATCACTCATCAGGGCAAAGAAATCGTGAATGCATCACTTACTCGCCTAAAATCAGCATGGAAGGATGCGATACCATGTTTGATCCAATAATGTGGGATAAATTAAATGAAGAGTGCGGTGTTTTTGGAATATACAATCACAAGGAGGCAGCCCCGCTTACTTATTTGGGGCTGCATGCTCTTCAACACCGAGGTCAGGAGAGCGCCGGAATCTGTTCCTCTGACGGGGAAAAATGGTATAAGCATCGCGGAATGGGATTAGTAAGTGAAGCATTTGGGCAAGGCGAATTAGCAAAGTTCCATGGGCATTTAGCTATTGGACATACACGTTATACGACACAAGGCTCAAGTAGGATTGAAAATGCGCAACCTTTATTTTTTAACTATGCACAAGGTAGTATGGCTGTAGCTCACAATGGAAATTTAGTAAACGCAGGAGTTATTCGCAAGGAACTGGAGAAAAAAGGCTCTATTTTTCAAACAACCAGCGATACAGAAGTGATTGCGCATCTTATAGCCCGTTCATCGAAGCAGGACTTACCTTCCGCGGTTAAGGAAGCCTTACAGGAGATTAAAGGCGCTTATGCGCTGTTGGTCATGAACGAGGATCAATTAATTGTTGCGCTTGATCCAAATGGCTTACGTCCATTGTCGCTTGGAACATTGGGTGAAGCGGTTATCGTTGCCTCCGAAACCTGCGCTTTTGATATCGTAGGAGGTTCCTATTGGCGTGAGATTGAGCCAGGCGAGTTATTGATTATTGATCAGCATGGTATTCAATCACAGCGATTTGCACCGAAAATAAATCGTACATTATGTACGTTTGAATATATTTATTTTGCACGACCGGATAGTGACATTGATGGGATTAATGTACACATGGCTCGTAAACGACTTGGGAAGCAATTAGCTTATGAAGCGCCAGCAGAGGGTGATGTGGTAATCGGGGTACCCGACTCCAGTACTTCAGCGGCGATTGGTTTTGCTGAAGCGACAGGTATTCCTTATGAAATCGGGTTTATTAAAAACCGTTATGTGGGTCGTACCTTTATTCAGCCTTCTCAAGAACTGCGTGAGCGTGGAGTGCACATGAAGCTCTCGGTGGTTCGTAAAGTTGTAGAAGGTAAAAGAGTGATCATGATAGATGATTCGATTGTGCGAGGAACGACAAGTAGTCGTATTGTGCAGATGCTAAGAGACGCGGGAGCTATCGAAGTACATGTTCGAATCAGTTCGCCACCAGTAAAAAATCCGTGTTTTTATGGCATTGATACATCATCCTTTGATGAGCTGATCGCTTCGAATAAATCGGTTGAAGAGATTCGTCAGTACATTGGAGCGGATTCTTTACTCTTTATGACACCAAAGGGCATGGTAGATGCTATTGGGCGTGTAGACAGCGATAACGCACCGGATCGTGGGCATTGTTTAGCATGCTTTACAGGTAGATACCCGACAGAGGTTAACTTCGAGGAAGCCTTGCCAATCACGAAATGCTAAAAGGGAGCGATTACAAATGAGTCAAGCATATAAAGAAGCTGGTGTTGATATCGCTGCTGGAAATGAAGCGGTTGAGCGAATGAAAAAACACGTTACACGCACGTTTCGGCCTGAGGTGATGAGTGGACTCGGTGGTTTTGGCGCCTTATTTCGTCTAAATGTAGCAGAGTACAAGCAACCCGTGCTTGTATCTGGAACAGATGGTGTTGGGACTAAGCTAAAGCTCGCTTTTCAAATGGATCATCATGATACAATAGGAATTGATGCGGTAGCGATGTGTGTCAATGATGTTGTGGTGCAAGGCGCTGAGCCTTTATATTTCTTAGATTATGTTGCATGTGATAGGGTAATCCCTACGAAGCTGGAGTCCATTGTAAAGGGAATCGCAGACGGATGTGAGCAAGCAGGCTGTGCCCTCATAGGCGGAGAAACGGCCGAGATGCCGGGGATGTATGCAGACGGTGAATATGATATCGCGGGTTTTACGGTTGGAGTGGTTGAGGAATCCAAAATAATTGATGGAAGTAAAATTCAAGCAGGGGATATTTTAATTGGCATTGCTTCGAGTGGTGTTCATAGTAATGGCTTTTCCTTAGTACGAAAGGTATTGCTTCAGGATGCCGGATTTTCGTTGCACGACAAAGTAGAAGGCTTTGAAAAAAGCTTAGGTGAGGTCTTACTTACTCCTACAAAGATTTATGTTAAACCAATCCTCTCCTTACTAAAACAGGTTGAAGTGAAAGGAATGGCTCATATTACAGGCGGTGGATTTACAGAGAACATTCCCCGAATGCTGCCAAACGGACTGCAAGCCTCCATTACATTAGGAAGTTGGCCAGTATTGCCAATTTTCGAATTGATCGAAAAAACAGGTAATATCAACCAGCAGGATATGTTCCTGACTTTTAATATGGGAATTGGAATGGTGCTTGCAGTAGCCAAGAATGATGCTGAACATGTAGTAAACATGCTTCAGGAGGCTGGAGAAGAAGCGTATCTGATTGGAAAGGTACAGCAAGGAGAGAGTGGGGTTGTCTATGTGGAAGGGGAGCATCAATGAGGATAGCGGTGTTTGCTTCAGGAAGCGGATCTAATTTTGAAGCGATTGTGCAAGCAACTAGAGATGGACGCCTTCCCTTTGTAGAGGTAGCACTATTAGTCTGTGATCAAGCTCAAGCTTATGCGATTAAGAGAGCAGAGCGTCTTGGCATCCCTGTATTTTTGTTTTCAGCCAAAGATTATGTGTCTAAGGAAGCATTTGAACAAGAGATTTTGGTTCAATTAAAGCAAGAAGAAATTGATTTTATTGTACTAGCTGGCTATATGCGATTGATAGGGAATGTATTGCTTACCAGCTACCAGGGGCGAATGATCAATCTACATCCATCTTTATTACCGGCATTCCCGGGAAAAGATGCTATTAAAAAAGCATGGGAATATGGAGTAAAAGTAATGGGTGCGACTGTTCATTTTGTTGACGAGGGAATGGATACTGGTCCCATCATTGATCAGGAAGTTATTTTTGTTCATAAGGAAGATACCGAAGAAAGCTTGCAGCAAAAGATACATGAGGTGGAGCATAGGCTGTTAATTCGTGTGTTACAGGGTCTTAGCGAAGAAGCCCAGTTAGGAATAGAAGGTAAGGGGAATCTAAACTAATTAAACAGCGAGGCAAGCAACATAAGTAAAGCGTTCTCCTTCTGGATGAAGGAAAACGCTTTTTCGCGTTTCATCTCAGCAAGGCGAGAACGACCCCAAACACCCAAAAAGTATCATTCCACGACTTTCTCACTCACCAACTACTTGCCCTATTCATACGATAAAGCAAGTGGGCACGCACACAAGGAGGCGAACAACTGGAATGGCAGATATCGTATCCAATTTGCTTAGCAAGCTTAGTGAGCGAACAGGAAGAGAGTGGAGCATTCATGACATATATCGATTGGCGCAAAAACTACCTGAAGTAAATAGTAAAAATATAACTTCAGTGCTAAATGAGATATCTGACATGGGATTGAACGTGTCCCAAGAGGCACGTGATCAGGTATTAAGTAAAGTCAAAAACAAAGATTACACCGGTATTAAAAATGAATTGCTAAATCATCCTGTTGAAGAGTTAGAATTACCTATCGAATGTAGTCTGGATAAAAAAGAGAAAAAAGCAAAGAACAAATCAAGTAAAAGAACAAAAGAAGAATATGCAAAGGTATCTTTGCATAAAAAATCAAACAAAAGGTCTAAAAGTCTCTACCATAGTCTAAAAAAACTAAGCAATAAAAAAGGGAAAAAGAAGCGTGTATAAAATAAAAGAAAACCGTACAGCCCATATGGGAGGTACGGTTATTCCCAGCAACATTTCCTATAACGTATCCATTACCTCAGATAAGTTCTCTGCTGAATGCGCGACATGAGAAACAGCTTGATTCATTTCTTCAATGACGCGTGAAAAAGTGACAAGCTCTTGTTCAATCAGGTTGCTGCGTTCCTTACTAATACTGACAGCTTTTTGGATATTGGCAAAAAAGCAGGTGATTTCGCTCATCGAAGACGTAGAGGATACAATCAATTCTTCTACACGGTCGAGAAGCGAAGACACTCTGGAGGTTTGATTATGTGTTTGCTCAATCAATTGAGTTACACCAGAAACCGACTTTTTCGTTTGTTCCGCGAGCTTGCGCACCTCATCTGCAACCACAGCAAAGCCTCTCCCTTGTTCACCAGCACGCGCTGCCTCGATGGCCGCATTTAAGGCGAGGAGATTGGTTTGCTCGGCGATACCCGTTACTACACTAACGATGCCTCGAATTTGCTCTGAAGTATTTTCTAGAGCTTTCATTTCAATGGAGATTTCTCTCATACTAGACTGAAGCAGATCAAATTGGCTAACCTGCTCGTCAAGCTTGGTGGTACCGTCTATGGACAAATTTTGTGCTTCAATAGAAGAAGCTGTTCCTTGCTTCGCATGAATCACAAATTCCCCAGCCTGGGCACTCAGCTCCTCAACAGAAGCGCTAGTTTCCTCAGAGATTGCAGCTAATTCCTGAGCAGCTTGATTGACTTTTTCTCGGACAATCACTTTCTTATCTTCTTCTAAGCTACGTAAACGGTTGATCTCATCCTGGTACGCCTCCAGCACGATTTGTTGTTCGATATTTAATAACTTGGTAATGGCTTTTACTGATTTATGGTAATCAGATTTACTGTCTATATGTATGTCTAGCATATTAAATAACGAGATGGATAAATCCTGAAAGGCACATAAATACCATTTTGGTAGCAAACCAATTTTAACATGAGCGATTGCAATGCGCTTACGCTGTTGTAGGAAGTTCTCATCTATAGTGCCGTTAAACAATTGTAAAATATGAGTACGCAGTGTTGATTTTAAACGGTCAATAGAGCTGTGGCGTTCAATGATAACCATCAAAGAAGGCTCGTGCTTCAGATTCTTGTAAAATTGCGCTACCATCTCATCGATATGCTGTTCAACGAGTGGCTGAAGACACCTGGCAATTCGAAGATCGGATTCGGAAAGTTGAATCATTTCCAATTGTTTCACGACATCGGAATGTTTTGACACGTTTAGAGATACATTCTTGGAATGCGCTTGCTCATCTAGTGAGAACGCTTTCTTGCTGTGGTTAGAACCAAAAAATGCGGAAAAAGGTTTTGCGCACATGAAATACCCCCCGGAATAATGAGACAGCAGTTTTTGATCTGATTGTCCGTTGCAATCTCTTTTGATTGTAATATATATATTATAAAGTAAGTGACCCCCATCATATAGAACGATACTAGCTGCTATATAAAAATAATATATCCACTAGTTATATCGGTTCCTTTTTTGTAAAAAGTAAGGTGTTTATACAGTTTCAGTATTTTATTTGTAAATAAGAATGTCAAGTGGTCGTGAGGTGAGAACAGTGAACTCGTTTTGGCGATTTATTGCTTCCTATTTTGTTGCCACACTGATATGGGTGCTGATGTGGAATAACGCTGAGGGAATGGTACCTTCTATACAAGTAGCATGGTTTACCATCGGTGTTGTAGTTGGATCTTTGTTAATCATGAATGTAAAAAACTCATCTCCAAGAAACCAACAAATCCTTTATCTGTTACTCGGATGGCTGAGTATTTATGCAACCATTCATTTATTCGAATGGAAGGTAAAGATGATAACCATGGCCTTTTGATGGCAAAGAAAAATCTGTTAGCATTTTTTGGATTTCTTTTTTTGCTTATCAATTACAAGGGCGAGGAAGGTTAGAACAGAGCTGATGATGCTAAGTATAGCAGCCCAAAATGCTAAATTATCTGACGAAACACCAAGATTCACTAAATCGGATGTCGCTGGCATGATTCCTCCTCCTCTCTGACGACTTAGTAATCAGTTTATGTTGGCATGCGTGACAAGGGACTAGGCAGGTATCTGCACTGTAGATTAGGATGTAGAAAAACGTGATTGAGCCATATCATGTATAAGAGATGAGTCGTACACATGATTTCCGAAAATGCTTTGTTGGGCGGCTTGGTACATGCTATAGGCTACTTCTTCGGCAGGGATAGCACGATATGTTGCTAAGGGGCCAATCAACAAAGGAGAGAGCAAAGGAACAAGCTTACCTGCCAAATGTTCGGAAATTCGATACTCATCACGTTTACCTAGTAATAAGGAAGGACGAAAGAACAAGGCAGTAGGCAATTGTAGATTTGCGATATCTCGTTCCAGCTTCCCTTTTATTTGATTGTAAAAGAAAAGCGAGTGTACATTAGCACCTAGAGCAGAAACCAATAGAAATTTTTCAGCACCTTGTTGTTTAGCTAGGCGTGCCATAGCCAGTGGATATTCATAGTCAACTTGCTCAAATTGTTTCTTACTTTTGGCCTTCTTTCGTGTGGTGCCAAGACAGCAATAGATATCCGTACATGAGAAAAGAGAGGCGTATTGATCCAGATTTTCAAAAGAAAGAACAGTTTGTTCGAGTTTCGGATGATCAATGGATAGCGCCTTTCGCCCAACCGCATAGATACGCTCGTATTCGGGAGCTTCTAATAAAAAAGTGAGTAAATGTCCTCCTACCAGTCCGCTTGCACCCGCAAGAAGGGCTGTTTTCTTTTGGAGCATGTCAACAATCCTTTCTGACTTCTTCAATCTTTCTTATTATCTCCTATTTTTGCCAGAAAAAAAAGAACATTATGATAGAAAGTAATTATAAAGTAAATAAAAGGTAATAGGCTGTTTGAGCAGTAAAAAAGTTGAAAAAAGCGTACATTTATAATATGATTAGCTTGAAATGTTCGTGTTAAACGAGTAATTACATGTCAGGAGGTTCTTTCCGTGGGGAAAAAGAGAGCACTGATTAGCGTATCTAACAAAACAGGCGTGGTGGAATTTGCAAGCCAGCTTGTCGAGCTAGGTTTTGAGGTCATTTCAACTGGAGGTACAGCGACTCTTTTAGCTGATGCAGGAGTTAAGGTAACAGGAATATCGGAGGTAACCCAATTTCCAGAAATGATGGATGGTCGGGTAAAAACTCTGCACCCAGCTATTCACAGTGGTTTGCTCGCGGTTCGCGATAATGAAGAGCACGCGGAGCAAATGGCGGCCCAAGGTTTTGAATATATTGATATCGTAGCGGTGAACCTTTATCCGTTTAAGGAAACAATTTCTCGTACAGATGTCAGCTATGAGGACGCGATTGAAAATATTGATATTGGCGGCCCAACGATGCTGCGCTCGGCAGCAAAGAACCATGCATACGTGACTGTAGTTGTGGATGCTAATGACTATGAGCTTGTGTTAAATGAAATCCGCGAACAACAAAACACCAGTTTAGAAACGCGCAAACGCCTAGCAGCTAAAGTATTTCGTCATACGGCTGCCTATGATTCTCTCATTTCACGCTATTTAAGCGAACAAACAGGCGAGGAATTGCCAGAGAGCTTCACGGTTACCTATGAAAAGGCTCAGGAGCTTCGCTATGGAGAAAACCCTCATCAGAAGGCAGCCTTTTATCGAGATGCTTTGTCCACTAGCGGCAATATCGCTGCGTGCAAACAACTTCACGGTAAAGAACTTTCCTATAATAATATTAACGATGCTAATGCTGCATTGGCTATATTGGCTGAATTCAACGAGCCAGCAGTGGTTGCCGTAAAACATACCAATCCATGCGGGGTAGGTGTGGGAGTGACCATTCATCAGGCTTATCAAAAAGCGTATGATGCTGATCCCGTCTCTATTTTTGGTGGGATTGTAGCGGCGAATCGCCCGATTGATCGTGAAACAGCTTTACTACTAAAAGAGGTATTCTTAGAAATCATTATTGCCCCAGCTTTTGAACCAGAGGCGTTGGCTGTTTTGCAGGAAAAGAAAAATGTGCGTTTACTTCAGATGGACGAGATAGCCTCTACTGAGCATAAAGGTGCATTGGGTTCTGCTTATCAAATTACTTCTGTGCATGGTGGAGCGCTTGTCCAGGAATGGGATCGCAAATCCCTTGACCCTACTGCTATAATGGTCGTAACTGAACGTTCACCAAGTGAAGAAGAGCTAACTCAACTAGAGTTTGCTTGGAAGGTGGTCAAACACGTTAAGTCTAATGCGATCGTTCTAGCTACATCAGATAAAACGATCGGAGTTGGTGCGGGGCAGATGAACAGAGTAGGTTCAGCCCAAATTGCGATCACACAAGCTGGAGAAGAAGCTAAGGGAGCAGTTCTTGCCTCAGATGCATTTTTCCCAATGTCTGATACAGTAGAAGCAGCAGCTCAAGCAGGAATTACAGCTATTATTCAGCCTGGTGGCTCTATTCGAGACCAAGAATCGATCGATGCGTGCAATCGTCATGGCATTGCTATGATTTTCACAGGTGTCCGTCATTTTAAACATTAAGGGGAGGACAAATAGAATGAAAGTTTTGGTAGTAGGCAGCGGGGGAAGGGAACACACCCTCGTGTGGAAACTGGCACAAAGCCCTCAAGTGGAGAAAATTTTCTGCGCTCCGGGTAATGGTGGAACCGCTGCTCTGGTGCAAAACGTTCCGATCCAAGTGACAGATTATGCGGCACTGGCACAGTTTGCCAAAGATGAGGAAATTGATGTTACCATTGTAGGTCCTGAAGATCCGCTTTTAGGAGGAATTGTAGATTTCTTTACTCTACGTAATCTACCTATATATGGTCCAAGTGCAAATGCCGCAAAGCTGGAAGGCAGTAAATCTTTTGCTAAATGTTTGATGAAAAAATATAATATTCCAACTGCGGAATATGAATCTTTCCTCGATTATGAATCTGCTATCGCTTATGTAAGAGAAAAAGGGGCGCCCATCGTTATTAAAGCGGACGGTCTGGCACAAGGAAAAGGTGTCATTCTAGCTTTTAGCCTAGAGGAAGCAGAAGAAGCAATCCGTCAGATCATGCAGGATAGTAAGTTTGGTCAAGCTGGAAGTCGCGTTGTTATTGAAGAGTTTATGCGCGGGGAAGAATTGACGTTGCTCTCCTTTATTGATGGAGAGACTGTTAAGCCAATGATTCCTTCTCAGGATCATAAGACGGTATTTGACGGGGATAAAGGGCCCAATACCGGCGGAATGGGGGCGTATGCTCCTGTACCTCAAGTAAAGAATAGCGATATACAGCATATAATAGATAAGATTGTTCAACCGATGGCGTCTGCTATGGTAAAGGAAGGTATCCCGTTTCGAGGTGTTTTGTACACGGGATTGATGCTTACCGAGGATGGTCCTAAGGTTGTAGAATTTAATGCCAGATTTGGTGATCCAGAAACACAGGTCACTCTGCCATTATTGGAAACCGATTTAGTGGATATTGTGATGGCCACAATAAATGGAACCTTGGCTGATTTAGATATCAAATGGAGTAAGCAGAGTGCAGTTACGGTTGTTATGGCTTCACCAGGATATCCGGGAGATTATCCTAAGGGAGCTGTTATAAGTGGTCTGGATGTATCTGTAGCTGATTCGCCTGAAGAAGACAAACAGGAAATGGTATTCCATGCTGGTACGAAGCAGGAAGCTGGTCATTTTGTAACAAATGGTGGACGGGTGCTTGCAGTAACTGCTTTAGGCGACTCCTTGCAGCTAGCCAAAGAAAAGGCATATCAGGCTGTAGCCAACATATCCTTTACAGGTGCACATTATCGTAGAGATATTGCTGATAAAGCTTTTAAAAAGGTATAGACAGTCAGAAAGAACAAGTAGTCTGGATTGAACAAACAAAAGGGATTGGGCCTCTGTGGCCTGATCCCTTTGTTTGATTTTACTTAGCATCATGATTAGACGCGTTTTTATTCCGGGGTTGATCAAGATGTTAGTCTTTTTCCTGAGTAGATGGTTGAAAAGGTGCTTGATCCCCTTGTTTTTCGCTTTCAACAAAGCTTTCGAATGCCCTGCGAGCAAGCTCTTCAGCTTGCGTGTTTTCAGCATTGTGGTTTGTTGCCTGCTCATTCTGAGAATTTGTTTGGGTATGATCAGTGGAGGTGCGCTTTGATACTCGGTTTTTCATCGACGACGTAGCTTCTCTAGTCTTGTTGTAAAGCGAAAGACCAGTCGGAATAATTTTATCCATCGCTTGACGTATTAAATCCTCTTTTCTGGTACTGATACCAAACATCAAGAGGATTGGACAAAAGCGCGTGATGCCCTCGGCTACCTTCGTAGCAGACCAAAGCAAAAGACCATAAGGTTTTCTACGATAGCGATGATTTGACATTTTGCTAATTGCGCACCCTAAACCGATTAGCCCCAAAGTTATACGAATATAGGCGTCCAGCCTACCAACATTCTTTTTCATGCTCATCCAGCCTCCTTCCTTGTGTTAGTTTGTGTTGAGAAGCGATCGTCCACCCAAGGAAAAAATGGCAGAAAAGCAGGGATCCATGAGTGAGTCATATAAGTAGTAAATAACGATGCTAACACAAGAGGAGAGGGAATGAGTGAGGGCAAGAAAACTAACAGAAATGGCTTATAAACAAATGATTCGTACAGCAAAAGGACTTGAAGCTGCTAGTGTGTGGATTACGGGAGGTACCATATTAGATGTATATACGAAGTCTTGGCGCCAAGCAGACATCGTCTTGTCCGGGGAGCGAATTGCTTATGTGGGAGAGAAAGCACCATTAGTAAATCAGGATACAATTTGTATAAATGCAAAAGACAAGTATATCGTCCCGGGATACATCGAACCGCATGCCCATCCTTTTCAATGGTATAATCCGTTCACCTTAGCTGATTATGCATTGCAGACAGGGACCACGACGATGGTAAGTGATAGCTTGTTCTTTTTTCAATTGTTGCCCTATGATAAGCTGTCTTCGCTTTTAGATGAGATAAATAAGCATCCCGTGAAGCAATTTTTTTGGGCTAGGCTGGATTCACAAACGCTGCCTGATCCAGAAGGAGTATTCCAGCGAGAAAGAATAAAGGAGCTATTAGACCATCCTCTAGTGATTCAGGCTGGAGAATTAACGGATTGGAGAGGAGTATTGGATGAGCGAGAAGAGCTGTTAGAAGGGATGCGCTATGCTCTGGATTTGGGTAAACGAATAGAGGGCCACCATCCGGGGGCTTCTTATCATACATTGGCTTTAGCGGCCGCTCATGGTGTAGGAGCTTGTCATGAAAGTATGACGGCCGACGAGCTACTGCATCGCTTGCAAGTGGGGATGTATGCTACACTTCGTCATTCCTCCATCCGGCCTGATCTGCCCAAATTGATTAAAGAATGGAAGCAATTAGGCTTACCTTGGTCACCTCGCATGATGCTTACCTCAGATGGAGCTACAGCGCCGATGCTTCGAAACGGAGTGATGGACTACACGATCCGAGTGGCAATTGAGGCCGGTATGCCTATGGAAGAAGCCTACGTGATGGCAACATTAAATCCTGCTACTTATTACAAAATGGATACGGAAATAGGTGGGATTGCTCCTGGACGCGTGGCTGATATATTGTTGCTTACAGAGAGAAGTAATCCAACGCCAGAAACGGTTATCGCAAATGGTCTTCTCATCGATGGGGAGGGACAAGCGAAAGCAAAGATACCAAAAAGGCAACTAAGTGAGTTTATTTCTATTGGCTCCACCATGGAAGAAAAGGTGTCTGATCATTGGTTTCAGTTTCCAGAACAAGAACAAGAGCAAGCCCTTCACTTAGATGCTCTCCCTGTCATCTGTATGATAAATGCAGTTATTAGCAAATTAGATACAACAACTGTTATTCATAATTGGGAGGAGCTTATACAAATACCGGACGCGATGCTTGCAGTCTTAATTGATCCCAAGACGAAACAACTCACAAAGGCCATTTTACGAGGCTTTGCTGTTGAACTAGAAGCATTAGCGACCACCTTCCATGCATCCACAGAATTTCTCGTATTAGGTCGTAATCCACAAGCGATGAAAGCGGCCCTTCAGGAGATCGTAGCATCAAAAGGAGGAGTGGCGATCATTGAAAAGGGAGAAGTGTTATTTCATATGCCCCTGCCTATAGGTGGGAAAATGACAGATGAACCGATGGAGATTGTCATGGAAAAAAGCGAGCTTTTTTCCACTTTAATGAGAGAACGTGGCTATCGTTTTGATGATCCAATTTATTCCTTATTATTTTTTACCGCTACCCATTTACCCTTTGTTCGTTTTACGAAGTCTGGAATCTATGAAGTGAAGACAGGTACTATGATTTATCCAGCTAGCTCGATCTAAAGGTTTGGCTGATAGGTTATCAATAAAGCTTCTATTCCTTATTGAGATGTGTAAAATAGTACCAATGACGCGGTAAAATCGCTCCGATAAAAATTATTTTTTTCTTGTAAATTTTCTGAGTTATTTTACAATAAAAAATAATCATTAACGCAAAACGAATCTTCCTACCCTATAGTTGTCAAAATCCTGACGATCTGAGAATACACTGATTTAGTTGAAAGAAGAAAAATAAGGGGGATTTGATTCCATGAACAAGAAAGCTAGCATGGGACTCTTGACCGCCATATTGATTACTGGATTAGCTTTATCAGGCTGTGCAGGTGCAGGCCAAGGCACCGGAAAAGAGGTAATAAAAATCGCTACACAAAGCCCGCTATCTGGTGCATACGCAAACATTGGGGACGCGATTAAACAGGGAGCAGGGTACGCGTTGCAGGAGGAAAAGGAAGAATTTGCGAAAATGGGATTCGATCTACAGCTCTTTCCTCAGGATGATCAGGCTGATCCCAAACAGGGTGTTACCAATGCCCAGCTGCTGGTTGCCAACAAGGACGTACTGGGAGTGATCGGCCACTACAATACCGGTGTTGCTGTTCCGTCCTCTTCTAAGTATGAAGCTGGCAAACTGGTCATGGTCTCTCCTGCTAACACAGGCACCAATCTTACTGAAGAAGGGAAGAAGACAGTCCATCGCATTTGCGCACGCAATGATGCACAAGGACCCGCAGCAGCTAGATACGCCAAAAATACGCTTGGCGTAAAAACCGTATTCATTATTACTGATAAAACGGCGTATGGAACAGGATTAACTGACCAAGTAAAAGCTCAATTTGAAAAGGATGGAGTGGAAATACTTGGTTTCGAAGGCATTACTGTAGGGGAAAAGGATTATAGTGCTGTGGTTAATCAAGTAGTTACAAGTAAACCAGACCTGGTTTTCTTTGGAGGGATTTATACGGAAGGAGGTCTGTTATTTAAGCAGGCCCGTGATAAGGGGTATCAGGGCATATTTATGGGCGGGGATGGAATTGATTCCTCAGAATTAGTGACGATTGCTGGCAGTGCCGCTGAAGGAGTGATCTATACATCGGCAGCGGGGGACGTTACCCAAACTGCTGAAGGAAAAAAATGGGCTGAAGCTTATGAGAAGGCAACTAATAAAAAGCTAGAAGCCTATTCCGTTTACGGATATGATGCGATGAAGGTATTACTGCATGGCCTACAAAACGCTATTAAGGCAAATGGAAATAAGAAGCCTAGCAGAGAGCAAGTATTAGACGCCGTTCATAAAACGAAAGACTTTCAAGCTCAATTTACCAAAGTCACCTTTACAGAAAAAGGAGACAATGAATTCGCTCAGATATTTGTTTATAAATTTGAAAACGGCAAAGCCACATATGTAGGCAAAATTGAGTAGTAATTACAAAGGACGCTTTCTACTGTTGTAGTAAGGGGACGACACATAGAAGCGCCCTTCTTTTGTGAATGATTGAGGAAAAGCCCTATTTATTTTTAGGGAAAATGATCTGCATTTACAGTAAACATAAAAATATAATGAAATGAGGAATGTACATGTGGCAGATCCTACCTCAAGTTTTGGTCGATGGACTTACCCTCGGCTTCATGTATGCAGTTGTAGCCCTGGGATACACAATGGTTTATGGAATATTGGAATTTATTAACTTTTCCCACGGAGAAATTTTTATGGTGGGAGCCTTTGTCGGAACAGAAGTGCTACTGATTATGGATGCTAACGGTGTATTGCAAGGAATGAATCCATTTTTAGCTCTTGTTCTTGCTCTGGTTATCAGTATGATCGTAACCGGTTTATTGGGTGTCGGGATTGAACGGGTTGCTTATCGACCTCTACGTAATGCCCCGCGGCTGGTTCCGTTGATATCTGCTATTGGTGTGTCCTTCTTTTTGCAAGATGTCGTTCGTTTTGCAGAAGCGCTTCATCGGGATACCTTTTATTTAACAGGACCGATTTTATTTCCTGGAAAAATCGATATCGGAATTGCCCAAGTTCCCTCCAAAGCTGTAATTGTTGTTATCGTAGCAATCGTAATGATGAGTACATTAACCTTTTTTATTAATAAGACAAAATGGGGTATCGCAATGCGTGCCGTTTCACAGGATCAATCCACAGCATCACTTATGACCATAAATGTGGACAAAGTCATTATGCTAACCTTCCTTATTGGCTCAAGCTTAGGTGGAGCAACAGGTGTGTTGTTTGCACAAAACTATGGAACGATTGATCCTTTCATTGGTTTCATTTTGGGCATGAAAGCTTTCACTGCTGCTATATTAGGCGGGATTGGCAACCTCAGAGGGGCGATGCTGGGCGGAGTGCTTCTTGGTTTGGTTGAGTCGTTGGCTGGTGCATATATGGGGCCGTTAACAGGGGGAGCCTTCGGTGGAGAGTATAAGGATGTCATCGGTTTTGCCATTCTCATTCTAGTGCTTCTGTTCAAACCAGAGGGTCTGCTTGGAGAAGCCGTAAAAGAGAAAGTGTAGGTGAAAGAAATGGGAACTCTTAAAAATGTGCTAGCAAAGGAAAAACCAATCCCGCTTCTTCTTACGCTGGTGTGGATTGCAGCATGCTCTGTAGCCCTTTATTTATTACAGCAATCGGTAACAAGCTTTGTGGGGCTCATTTTTTCCGTCTTGTTCATTTACTACACGAATACGAATAAATGGATACAAGTGTTTTTAGGGGGATTCGTGCTGTTTGGTCTTATTCCATTACTTGCATATGATAACAGCTATTATATGGAAGTGGCGACCAATATCGGTATTTATGTAGCGATGGCGCTTGGCTTAAATATTGTGGTTGGATTTGCAGGATTATTGGATTTAGGCTATATTGCTTTTTTTGCCGCTGGAGCATATGCATATGGCATATTTGCTACCGCACAGGCTAATCATTTTATTCCGGGAGATTTGTTCCCGTTAAGTGGAGAGTGGTTTTGGGCATTTTTAGTGGTTGGTTTGCTGGTCGCAGCTATTTTTGGAATTCTGCTAGGACTCCCCGTTCTCCGCGTAAAAGGAGATTATCTAGCCATTGTTACCTTAGGATTTGGCGAAATTATCAGAATAATCTTTAATAATTTGGATAAGCCAATCAATATAACAAATGGACCTCAGGGGATAACTTCTATTAATGCCCCGCAGATATGGGGTGAACCCTTTTCTGATGCTTTTCATTTCTATTTTATTGTACTCGTGGTGATTTTATTGATTGTATTTGCCAACATTCGCTTGGAGCATTCCAAACTAGGGCGGGCTTGGATTGCGATTCGTGAAGATGAGCTGGCAGCGCAGTCTATGGGCATTTCTCTGTTAAAAACGAAATTAGCGGCATTTGCTACAGGAGCATCCTTTGCAGGGGTAGTGGGAGTTATCTTTGCGGCAAAGCAAACCTTTATTGATCCTACCTCCTTTACATTGATGGAGTCATTTAGCATCTTGGTAATGGTTATTTTAGGTGGGAGTGGCAGCATTCCCGGCGTTATTTTAGGTGCAACGTTTGTGACACTGCTTCAGGTTCAAATTTTAAAAGAGCTATCTAATTATTTACATGAGCTATCTCAGGCAGGAATCCTGTATCTACCCAGTCAGCTAGACCCGTCTAAGCTACAGCGGATGGTGTTTGGAATTCTGCTGGTAGTAGCGGCTCTCTATCGTCCAAACGGCTTAATTCCAGCAAAAAGAAGGAAAGAAAATATGGAGTCCATTAAAAATCACGCTCAGGTTGAACAACGGCAGGGCATTCTTGCTAAGTTGACTGGACGAAACAGAGTAGGTTAGAGGAGGGAGTAGCATGGCATTGTTAGAAGCGAGACATTTAACTAAGAAATTCGGTGGTCTGGTAGCTAATGAAGACGTGTCGATTGATATTGAAAAAGGAAGCATCACGGCAGTTATCGGTCCAAATGGGGCAGGTAAAACCACTTTTTTTAATATGGTGACAGGCTTTTACGAGCCAGACGAGGGGGATGTTGTCCTAAATGGAAAGAGTATTAAAGGACTTCAACCTGATCAAATAGCAAACCGAGGCATTACACGGACATTCCAAAATGTTAGACTGTTCAAACAAATGACAGCGTTAGAGAACGTAATGATTGGGCAGCATGGACGCCTGCAAGCTGGTCTTCTGGGAATTTTGTTTCATTCAAAACGAGTACGGGAAGAAGAGGAACGAGCACGAATTGAAGCTTATCAAATTCTTGAATATGTAGGGATTGAACAGATTGCTAATGAAACCGCGGGAAGCCTGCCGTATGGATTGCAGCGCCGGCTAGAGATCGCTAGGGCCTTAGCTACGAACCCTCAGATCATTTTGTTAGATGAGCCAGCGGCAGGAATGAATCCAAGAGAGACGGTGGAAATGACAGACTTCATACGTCAGCTCAAACGCGAATTAGAATTAACCATTATTTTAATCGAGCATGATATGAAGCTGGTTATGGGGCTGTCCGAGTATATTCATGTTCTGGATTACGGCAGGAAGATTGCGGAGGGTACTCCAGACGACATAAGAACCAATCCAAAAGTAATTGAGGCGTACCTGGGCAAGAGCGCAACAGAAGCTTCGTAGGAGGGAAGAGCGATGGCATTATTGGAATTGAAGGAGGTTCATACCTATTACGGTGGCATCCATGCGTTAAAAGGTCTAAGTATTACGGTAGAGCAGGGAGAAGTTGTAACTCTTATAGGTTCTAATGGAGCTGGAAAGTCAACTACCTTAAAAGCCATATGTGGTCAAGTACGAACCAAAGAAGGCCAAGTGTTATTTAACGGGCAAGCTATTACCGGTAAAAAACCGCATGAAATTTCAGCATTAGGAATTGCTCATGTTCCGGAGGGAAGGCGGATATTTCCAAAATTAACAGTGAAGGAAAATTTGGAGATGGGGGCCTTTTCTATCAAGGATAAAAAAGTGATGGAAGAGGGTATCGAACGAGCCTTTCATTATTTTCCACGCTTAAAAGAACGAGTATCTCAAAAAGGTGGCACGATGTCAGGTGGTGAACAGCAAATGCTGGCTATCGCTCGTGGATTAATGATGAAGCCGAAAATTCTGATGTTAGATGAGCCATCTATGGGATTAGCTCCCATTTTAGTTGAGCAAATCTTCGAGATCATCACGGAATTAAATCAAGAGGGTATGACCATCCTGTTGGTCGAGCAGAATGCAAATCAGGCACTTGCCATTGCACACCGAGGCTATGTCATCCAGACGGGTGAGATCATTTTGAAGGATGATGCAAAAAATCTGCTATCAGATCCTCAGGTGAGAGAGGCGTATTTGGCATAGAATAGCAACAAAAACCTTGAAATCTACTCCGGAATTCAAGGTTTTTGTTGTGTATAGGGCTTGCCCTTTCATTAATGAATCATATCTGTTTTCCAGACGTTAATTTGATTGGAAAGGTTATCCCAAATGGTTGGGTCCTCTAGTCCCAAGCGCCAAAGGGCTATCCCAGCCAGATCATATTTCTCAATTAAATCTAGCTTGGAGCGGGTGCTAAAAGAGTTTTCAAACCAAACGATGTGCATATTCCCCGCCTCATCCATGTATTGCATGTGAGGAGAGAGGCGTTCTTGATCCCAATTAAGAGTGGCTCCGTGGGTTTTGCTTTGCTCCATAAGACTTTTATAGGATTGATACTCGGCTTTTTCACCGCTGCTGTTCCAATTCCAACCATACCCAGCAACCCCAAGTAAGATTTTTTGAGCAGGCACCCCCTGTGAGAGTGCATAGCGCACCGTATCTTCAGCCCATTGAATGGAGGCAACAGGTCCTGGTTTGGTTCGCGGATTATGCTCGTCATAGGCCATGATCACCAAGCGATCAGCGTAGCGACCTAGTAGCTTATAATCAAACCAAGGAGACCATACATTGGAACGCTCATCGCCTGTATTTGCAGGAACACAGACTGTGACGGTCTTACCATAACGGTGCATCAATTCCGTTACATTTTTTACTAACTGAGTGAATGCAAACTTGTCTTCTAGATATAGATTCTCAATGTCCAAATTAATGCCGTCATAGCCCATGGAAAGCACTTCACGTTCTAAATTACGCAAAAAATAACGCTGATTCTTAGGATTGCGTAAGATATCTCGCGCAACATCCTTTCCTTTTTGGATAGAACCATAGAACAGATTATGAACTAACAGATAGACTTGAACCTGATTGGCATGTGCCCGATCTATGATCTTTTGCTGCTCTTCTTTTGGAAGGGTTGTTTGTAAATATCCAGGATTTTTATCATCTAGCTTATGCCAAAAGGGTACGATTGTACTAAGCTGTTCATGCTGAGCAGATAAGGTTGGAAGAGATCCAGGATAAGGCTCCTCTGCTTCTGTATAAAAGCCAAGCACCTCTCTGGGGCGGGCGCTAGAAATTACGTTTTGTATAGTAGGAGTCTCGTGAACGGATGCAAAATGAGGAGAAGTATTTCGAGCAGAGGTAGCAGATTTATTTTGGGACGGTGAACCGGATTGACAAGAAGCTACCAGCAAAGAGCTAATCACCAACAACAAGATGAAGAAGCGTGAGAAGAGACGTGGCATTTCTTCTCTCCTTTCTTAATCATAAAGGTAGTTTTATCCTGATTGTTAGTTTTAACATGTGGCAATTGATAAAAAGTTATACATGTTACTTGCGAGAATAGACTCAAGCTGGAAGAGATTAAAAAACGGTAACCGGGAAATTTCCTCCCAATTACCGTTTTGTTATCCTAAATGAGATTGCTTTTGCGGCAAGGTCGCAATAAACATAACTCCCTGCTGCTCAGAAATATTTTTAGCCGTAATCGATCCTCCATGCGCTTCTAGAACAGCACGTACAATAGCCAGACCTAAGCCGTGCTTACCTGTTTTCCCTTTACGGAAACGTTGGAATAAATAGGGCATGACGCTTTCCTCAATAGGCGGACCATCATTAGAAATAGCGATTTCGATTTGTTCTTTTATCACTTTGGCTGTGATGGTGATTGTGGTTTTGGCGTATCGTAGCTGATTTTCCACAATATTAGTAAAAGCACTGTAAAGCTGTTCACCGTCGCCCTTCATTGGCAGGGTTTCCGGTATCTCGATCTGCCATGCTAAATGTGGGTGCAGAAGATGATAGCGCTGATGTAATAGACCTATCATTTCTGTTAAGTCTAATGAAGTAAAGGTCATCATTTTATCAACTGATTCTACTTTGGTTAAATACAATAGTTGTTCAACTACATTCTCCAAACGGTTGCTTTCCTCCATAATAATGGACAAGCCTTTTTGGGCCTCAGCACCTTGAAAAACGCCGTCTATCAAGCCTTGTGCATAGCCTTGAATCGCCATAATTGGCGTTTTTAATTCATGAGAAATATTTTGCACAAAGTGTTGCTGAGATTCGTCATGATCCTTCAATTGCTTTTTCATCATGTCAAAGGAGCGAGCCAATTGACCGATCTCATCCTTGCGATCAACCATTAGAGGAATGTCAAATTGACGGCGCGCAATCTTTTGGCAGGATTCCTCTAAACGGCGTAAGGGGGTACTTAAATACCCGCTAAACCAACCAGCTAATAACAAGCTGACAAAGATAAAAAAGGCAAAAATAATGAAGAATTGTTTGGTAAGCATGTTATTGATTTGAATGATTTCTTTTTCCTTTGTAAAAATCACCAGGTAATAAGGGAATCCAAAATAGTCCATTTTCTGGCTTACCATCAAGAAGTTTTCATTCTCCCACTCGGTGCTTCCTTTATAAGGAGTCGAGCCTTTGTGAGCAGAAGCTTCTTTAAAAAGCCCAGTTGCAACCTTCAGTGGAACGCCTTCCTTGGGCATATGCTGGAACCCGATCAGTTGACCATCTTTACTAAACACCATCATCTGAAAAGAAAAGTTATAGTTTTGTAACAATAACATCAGCATTCGTGGAGAAGTGAAAGATGGTAGTGGTACAAGCTCGTGCTGTTGCGTAAAGGAGATTTGATCTGACACCTTCTCAAATTCATCCTCAAGCAATGAATACGTATTATCCAGTAGAATCTGCTTTAAGGTATAAGGATAAAGAATGGCTACACTTGCCCCAAGCACGATTGTCATGGATAAAAACAGTAAAAAAATCTGTTTGGCTAACGGCATGTTCTGTAACGAAAATTTTTCTCTCATTTCGTCATCCGGTAACCAAAGCCATATACCGTCTCCAATGGAAAATCAGGCATCTTTTTACGAATCCGTTTTACCAGATCATCCACGGCACGATCTGATCCGATGTAGTCATCGCCCCAAACAGCCGTAAGGATTTGCTCGCGCTGCAAAGCTTGGCCCTGATTTTTTATAAAGTAAAGCACCAAATCAAACTCTTTTGTCGTTAAATCAATCATTTGCTCGTTTTCCTTAACCAATCTGCCTTTTTCTGAAATGAAATAGGAAGAGACATTTATCCAGTCCTCATACACTACCGGAGATTGGGCAGGTGTTGTTACAGATAGTCCAGTCTTTTCATAGGTGCGATGCAACAAACGCTGTGTGCGAATGACTAGCTCACGAGGCAAAAAGGGCTTTGCCAAATAGTCATCGCTACCTAGCTCTAGCCCGATAATTTTATCAATATCCTGATCCCGAGCAGAAATGAACATGATCGGAACGTCTTCCCATTTATTTCGGATTAGTCTAAGAAGCTCGTATCCATCTATATCAGGCAACATAATATCAAGAATCCATAAGTGTGGTTTCGTATCGTCAAGGACAGCTAGAACCTCTTCACCGCTCTGAAAGGTTTTTACTTCAAAACCCGCCCGCACAAGATAGGAGCGCAATAGCTCTAGCAAATTCGTTTCATCATCAACCAGATAAACCAGATAAGGTGTGGTCTGAGTCATGGTCACCCTTCCTTTCTATTTATCATAGTACCATAGCTTGCATAAAAACATGTGGGAACCAAATAGAAGGAATGTGGGAAAGTTGTGGCAGGAATTATGCGGAACTTGCTCGAAAAATAGTAGGGACAAAAAAGGAGTGAGGCATATATGACACATTTCTGGAAGTATGCGGTTGTCGTTGTTACAGCATCAGCTTTATTGGCATCATGTAATCCGTTTGCAAATAAAGAACAACCACCGCAACCAAATCCAGTAACGCCACCAGTTTCTGAACCTTTACAAGAAAAGACATTTCCTTATACAGCTCCGCTAACAGGGGTGGGGGTGGATGAGCGAATTGATCATCGTCCCGTAATGGTTATGGTTAATAATCATCCAAAAGCTAGACCGCAATCTGGACTGGATAAAGCTGATATCGTGTACGAAGTGCTGTCGGAAGGTGAAGTGACACGCTTTTTAGCCATTTTTCACAGTCAAACTCCTAAAACGATTGGACCAGTAAGAAGTATCCGTCCGTACTTTATTAAATTGGGCAGAGGCTTAGATTCTATTCTGGTGCATGTAGGTGGAAGCCCGGATGCTCTCACCATACTTAAAGGCGCAGATGACGATATTAATGAGATCAGTAACAGTACGTATTTCTGGAGGGAAAAGTTCCGTTCCGCTCCTCATAATGTATATACCGATCTAAGCCATATCGAAAAAGCGATGCAGACAAAAAATATGCGTTTGACCTCTGATCTACCGTTTTTCCCCTTCCTGCCTAAAGACACCAAAATAGAGCAAGGACAGCCTGCGGCAGAAATTAAGGTTAAACCGCATCCACAATACTCGCTTAGTTACAAATATGATGCGGATAAGGGGAAATATTTACGCTTTACACAAGGTGAGGTTCATAAGGATCTAACATCAGACAAACAACTTGAAATCACGAATGTACTGGTGATTTCAACTAAGCATAAGGTGCTGGATAATGAAGGCCGGCGTGAGGTCGATGTAAATGGCCCTGGGGAAGGTTATCTGTTCCAGCAAGGAAAAGCAAAACCAATCAAATGGGCAAGAAAGGATGGCGTTATTCGGGCATTTGAGGACGCTACTCTAACGCAGGAAATTCCTTTGCTCCCGGGCAATACATGGGTAAACATCGTGCCGAATACACCAAGCCTAGACCAGCATCTTAGCTTTCAATAACCAAACTTTAGGAAACAGGTAAAATTGATAAACATCGTCTTGCACAGAGATGTCTTTTGCTCTATCATGAAAGCAGAACTTTAGTACTTAAAAACTTTACAGAGAGAAAAAGTTCCCAAGACGATCACGGGGTGATTTTTCATGCAATTAGAGAAATTGAAGGGTAAGGGAATTGAACAACTTTTTGAATCAATCTTGTCCTTAAAAGACATGGAAGAATGCTATAAATTTTTTGATGATCTATGTACAGTAAATGAGATGCAGTCACTTGCTCAACGCTTGGAAGTGGCGCGCATGCTGCGTAAAGGATATACCTATAACCACATTGAATCGGAAACAGGTGCGAGTACAGCGACGATCTCTCGTGTTAAGCGATGCCTCAATTACGGTAATGATGGTTACCAGCTGGCATTGGATCGGATCGGTAAATAAAGCGGAGGTATCAACGTGATTGAATTTAGCAACTGGCGACATGTTTTTAAACTGGACCCAGAAAAGCCTATTGATGACGATCAATTGGAGCAAATCTGCGAGTCAGGTACAGATGCGATTATTGTAGGGGGAACCCTTGGTGTCACATTTGACAACACGCTTGACCTAATGTCGCGTATTAGACGCTATGCTGTACCGTGCATGCTGGAGGTCTCCAATTTGCAGGCCATCGTTCCAGGCTTTGATGGATACTTTATCCCTATCGTTTTAAATGCAAGCAATCCAGATGTGATTTTCGCTCCGCATGTAGAGGCTCTAAGCTCACTGGGAAGCTATATACATTGGGATGATATTGTAGCGGAAGGGTATCTGGTGTTTAATCCGGATTCGGCGGTAGCTGAGGTAACCAGCGCTCGTGCCATTTCGTCACAAGCAGAAGCGAAGGCTTACGTGCAAACGGCTACAAAATTATGTCGTTTGCCAATCGTGTATATCGAATACAGCGGTACATATGGCGACCCGCAGATGGTTGAGGCCTGCAAAACAGCTTTGGATGAAGGACACCTCATGTATGGTGGCGGGATTACGGATGCAAGCCAAGCTCGTGAAATGGCAGCAATCGCTGATACAGTGGTTGTTGGCAATATCATCTATGATTCTCTGGAACAGGCTCTATTTACTGTTGCTGCGGTAAAAGAGACAGAGCGTCGTTTCTAGTTTAGTTTTACTCACACATGATTTACAGGAAACTCCTTGAGCCAATGCCGAGGAGTTTCTTTTCTTTCAGATAAAAAATGGAATAAAAAAGGAGTCTTTTTTCCTAAAAGAGTGAGTGGCATAACGGGGAAAGATATGACAAAATAGGAACATATGCTTTCTTTTGGGACGAAGGAAAAGAAGCAAAATGAAAGGTGGCTTACGGCATGTTAGCTCAAGATAATTTTTTCGCGGGTTTAAATCCTGAACAGAAAAAAGCAGTGGAGACCACAGAGGGACCAGTGCTGATTCTGGCAGGCGCAGGCAGTGGTAAAACCCGCGTTCTTACCCAACGAATTTCATATCTAGTTGGATATAAGCAGGCGTTTCCTTGGAGCATTCTGGCGATTACCTTTACCAATAAAGCGGCTCGTGAGATGAAAGAGCGTGTGGAAAGAATGGTTGGTCGGGATGCTGGAGCGGATGATATTTGGATTTCTACTTTCCATTCTCTGTGTGTACGCATTTTACGAAGAGATGTCGATCGGATTAACATTAGCCGTAATTTTACCATTTTGGATGCGGGCGATCAGTTGACTGTGGTCAAGCAGTGTATGAAAGAACTAAATATTGATGTGAAAAAATTTGAACCACGGTCTATTTTAGGCGCAATTAGTGGAGCGAAGAACGAATTGCTAGATCCAAAGCGTTATGAGCAAGTAGCGGGAGATCAGTTCCAGCGCATTGTAGCACAAGTGTATGAGCTGTACATGAAGAAGCTGAAAACGAACCAATCGCTTGATTTTGATGACCTAATCATGACGACGATTCGCTTATTTAAAGAAGTGCCGGAAGTGTTGGAATTCTATCAGCGCAAGTTCAAATATATCCATGTAGATGAGTATCAGGATACAAACCGTGCCCAATATATGCTGATTAGTATGCTTGCCGACATGCACAAAAACATTTGCTGTGTGGGTGATGCAGACCAGAGTATTTATAAATGGCGCGGTGCTGATATTTCGATCATTCTTAACTTTGAGAAGGAATATCCTCATGCGAAATTAATAAAGCTGGAGCAAAACTATCGCTCGACGAAAACTATCTTAGAAGCAGCTAACTACGTCATTAAAAATAATAAGAACCGCAAAGAGAAAAATCTGTGGACCAACAAAGAGGCAGGAGACAAAATTTATTGCTATCAGGCTGAATCAGAGCATGACGAAGCCTACTTTGTGGTGGATATGATTCGAGAACAACTGAAAACCTATAAACGATACGACAAATTTGCCATTTTATATCGTACGAATGCCCAGTCGCGTGTACTGGAGGATGTGTTGGTTAAATCGACTATTCCTTATACCATCGTCGGAGGCACGAAGTTCTACGATCGCAAGGAGATTAAAGATGTACTAGCTTATTTACGCTTAGTATCCAATCCTGACGATGATATCAGCTTGACCCGTATTATTAATGTACCAAAGCGTAATATAGGGGATACCACGGTAGAAAAGCTGCAAGCCTATGCCAGCTCACATGGTTTGACACTCTTTCAAGCCGTCCAGGAAGTAGCGTATATGGGGCTTGCCTCTCGAACAACCAATGCTATTTTAGCCTTCTCGGATATGATAAAGAACCTGATGCAGATGGTGGATTATTTAAGTGTAACCGAGCTTGTTGAGGAAATCTTGAAGCAATCGGGCTATCGTGAATCGTTAAAAGAGGATAAATCACTAGAAGCAGCGGCTCGTTTAGAAAACATCGACGAGTTTCTGTCCGTTACGCAAGAATTTGAGAAAAAGAGCGAGGATAAAACCTTGCTGGCTTTTCTAACTGACCTAGCATTGGTGGCAGACATTGATTCACTTGGCAATGATGATACAGAGGAAGCGGTACCAGATGATGGACAAGTCGTGCTAATGACCTTGCACAGCGCTAAGGGCTTGGAGTTTCCTGTTGTCTTCCTAGTAGGTATGGAGGAAGGAGTTTTCCCTCATAGTCGCGCTCTATTTGATGACAGTGAAATGGAAGAGGAACGACGTCTGGCTTATGTGGGAATTACTCGTGCCGAACAAAAATTATTTATGACACGAGCAAGAATGCGTACGCTATATGGACGTACAAATATGAATATGCAATCCCGCTTTTTCATGGAAATACCAGAGGAATTACTTACTGGTGACCTCGGTTCAGGCGGTGGGTCTGAAGGTGGTTTTGGTTCAAGTGGCGTCTTCGGCTCAGGCTCAGGATTTGGTGCTGGCCGCAAAGGTCAACCCGGTCGATTTGGAGCAGGCGGACGTACAGGGGGTACATTTGGACGTTCCCCTAAACCTACAGAATCCACTGTCTCAATGCAGCCAAGCGCATTTCGTGGCTTGAACCAGGCAACAAAATTGCCGGCACACGGAGCAGCCTCGCAAACAGATTGGAAGGTAGGAGATAAGGCTAAGCATGGTAAATGGGGAACAG
Source organism: Brevibacillus laterosporus LMG 15441 (assembly GCF_000219535.2). Taxonomy (NCBI): domain Bacteria; kingdom Bacillati; phylum Bacillota; class Bacilli; order Caryophanales; family Paenibacillaceae; genus Brevibacillus; species Brevibacillus laterosporus. The sequence goes on from NZ_CP007806.1 coordinate 486,289, forward strand.
GAACAGTGGTTAGTGTTAAAGGTGCAGGTGACAACACCGAGCTGGATATTGCCTTCCCTAGTCCAGTAGGCATTAAGAAATTACTTGCTAAGTTTGCTCCTATTGAAAAAGGTTGATTTTGAACGAACGGAAAGGATGAAGAGATACGTGGATCGTGTTGCTGCAGAACAACAAATTGCAAAACTAAAGAAACGGATTGAAGAGGAAAGCCGTCATTATTATACAGAGGATAATCCGCAGATTACGGACCAGGAATATGATCAAATGATGCGTGAATTGCAAGACCTGGAGGACCAATGGCCGGACATGGTTACTCCTGATTCTCCTACCCAGCGTGTCGGAGGTATGCCATTGCCTTTTTTTGAAAAGGTTGTGCATAAAACACCGATGTTAAGCCTTGGGAATGCTTTTGATGAGGATGATTTACGCGATTTTGATCGTCGTGTGCGTCAGGGCTTAGGGAACCAAACCGTTCGCTATGTCTGCGAATTAAAAATTGATGGGCTAGCTGTCTCTCTTCGTTATGAAAACGGACTTTTCGTAAAGGGAGCAACACGTGGAGATGGAACTACCGGGGAGGATATCACCCAAAACCTGAAAACGATTCGCTCTATTCCGTTGCGTTTACCAGAACCAATTACCATGGAGGTTCGCGGAGAGGCCTTTATGTCAAAAATTGCTTTTGACCGCTTGAATAAAGAACGGGCGGAGCGGGAAGAAGCATTATTTGCTAATCCGCGCAACTCAGCGGCAGGTTCCTTGCGTCAGCTAGATCCTAAGATTGCAGCCTCTCGCTCTCTTTCCACGTTTATTTATCAGATCGGTGAAGTAGAAGGGCGTCAGATTGATTCTCACAGTGAGGGCCTTACTTTCTTAGAGCGGCTAGGCTTTTCGGTGAATCAGGAACGCCGTACCTTTGATGACATAGAAGAAGTAATAAAATTTGTGCAAAGCTGGACGCTCAAACGCCCAGAGCTCTCTTATGAGATTGATGGTATGGTAATTAAAGTAGATAGCTTTGCTCAGCAACAGGAACTTGGCTTTACAGCGAAGAGTCCACGCTGGGCGATTGCTTATAAATTCCCGGCTGAAGAGGCCGTGACACAGTTAAAGGATATTGAGGTGTCAGTTGGGCGTACCGGAGTGGTGACACCTACAGCGTTGCTTCAGCCTGTCATTTTAGCTGGAACTGAGGTAAAACGAGCATCTTTACACAACGAAGACATTATTATGAAAAAAGGTCTACTCTTAGGTGATTACGTGCTTGTAAAAAAGGCAGGTGACATTATACCTGAGATTGTAGAAGTGTTAAAGGGACGACGCACGGGAGAAGAACGTCCATTTATGATGCCAACTCACTGTCCGGAGTGTGCGAGCGAATTGGTTCGTCTACCGGACGAAGTGGCATTGCGTTGTATTAATCCAGAATGTCCAGCCGTTATTCGTGAAGGAATGTCTCACTTTGTATCCCGACAAGCGATGAATTTAGATGGACTTGGAGAGAAAGTGGTAGCTTCACTATTTGCCGCAGGTCTCATTACAAGCGTCGCTGATTTATATTATCTGCAAGATAAGCGGGAACAACTGTTACAATTAGAGAGAATGGGTGAGAAATCTGTCGATAAGATGCTACAAGCAATTGAAGCCAGCAAGGAAAATTCTGTGGAGCGTTTACTTTTCGGATTAGGAATTCGATTGGTGGGAGCCAAAGCAGCGAAGGTACTTGCTGAGCAATTCGGTGACATTGATCATATCATGCAGGCGACAGCAGAAGAACTGATCGCTATTGACGAGATCGGTCCCAAAATGGCTGAAAGCATCTTAACCTATTTCTCCATGCCGCAAGTACAAGAATTGATTGAGAAGCTCAAGAATGCTGGTGTGAACATGAAATATAAAGGTGTTCGCGTCCAAGCAGGTGAGGACCTTCCCTTCTCAGGTAAAACAGTAGTCTTAACCGGTACACTGACGCAATTAACACGGCAGGAGGCGGAGGAAAAGATTGCTATGCTTGGTGGCAAAGTAACAGGGAGCGTTAGTAAAAAAACCGATCTCGTAATTGCTGGTGAAAAAGCAGGCTCCAAATTAGAAAAAGCTGAAAAATTGGGTATAACTGTACTGGATGAAGAGGCATTTTTAGCGCTATTATCATAGGTGGGCTGAGGAGATATTAAGCAAAGGTGTGAAGGTGATGGATAGATTCACGCTTAAACAGATGGGAGCAAGCATTAGTGTGCTCCTTTTGCTCAGTGGTTGTGCTACTGCAACACATAAATCAGTTGAAACAGAAGTCGTAGATGCGGGCCAGACGATGGAAGAACCGGGTGTAAAACAATCGGTGAAATTGGCTCAGATCACAGGTGAACTGACGTACCAGGATGTGTTGCAAAAAGGGGACAGTATCAATTCATTGGCTCTGGATCAAGGGGGAGAACAAGTCTGGCTGGCAACGCATGCGGGACTCTATGCATCTGCCGATCATGGATTATGGGGAGCAGTTGCAGACGAGTTGGAACAGGCGGATGTCAAGACGATCTACTTTGATCCGAAGAAGCCGAAACAGGTATATATAGCCGGTGAAAAGGTTTGCAAGGTATCCAAGGATGGGGGTAAATCCTGGAAACGGATAGAGGGAGGATTGCCACAAGGGTATGATATTCAATCTCTAATCGGAGCTTTAACCGATAAAGGGACATTCCTCTATGCATTTGTGAACCGTGAAGGCGTATATGAATCAACAGATGCCGGTGCAAATTGGCATTTACGATTCCCTATTGATTCAGTAGAAGGATATGATTTGGATTATGTACCCAGTGAGCAAAAATTGTACGTACTCACTCAAAACGAACTGTTATCAATAGATATACATGGTGGCGATTGGCAGGTTGAATGGCGAGAAAGCGATTCGCACATTTACTCAATTGCAGCAAATAAATCTACAGACACCTTATATGCAGCAAGTGATAAAGGTATTTTAATTAAGGCTGGCAAGGAGTGGACTCTCCTATCCTCAGACCTTCCAGAAAAACTGATTAATATCTCCTACGGTACAGCCGATACACCTATCATCGGAATTGGAGAATCAGCCCAAATTTATAGATACAGCCAAGAAAAGTGGAAAAAGTGGGAGTAACAAGTAAGGAGTTTGCAATATGAAAACGAAAAGAAAGCTTGTACGTTATCTTTGCATCCTGATAGCTTGTTCGGTGCTGTTGTCAGCATGTTCATTGTTACCGGGAAAGAAGGATAGCGCAGATCCGGTAGCGCCTGCCGTGTCTTCTGTTTTACAGGTGGACGAAAATTACTACGGCAGCGCCGCCATGCCTTATCAAAAGAACCAAACACGAGGCATGCTTAGCTCTAATCCTAAATATCGCATTGATTTTAGCCACTTAGAGTATGGCATGATGGAAATTGCAAAGGAAAGCTTTTCTCCGAGTTCGTACTTGTTTCAGGAAGGCCAGCGAATCTCCCGCAAGCAGGTAACCACTTGGATTGAATGGGAAAAGAAGAACCCGGAAGGTTTAAATCCGGATAAAGCCAATAAATTGCTTGTCAATGTGCTGGAGCATAATTATCTGGATAAAAAAGACCAAAAGCTGGCGGGTATAGTCTTAGGCCTATCTTTATCCCCAATTTATCAAGATCCGTCTGGTTTGGAAAAACGGTTAAGTGTGGACGAGCTACGATTGAAGGGGCAACAAATCGCTGCCAAAATCGTCATGAAGGTAAGAGCGGAGAATCCAGAGATACCGCTTGTTGTCGCGATGTATCAAGTGCCAGAATCAAGCTCTAACCTAGTACCGGGTAATTTTATCATGTCTGGTATCGTGAATGCGAATGACAGCAGTGTTGCGAAATGGCAGCCCATCAATGAAGAATATTTCCTGCTGCCAGGGGATGCGGCATACAGCAAGTATCCACAGGCCTCTTTGCAATACGAGAAATTGATGAAGCAGGGACAGAGCTTCTTCCAGGAATTTGTGGGAATGACAGGTACGGCACGCTTCTTAAATGGAGATTTGACAGAATTGACCATCAATGCGACCGCAGAGTATGATTCTCGGACAGAAGTAATTCAGTTCACACAGATGATTGCTCAAGCAATAGATCAATATATAGATAAAAGGGTTCATGTTAATTTTTATGTTCAGTCCATCAATCAACCATTAGCGATTTATGTGCGACCAGCTGATGGAAAATCGTACATGCATATCTATCGAAATTAACACATGTGTATAAACAGAGTGAGACACCAATTAGACAGAACTGTTCAATTGGTGTCTTTTTTCGTACGTTTTTAAAGAATTATAAAGAATGGCATATATCTTGCATATATTATTTGATGTAACAAGTTGATCATGGAAGATGAAGTAGGAGGCGAACCAAAGTGCAAGTAGAATTCAAAAATGAACCGTTCGTTAATTTTAATCTGCCTGAAAATAAGCAAGCATTTCAAGCCGCTTTGGATATAGTTGAAAGCGAACTTGGACGTGAATATGATCTCATCATTGGTGGAGAACGTATCAAAACGGAGAAGAAAAGCCGTTCCATGAACCCTTCCCAAAAAGATGAATGCATCGGGGTTGTTTCTCAAGCTGACCAAGAATTAGCAGAGAAAGCCATTCAAGTAGCAGCAAAAACCTTTGAAACCTGGAAACGTGTTGCTCCTACTGCTCGTTCTCGCTATTTGTACAAGGCAGCAGCTATCCTGCGCCGTCGTAAACATGAATTTTCAGCTTGGTTGGTAAAGGAATCAGGCAAAAGCTGGCCTGAGGCTGATGCTGATACAGCAGAAGCAATCGATTTCATGGAATACTATGCAAGACAAATGGATCAATTAGGTCAGCGACATTCACTACCGCGCATTCCTGGTGAAGATAATGAGTTGTACTATATTCCTTTGGGTGTAGGAATCGTTATTCCTCCATGGAATTTCCCGCTTGCTATTATGGTAGGCATGACCACGGCAGCGTTGGTAACAGGGAATACCGTTGTTTTGAAACCAGCTTCTACTACTCCGGTCATTGCAGCTAAGTTCATGGAGATTCTTGATGAGGCAGGCGTTCCTGCTGGTGTTGTTAACTTTGTGCCAGGCAGCGGAAGCGAAATCGGTGATTATTTAGTAGAACATACATTGACTCGTTTCATTTCATTTACAGGCTCTCGTGATGTAGGTCTGCGTATTAATGAGCTGGCGGCCAAACACCGTCCAGGTCAAAAATGGATGAAGCGTTTAGTGGCTGAAATGGGTGGCAAGGACTCGATTATTGTTGATAACGATGCTGATCTGGAATTAGCCGCACAAGCGATTACAGCATCTGCGTTTGGTTTCTCTGGTCAAAAATGCTCGGCTTGCTCCCGCGCAATCATTCATGCAGATGTATACGACGAGGTACTGGCGCGTGTTGTTGAGCATACAAAAGCATTAACAGTAGGAAATGTCAGCAACCCTGAGTTCTATACAGGTCCAGTAGTGGATGAAAAAGCATATAATAAAATTTTGGAATATATCGAGATCGGAAAACAAGAGGGTAAATTAATGGCTGGTGGAGAAAAAGGGCCGGAGGAAGGCTACTATATTATGCCAACTGTATTTGCTGACGTGGCTCCAGATGCTCGAATTATGCAGGAGGAAATCTTTGGTCCGTTTGTGGCTTTCTGCAAAGCTAATGATTTTGACCATGCTTTAAAAATCGCTAACAATACAGAATATGGACTAACTGGTTCTGTTATCAGCCGAAATCGTGCCCATTTAGAACGCGCACGTGAGGAGTTTCATGTAGGCAATTTGTATTTCAACCGTAAATGTACAGGTGCATTAGTAGGTGTACATCCATTCGGCGGCTTCAACATGTCAGGAACGGACTCCAAAGCAGGCGGACCTGATTACCTTCTGTTATTTACACAAGCAAAATTAGTGTCTGAATTACTATAAGCATCCTGACAAAAAGAGGGAGCCCGCAGTAGATAAACTACTTGGGCTACCCTCTTTATTTATGAGTAAGATCGAACACGAGTTAACTAGATGTAGACAGGATAGCTTGGCTGTAGCTACTGTTCAAGACATGATCAGCCAAGCTATGCTACTTGAATGCATCTGATCTGAATCAAAGTGCAGATAACGTTATACCGGAAAAGAATTATGATATATACTGTTCGTACAGATAGTAAAAGGAGTCTATCTTGCCAAACTTTAAGTTTATTTTAGCTAACAAGGCTAGTCCTTTTAGCAAATAACGCTGGGATTTGTACTCATTAAAGTAATGCAGGGCTTCTTCTAAATGTGACAGCGCCTCAGAGCCTTTTCCCATTTCACATAAGATAGAAGCATAGACTAACTTGGCCTCTGCATAGGCATGCTCATTTATTGAGTGCTCAAAGATATCTAAGCACAGTTGGCTAGCCTCCTCATAGCGTTGCAAGCCTTTGAGGATATTCGCATGTTCAATCTTTGATTCAATCCGTTTCGCAAGGTCTTGAGGGGAGTGAAGCGACATAGCCCGCGTGATATATTCATGTGCTAGCTGATAATGCTTTTGCTCGGTATAAATGACGGCTAAATTGTTGTAAATATTAGCCTCTAAGGCAAGAGAAGGAGAGATTTTTAGAATATCTAACGATTTTTCGTAGTAGCGCTGGGCTACTTCGTACTGCTTTAAAATTTGATGGCAAACTCCTAATAATAAATAAATGGACTCCATCCGATATATGGCGCGTAGGCTTTTGCATATCTGTTCCGCTTGCCTAAGATGTTCGATTGCCGAATGGATTTCACCCATGGAGACGTGCATATAGCCAGTAGCATGTAACAGGGTGATATGTAATAAGCCATTAATTTGGTAACGGTTGGTTAATTGTATTGCTTCGTTTAAATAGGGAAGAGCCTTATCTGCTTTCTTCGTCTTGCAATAATAAAAGCCCAATGAAGTAAGGATACGTACTTGCCATTCATATTTATCAAGTTCACGGGCAATTTTAATGCTTTCTTGAAAGAGGGATTCCGCAATATCGAAATGATTTCTATTCTCCGATAAGACAGCTTTCGACCAAAGATACATACACGTTTGCTCAAGACTCATTTCAGCGCCCTCTAATTTATTGAACCATTTTTGGGCGATCTCCCACTCCTGTGCATCAATGCTATTTACCAGATGGCGAAAGTTATTTTCGATTTCAATTTTTGTAAAGGCTGGTTTGACAGTTGGAGTAAAAATAGTGGAGAGATCGGTCTGTAATTTCTTAGCTAGTTCTTCTAGGATTTCAGGAGAGGGAACGACATCTCCTTTTTCTATTTGGCTAATATAACTACGATTGCAAATACCTTCAGCTAGCTCACCTTGGGTTAGGCCTAGCTTCTTACGATATTCTCGAATTCCTTTTCCGATTTGATTGCTCACCTTACCTCACCCTTTTTGTCAGAATTGTTCTATTGTTTATTATACAAGAATTTTCACTATTTTTACATTTCTTATCCCTGATCTTCATATTCTTTTTGTCAACTTAATCGACAAATATGATGAACCGTCAGTTTTTGTAAAAAATGCTTGGATGATAACCGAGTTGCTTCCTTTTTTTAAATTTTTAAAAATATCTTTCGGTAGAACTATGAAATTCTTACATCTATGGTACGATAAGTATGGTATATAAATAAGAAATCATACTTTATACCTGTTTTCTTTGTGCATGAAATACATAGAATCTAGGTAAGCCGATCTGGATTGGCTCCGCACAGCACGACCTACAAAACTATAGATCCGTTGGCTGTTGGATTGTACTATTTAATTTGTTATCGTCAGAGGCGTTCTACATGACATCATATCCCTCTGGTGGTGTAGGGAAAAGGAGAGCTGCGGGAATGATCAATAGGTTGATCAATGGAACAATTGATTTAGTACGAAATACGTTGACAAACAAAGAGGGATTTATGATCTTTCTTTTATGGGATCATCTTTGGCTGTCGATTATCTACTCATGGTTTACAGGTATATCCGTGTGGAATCTTACATCGGTAGGACTCATTGTGACATTGCTTGTGTCACTCTGGTATTTTATCAAGAAGGATAGCATTTGGTTGCGTTATTTGGTTGCAGTAGGCTTTGTCTTTTATTCACTATCCTTTGATCATTTTACACCATATCCAGAAATGGCGATCCTACCAATCGTAGTGTTGGCATTGATGTCTGCTTATTTAGATTATAAGGTAGTGTTATTTACAGGTCTTTTGTATATAGCTTCTATGCTAATTGGTTATCAGACAGATTGGTATACTTTATTTAAAAGTGAGCATGATCTTATTAATCTGGGCCTTCGTCTTGTTGGCGTCGTATTCACTACAATTGTTTCGATATACTTATGCTTGTCGGGGCGTGCATCCTTGCAGTGTGTGGAAGAGGCTCGTCAGGAGGCAGAGGTGAAAGAGGCTCAGCTAACCGAGCTATTGTCCAGTGTCTCAACTATGATTGAGAACCTGGATGCGACCTCTAACCAAGTGAATGAAAATGCTGATATCACGAAGCAAAACACGGATGAAATGCTGGTTGCCTTTAAAGAAGTGGCAACAGGCATGGAACAGCAGGCACAGTCCACTGTGAAGGTGGAAGAGGATATTCAGTCCATTGATCATGAAATAAAGAAAGTAAATGAACAAGCAAATGAAATGAAAGAGGAAGCCTTGCGCAATAATCGCCGTCTTTCTGAAGGCATTGATATGATGACCGATCTTACAGCTCAAATGCAACATATTGTCAGTACGGTCGATATGGCGTCAAATACGATTCATAAGTTAAATCAACAGGCTGGCCAGGTAGAAGCTATTGTGGAGACGATTAATCAAATTGCTACGCAAACCAACCTTCTAGCCCTAAATGCTGCCATTGAATCAGCGCGTGCAGGCGAACATGGCCGAGGCTTTGGTGTAGTGGCAGATGAGGTTCGTAAGCTGGCAGAGCAGAGCGCAACGGCTACACAGCAGATTGCTAGAATTTTGGAAGCGCTACATCAGGATACACAAACCGCTGTAGTTCATATGAAAGAGGGTGAAAGCTCTGTTTCCAAGGGGCAGGAACTAGCCAATAAGACAGTTGAATCCATGGGAAAAGTGCGTACAGGAATGGCGGGCTTTATGGGATCAGTTGAACTGGTACAGGTCAGCATGGTGCAAGTAAAGCAACGATCTAGTGAGGTAACAAATGAAGTTTCGAATATTACCTCCATCACCGAGGAATCAGTAGCTAGTTTAGAGCAGCTATTCGCTTCGGCTGAGACACAGCGTGATAAAATCAGCAGTATTACGGAGGAAATTCACCAATTAAACGAGCTTTCACACTCTTTACGTCAGTCTTTGCATTAAGGCCCATGCAGAAGGCCTCTGCTAGTATTTGCGGGGAGCCTCCTGTCGTGGTAGAGTAGCAATGTATACCATGAGTAGGAGAGGTCTTATGAAGAAACGTGTGTTTCAAGGGCTAATAAACAAACTTCCGCAAAACGTAATGTCCAGACAAATGGGAAAAGTGGCTAGCTCCCGTTTCAGCCGTTTTGCCATCCAAAAATATATCAATCATTATCAGATTGACGTGTCGGAAATTGAAAAGCCTGTTCGTGAGTATCGCTCGTTAAAGGAATTTTTTACACGCCGCCTGAAACCTGAAGCGAGACCTATCGATATGGATGCTGAGATAGTCAGTCCAGTTGATGGGAAAGTATCCCAGATGGGAGATATTCAACAAGGAACACTCATCCAAGCAAAGGGTAAAACGTATACGGTCAGCCAATTGCTAGGCAATGATGAACATGTGGCATGCCGCTTCAATGGAGGCTCCTTTATGACCATCTATTTAAGCCCGCGTGACTATCATCGTATTCATATGCCAGTTGAAGGCAAGCTGTTTAAATACTCCTACCTGCCAGGGAAGCTTTACCCTGTGAACAATATAGGCGTTGAGCATGTTGAACAGCTTTTTGCTCGAAATGAAAGACTGATCACTTATGTTCAGAGTAAGGCATGTGGAAATGTAGCTGTGGTAAAGGTGGGCGCATTATTTGTAGGTAGCGTAAAAGTAACGTATAATACGCAAACCACGAACGTAAAAAATGGAAAACAAGTTTGTGAAGCGATTGGTGGCACTCCCCTCTTTGAAAAAGGAAGAGAACTAGGCTGGTTTGAATTCGGTTCCACCGTTATTTTGTTGTTTGAAAAAAGCAAGATGAATTGGGCAGAAGGAATTCAAGAAGGCAGTGTGCTAAAAATGGGGCAAAAAATCGCAAGTAGCGTAACTGTAGAATAAGAACACGTAAAAAAATCCTTTTTGCTGCTTATCTTGATGGGGACTGACCCCATAACGTGAGACAAATCAAAACACCTTCAAGAAAATGCAACCATGTCGTAAGATATGGAAGTAACCTGGAGGTGTTTTTTCTTTGGCAACGAGAGTGAGTTACCCTATGGAAATTAAGATGAAGGCTGTTGAAATGAGATTGGCTGGTATCCCCGTGAAAGAAGTGATGGACCAGCTTTGTATTAAAAACAAAACACAACTTAAAACATGGATGCGATGGTACAGAAATGGCGAGACACATCGTTTTGAGCAACCTGTAGGTAAACAGTACACGTATGGGAAAGGGGCGGAATTTACATCAGAGTTGGAGAAATTGAAACAAGAAAATAGGTTCTTAAAACTACAACTTGATGTTTTAAAAAAGTACAGGGAGTGGGAAAGGAGGTGTCACCAGGAGTAGTAGTTCAATGGATGGACGAGATAAAGGGAGAAGTATCTACGCAATTAGCATGCCAGTGGCTCGGAATTCCTCGCTCTACGTACTATCGATGGAGAAAACGATTAGACGTACAGGTTCTGAATCCTTTGGTTTCCCATATTCGAAGATTGTGTCAGGAACATCGCTTTCGTTATGGATACCGTAAAATCACTGCACTTTTGCGACGAGTGATGCAAGTTAATCATAAGCGAGTGCAACGAATTATGAGAGAAGAAGGATTGCAATGTCGAGTCAAAGTTAAAAAAGCGAAAGAGAATCGGACAACCGATACAGGTTGCGGATCATCTTTTAAAACGGGATTTTCAGGCGAATCATCCGCTACAGAAGCTGGTCACAGACATTACTTACCTGCCTTACGGTGGAAAAATGTTGTACTTATCCAGTATCATGGACTTATACAATGGCGAGATCATCGCTTACAATATTGGAGATAAGCAAGATACTACCTTGGTTTTAGATACGTTGTAGCAACTTCCACCACTGGAGCAATGCATGTTGCATAGTGATCAAGGGTCAGTCTATACATCGTCGGCTTACCAATTAGCTGTAAAGGAAAGAGGCATTACCATGAGTATGTCCCGGAAGGGAACACCTGCTGATAACGCCCCGATTGAATCGTTTCACGCCTGCCTCAAGTCGGAAACGTTCATCCTCGAAGGATTAACCTGTACAACGACGGCAATCGTTGAACAGACCGTTCGAGAATATATCTCTTACTATAACTCAATTCGCATTCAAACAAAACTAAACAACCAGTCGCCGGTTGAATTCCGACGACTGGCTGCTTAAACGTGTAAGGTGTTTTGATCCCTGTCCTACAAACGGGGGTCAGTCCCATGATAGGTGGGGGCAAAAGGGATTTTTTGTGTTTTCTATAGATATAGAGGTGATAGAGTGGGAGTCCCTTTTCGTTTGTAGCATACAGTTAGCCTAAGCATAGTTTGTAATAGGACGAGGAGCGAGATTCTTACTAAGCGAAATTGTTCCATAATTTGCTGAGGCAATTTTTATCAACCGTGCCGTAAAACCCCTTGCTTTAGCTATGGGGATATAAGGTACTTTGCTCTGCATCCTCAAAAGAGGGTGCTAAGAGCAAACAAAAAAAGTACTTCAGGCTGTCGAGAAACCCCCTCTACGAATTTCGCTGATTGGGTAGAAAAAATTTGGCCTTCCAGAATCGTTTCTAAGGCGTTTTTCGATGGTGAGGAGCCATATTTGTACCCCATAAAAACAGATGAAAAGCCCTCTTTTTTGCGACAGGGGGCTTTTTCAACACTCTGAGTACTTTTTTTCGCTGATTTACGTTAGATATGCTAAATATATCTAACGACATGTGGTATAATTAGCCATAGGTGATGGCTTTGAGTAGATCAGTGGAAAGTAACCACAATATCGTATTTGATTGTAAATACCACGTTGTCTTTTGTCCAAAGTATCGCAAAAAGGTTTTGATTGAACCAGTAGATGTTCGATTAAAGGAATTGTTTCTTGAAAAAGCACAGGAATTGCGTGCTGAAGTGGTTGAGATGGAAATCATGCCCGATCACGTTCATTTGCTCATCACATGCGATCCTCAATTCGGAATCCACCGAATAGTGAAACATTTGAAGGGCTATACATCCAGAGTTTTGCGGATGGAATTTAGACATCTCAAAAGTAGACTCCCCTCACTTTGGACAAACTCCTACTTTGTTGCCACAGTTGGGACTGTTCAACTGGATGTGATTAAAAAATACATTGAGTCTCAAAAAGAAAGGAGTGATTGAGCATGCACAGAGCTTACAAATTTCGTTTGTATCCAAACAGAGAACAAGCGACACTCATCAACAAAACTATCGGATGCACTCGCTTTGTATTCAATCACTTTCTTGCGAAGCGAAAGGATGCTTACGAACAAGAACAGAAAACACTCAACTACAACGATTGCTCTACCCTGCTCACACAACTCAAAAAAGAGATAGAGTGGCTGAAAGAAGTAGATTCCACTGCCCTGCAGTCTACTTTGAAAGCTTTGGATTCTTCGTACAAAAAGTTTTTCAAGGAAAAGAAAGGATATCCTAAATTCAAGAGCAAGAAGAATCCAAAGCAATCCTACACATGCAAGATGAACATCAAAGTGGAAGGGGATCGCATTAAACTACCTAAACTTGGATGGGTTACATTTGCGAAGTCAAGAGAAGTCGAAGGACGCATTCTCTCGGCTACCGTTAGAAAAAATCCTTCAGGCACATACTTTGTATCTGTTTTGTGCGAAACAGAGATTCAACCCCTATTACAAGCAGAAAAGACTGTTGGAGTTGATCTTGGCATCAAAGACTTTGCCATTCTTTCGACAGGTGAGAAAATAGCCAATCCCAAGGTTCTTCGCTACTACGAAAAGAAGCTTGCTACTTGGCAACAGAAACTGTCCAGACGTAAAAAAGGTGGTCAGAACCGAGAAAAATCACGAAAACAAGTAGCTCGTCTACATGAAAGAATATCGAACACACGAAACGATTTTCTACATAAACTGTCAACTCAACTGATTCGTGAAAACCAAACGATCTGCTTGGAAGACTTACGTGTGGAAAACATGATCAAGAACCACAAGCTTGCGAAAAGTATTGCAGATGCGTCATGGTCGGCATTCAGAACCATGCTGGAATACAAAGCAGCTTGGTATGGAAGAACAATTTCCATTGTGGGGAAACAATTTCCGTCTTCGCAGTTGTGTTCTGGTTGTGGATACCAAAATAAAGAGGTAAAGAATCTCAATTTGCGTAATTGGACATGCCCGAACTGCGGGGGACAACATGATCGTGACAAAAACGCTGCCATCAATATTGAGCAAGAAGGACTTCGATTGTTGGCATAACCAACTGAACTGTGGGACACACAGGGATAGCTTGGTAAATTTCACTCCGTTAGGAGTGACTACCCAAGAATCCCCTGCCTTTAGGCATGGGGAGTGTCAATCGATATACTGGAAGATACATATATCGTTTTGGCTTTCGAGTAACAACATAATATGGCAGGAACAGATTTCAGAGACGGAATCGACCAAATAAGATTACACATCGAGAAAAGGAGAGTTAATAAGCTATGGAGATCATTTGGCATGATATCAAGGACATTACGTCACCATTAATCCCTCAAGCACTAGAATTGTACGAGCAAATGTTTACCGAAGATTTACGTGAGCCTAATGAGATATTGTTAAAAGGGATTACGGATAAAGGACCAACAGCACCAGATGCTTTTCATCTATTAGTAGGAACCAATGAGAATCAACAAGTGGTGGCTGTTAGCACATTCCATTACCTGGCAGCATGGAATCTCGGATTTATTGTATATATGATGGTGAACCCTGCTATTCAAAGCGGTGGTGTAGGTAGTAAAATGATGGATAAAATTGAGAAAATTCTGCAAGAGGATGCCCGTAAGCATGGTGTGGAACTGACTGGTTTTATACTGGAGACAGAGCGTGAAGAGGATGCACATGATGAGGAAGAACAGATCCTGACTCAGCGCCGATTGCGATTCTTCAGCCGAAATGGCTTGGTGCCTGTGAAAGGCGTTCCTTACAAGCAACCACCGTTATGGGAGAATACGCAAGAGGTTCCACTGCATTTACTAGTAAAATGGACAAAGGAAACAGATGGATTCTTACAAAAAGAATGGTATCGTTTTGTTCAAGATGTATATAAGGAAAAGTATGGAAAAATAAATAACGTAAAAGCCGAAATTTTGCATAAAATGGAAGCTGAATTACTTGCTAATCTTCAAGTTTAGCAAAATGCTACCATTAAATTAAGATAATCTTAAGGTTTGTGTAAGATTGATGAAAGAGTAACCATGTATCATTGTACATGTAGGGACGGCACGAGAGATTAGGTAAGAGATTGCATTATCTTACGTGCCTCCTCAACAACAATTAGGTGAAGTGGTGTTGAACATGGGTGTACCGATGCACGCTAAAAGTCAGACAACTGAATACTATGAGGATCGCGAATTCCATGAATTGTATGATGAGTTTTTTGACCGTGTAAATCGTTATTTGCGTTGCCGCGTACATAATACCTGGGATGCCGACGATTTGACGACTGTTGTATTTATTAAGGCTTTGGAAAAATTCCAACAATATAGCCGTACAAGTCCGTTCGCCGGATGGATTTTTAGTATAGCTCATCATACATTTATTGATTTTTGTCGTAAAAAGAAAGAATTACCGATGGATCACACGGAGTTCTTTGAGAGCAGTATTGATAATACATGGAATCCGGAAGAACATGCTCTCTCAAATGAAGAGACGCTTCTTCTTCGTGAAACATTAGAAAAGCTGACACGCGACCAACGTGATGTTTTGTCCTTGCGTTATTTCGGCGATCTTCGCATTGCACAAGTGGCTGACATCCTAGGAAAAACAGAAGCAAGCGTTAAAACAATTTCCCACCGTGGATTAAAAGAGTTACGTAAATTATATACAGGAAAAAAGCTGAAATAGGAGACTCATAGGTAGGGTCTTCTATTTTTTTTATCAATTTTGCTTGGCTTGGGTAAAACTTTTCATAGAGAAGTTCTAGGGACTATCGGCTTTATCATGAGGCCCTATTTTATGTTACAATAATTAAATATAAATAAAATCCGGCTTCTAGCGATAAACGTTACTAAAAGATGAATAGGGAGTGCCTCTCTAAGCATCATATATGAATGAAGAAAGTGGAGGGACTATCTTTGTCAGAAATTGCAATTATAACAGATAGCACCAGTTATATTCCAAAAGAGCTCCAAGATGAATTACAAATTACAGTAGTGCCTCTGCAAGTGGTTTATGGAAACAAAGCGTATCGCGAAGAAGTAGAATTAACGGAGGCTGATTTTTACTCCAAGCTAAAAACGAATGATCAGTTGCCGACGACATCTCAGCCACCTGTAGGCGAGTTTGTGGAAG
Organism: Brevibacillus laterosporus LMG 15441; assembly: GCF_000219535.2. Taxonomy (NCBI): domain Bacteria; kingdom Bacillati; phylum Bacillota; class Bacilli; order Caryophanales; family Paenibacillaceae; genus Brevibacillus; species Brevibacillus laterosporus. The sequence goes on from NZ_CP007806.1 coordinate 501,995, forward strand.
CCTATATGAAATTATCTAAAAATCATAAGCGAGCAATTGCTATCCATATGTCTAGTGGTATTAGTGGTACCTATCAGGGAGCGGTAACAGCGACCACGATGGTTGATGATTTTCCTATTGATGTCATTGATTCTGAGATTACTACATATGCAATGGGTGCTGTTGTCGTGGAAGCAGCTAGAATGGCACAGGCTGGTAAATCACGAGAAGAGATTCTTGAGCGTATCGAATACATACGTACGCAAATGAAAACGTACTTTTTAGTTGAGGATTTAGATTTCTTGTACCGCGGAGGTCGCTTGTCAGCGGCTCAATTAATGCTGGGCAATATGCTTAAAATCAAACCGATTCTAACGTTTGAGAATAAAAAGATTGTTCCCTATCAAAAAGTCAGAACACGTGCCAAAGCCAAGGCCGGGATTATGGAATTATTTGAGGCAGAGGCCAAAGCAGGCAAACCTATACAGCTTTCCATCATCCAAGCGCAGGTTCAAGAAGAGGCAGAGGAATGGAAGGCTTACATTGAAGCGACCTATCCACATGTAACGGTGACAATCAGTCATTTTGGACCAGTTATTGCCACTCATGTGGGTCCTGGAGCCATTGGATTAACTTGGTATAATAAATAAGGATGCCATAATGCCGTTTTGCTGAAAGGAGAGCAAACGGCGTTTTTTTAACAGTTCGGAAATGCTCAAGGATAATGGGAACCTCTTTCATGCTTTACTGATAAAAAGAAAAAATGGGAGGTCAAATTGACTAACCTTGGATTTTTCAAGTAATATCAATGTTATGTAGAAACGTACAACTAGGACATTTGGAGGTGGACAATAGATGAGTAGGATTTCCCGACAAGAAGTTGAGCACGTGGCTAAACTGGCTCGACTACGTTTAACAGAGGAAGAAGCAGAGCGCTACACGCGTGAATTAGATGCGATTTTAGACTTTGCTGCACAATTAAACGAATTGGATACGACCAATGTGAAGCCGACTAGTCATGCATTTGACGTTCGTAACGTTATGCGCCCTGACGTAAACCGTCCTTCCGTATCCAATGCAGAAGCACTGCGCAATGCACCAGATCAAGAAGACGGACAGTTCAAGGTACCGGCTGTTTTTGAATAGGAGAGAAAGGGGGAGACATTGTGTCCCTATTTGATAAACGCTTAGCTGATATACATAGCGAGCTAAAAAAGAAAGAGCTATCTGTTACAGATTTAGCTAATGAATCGCTTGCACGTATCCGTGAAGTGGACAAGGATGTACAAGCGACTTTGCTCGTTGACGAGGAAGCTGCTCTTAGCCAAGCAAGAGCGTTGGATGAAAAGCTAGCTAAAGGAACGGAGGATCTCGGCCTCTTGTTCGGTCTACCGGCTGGTGTGAAGGATAATATCGTAACAAAAGGCTTACAAACAACATGCGCAAGCAAGCTGTTGTCTAACTATGATCCCATCTATGATGGAACTGTTAGTCAAAAGCTAAAGGAAGCTGACGCACTCGTATTTGCTAAACTAAACATGGATGAATTCGCGATGGGTGGTTCCAATGAAAACTCTGGCTTTTACCCAACTCGCAATCCGTGGAATGTAGAATATGTACCAGGCGGTTCTAGCGGTGGGTCTGCTGCTGCGATGGCTGCTCGCCAATTTTTCTTTACACTTGGATCGGATACAGGTGGCTCTATTCGTCAACCGGCTGCTTTCTGCGGAGTAGTTGGTCTGAAGCCAACTTATGGACGTGTATCCCGTTATGGCTTGGTATCATATGCATCGTCACTAGATCAGATCGGACCGTTGACGAAGAACGTAGAGGATTCAGCGTTTGTGTTACAGGCCATTGCAGGACATGATTCATACGACTCCACATCGGCTGATGTTGAAGTTCCTGATTATCTATCTGCGCTGACAGGTGATGTCAAAGGCTTGCGCATTGCGGTACCAAAAGAGTTGCTTGGAGAAGGAATTGATCCACAGGTTCGCGACGCGGTATTAGCAGCCTTGAAGCAATTGGAAAGCATGGGTGCTGTTTGGAGCGAGGTATCAATGCCGCACACCAAATATGCTGTACCAGCTTATTACCTATTAGCTTCCTCAGAGGCTTCTTCCAACTTAGCGCGCTTTGATGGTGTTCGTTATGGTGTACGCGCTGATAACGCAGAAAATCTATTGGATTTATATATGGAATCTCGCAGCCAAGGCTTTGGTGCAGAGGTCAAACGCCGCATTATGCTAGGGACATATGCCTTGTCTTCTGGTTACTATGATGCTTTTTATAAAAAGGCACAACAAGTGCGCACTTTGATTATCCAAGACTTTGAAGAAATCTTTGCGAACTTTGATATTGTGTTACATCCGACTACTCCTTGCCCAGCTTTTAAACTTGGCGAGAAAATGAGCGATCCAGTGCAAATGTTCCTAGAGGATATTTGTACGGTAACGGTTAACTTAGCTGGTCTTCCGGCTATTTCAGTTCCATGCGGATTCTCTGATAACGGGCTGCCAATTGGTTTGCAAATGATTGGGAAAGCCTTCGACGAATCCACGATTCTACGTGCGGCACATGCGTACGAGCAATCAACTAATCTGTTCCCAAGCAAGCCACAATTGGGAAGGGAGGAAGTGTAACATGAGCCAAAAATTCGAAACGGTCATTGGTTTGGAGGTTCACGCTGAACTATCGACTAATAGTAAAATCTTCTGCGGTTGCAAAACGGAATTTGGTGCGCCGCCTAATACGCACACATGCCCTATTTGTTTAGGACATCCAGGTGTATTGCCTGTATTGAATCAACAAGCATTAGAGTTTGCGATCAAGGCTTCCTTAGCAATTAACTGCGAAATTTCTCGTGATACAAAATTCGATCGTAAAAATTATTTTTATCCTGATCTTCCTAAAGCATATCAAATCTCGCAGTTTGACCAACCAGTGGGTAAGAACGGTTGGATTGATATTGAAGTGAATGGCAAAACCAAGCGCATTCGCATCAATCGTCTTCATTTAGAAGAAGATGCTGGTAAATTGACACACTGCGAATACGGAAGCGGTACGATGATGGACTACAACCGTGTAGGTGTGCCGTTAGTAGAGATTGTTACAGAGCCAGACATTAGTTCACCAGAAGAAGCAAAAGCTTATTTGGAGAAATTAAAAGCAATCATTCAATATACGGAAGTATCTGATGTAAAAATGGAGCAGGGCTCCCTTCGTTGTGATGCCAACGTATCAATTCGTCCTGTAGGAGAGACCAAATTAGGTACAAAAACGGAATTGAAGAATATGAACTCCTTCCGTAATGTACAGGCTGCTTTGGAATATGAAGTGGAACGTCAGGAAGAAGTAATCGAAAGCGGCGGAGAAATTAAGCAGGTAACGCTACGCTGGGATGATGCGAATAAGAAAACCATCGTCATGCGTTCTAAAGAAGAAGCGCATGATTACCGTTATTTCCCGGACCCTGATCTGGTGAATGCTACGATTACTGACGAATGGATTGACCGCATAAAAGCCTCTATCCCTGAATTGCCAGATGCTCGTCGGGTACGCTATGTTGAGCAATATGGACTACCTGCATCTGACGCTGAAGTTATCACGATGACACGTGATTCAGCCGACTTCTTTGATGCCGCAGTAGCAACAGGTGCTGATCCAAAGACGGTTGCTAACTTTTTAATGGTAGATCTGTTTGGATATTTGAATGCAAACAATCTAGACTTCTCAGACGTGAAAATGACGCCTGAGGGTTTAGGAGAAATGGTGAAGCTGATCGAAAAAGGAACCATTTCCATTAAAATTGCCAAGACAGTCTTTACAGAAATGCTGGAAACAGGCAAGGCCCCAGCAACGATTGTGGAAGAAAAAGGATTGGTGCAAATTAGCGATGAGGGCGAATTAAAACGCATTGTCGATGAAATCATTGCAGCTAATCAGCAATCGGTAGAAGACTACAACGCGGGTAAGAAGCAGGCAATTGGCTTCTTAGTAGGGCAAGTTATGAAACAGACCAAAGGAAAAGCTAATCCAGGTGTGGTCAATAAATTATTGGTAGAATCACTAGAAGCATTGTAAACAACAAAAGCTCCTCTTTGCATCTGAAATTGGCAGGAGGAGCTTTTTTATTTGATTGTTCTATGCTTTACTTATATCTTATCTTACCCCTTCAACTTTCCTAGCTCCATCTTAAATGCTCGACGCATGATAAATCCAAGTAACAGGCTTGTAAGAAGTATTCCCGAAGCTACTATATATGCCATAGCCGCACCATAGACCGCTACCACATTGGTTAGGATAAGTACGGATAAGCCGTAGCCTACGTATTCCACTGTGCTTTTGGCCGATAGAACGTTAGGCAAATAAAGAGAGTCTACGTTTCTTTGAAAGTAGGTTTGCTTGCTAACATATTGAATTTGTGTGGCAGGTCCCGAAAGAAATGATAGGAATAAGGCAACCCAGGCGCTATGAGTAATTCCTAAGCCTAAAGTTACGAGGGCAGAAAATAGCCCAGCTCCTAACAAAAACGAAAGAAAATAACGAGATACATGAGTCGCAATAACGACTAGTAGCAGGCCTCCTGCAATCATTCCAACAAAGTAACTGGCATTGAGGTATCCCCACCATTCCTGACCTTTTCCTAGAACATCAGACACATAAAACAGCATGATAGCAGCTACATAGATGGCCCCTGCCAAGGATTCAAGAACATCCATACAAGTAAGTGTGAAGAGCGCGCGGGAACGCAGAATATAGTTCCAGCCGCGAAGTAGCGCTTCTTTGTTGGAGGAGCTATCCGTACGCGTTGTTGCTTGAAAGATTGGATCATGTAAATAAGCCATACAGACTGTTGAAAGAATGAATAATCCAAGGCTAACAGCAAAAAGGTATGTGATTCCTAAAAAAGCTACGAGCATGCCGCCTAAAGCCCAGCCCACAAATTGGATGACTTGATCGGTGGTCGCAAACAAACTATTTAATCGCATCAGATGAACAGGCTGTGCGATCCGTGGCAACAGGGCATTTCGTGCAGGAGTAGCCCAACCGTCCAAAAAGGAAATGAAAGACGCAAGCCCTAAACTGAAAAGCAAGGGTAAGGCCGACCATTGTGTTACAAAAACAAGCAGACCCAACAAGATTGTTTTGGCAAATTGAGATAAAAACAGCAGGGTAGATAGGGAAAAGCGGCGTTGCATAAGGGGCGCGAGAAAGCCGCTTACGGTTTGCGCTAGAATAATAGTAAGCGGTACGAAGCCGGTATAGACAGCGGAATGTGTCTTTTCAAAAACGAGGGTAAGTAGAGAAATAATGTAAAAAACGTCTCCTGCGTTGGCAAGCATTTGGCCAACCCAAAGAAAGCGTACTTGTTTGGTAAGCATGTCAAAAAAACCTCTTTTCATGAGAAAGATAGACAGAGCTATTCTGCCTTCAACAAACCATGTTTCCATTTGTTTTTTCTTTTTCTTGAAAAGGGCTTTACAATGGAATCGACTCCGTATCATGAATTTTCAAGCATTTCATACAGCGTAGCAATAAAAAGCAAGCATGTCAAAGAATAAAATAGATAGTTTGTAACGAACGACTAAGAGCTTCGTCCTATTTTATGGCTAATTTTGTATGAGCAATAAATTCCAGCATTTCTCAACAAAATTTAGTAGAGTGCAAGAAAATAATGTTACTTTTTGGCCTACTAAAGCGTCTTTTCAAAGAGAAACTTTTTCCTGTACATACGTAGGCAAAACAACAATCTTTCTGTATGGAGGATGATGTTTTTTTGAATAAAGGAAAAATTATCTAAAATTTTAGGAAGAGGGAAGCTATGAGGTGAAGAGAAAGTGAGTAATAGTATTGGTGAATTAACCGTACGAGATGTCAATCATTTTTATAGGGCAGGTAAGCTTCAGGTTCCCGTTTTGCATGATATCAACCTGCATATTGGAAAAAGCGAATTTATTTCGTTATGCGGAACATCAGGTTCTGGGAAATCAACGCTGTTGAACCTGATGGCGGGGTTAACACGTCCCGAGCAAGGAACCATTCATGTAAATGGGGAAGAAATCTCTAAGTTTAACGAGAATCAGCTATGTTTGTTTAGACGGCGTTGCTTAGGATTTGTCTTTCAATCGTTTAATCTCTTGCCTAACTTGACAGCAGTTGAAAATGTGGAACTGCCGCTTGTCTTTTCTGGAGTCAGTCCGCGTATGCGACGAAAAAAAGCGCTAGAGATTTTAAACCGAGTAGGACTGGAAAATCGAGAGCACCACAAGCCAAATGAACTAAGTGGTGGTCAGCAGCAGCGTGTCAGTATTGCGAGGGCGCTGGTCAATGAACCAGGAATTGTACTTGCGGATGAGCCAACCGGGAATCTGGATACAGCAACAGAGGAAGAGATTTTACAGCTCATGCGTCAAATGAATCGGGAAAGTGGTACAACCTTTGTGATTGTCACACATGATCAGGAGGTTGCAAGTCAATCTGATCGCACCATTTTTCTGCGGGATGGCTACATTCAGCAATAAAGGAAAGTGGCTATACTCAGGCCTACAGCGATGACTAGCCTGAGCTTTCATGTAGTAAGACAAGAATTTATATGCTCTTATCCGTTAAAAAGGCAAGGGGAAAAATGAGGTGTAATTTGTGAAACTGCTTGATTCGCTACGTATCGTCTGGCGCAATCTTTGGCGTATGAAGCTACGGACGGTACTGACATCGGTTGGGGTTATGATTGGTACCGCTGCTATTGTGACCATGCTATCGCTTAGTATTGGTTTAAAAGAGAATGCGGTTAAAAGCTTAGAGAACTTCGGTAACTTAACTGAACTTGAAGTGTATCCAGCTTATTTGATGCCAGATGGAACCACTGAGAGAACGCCAGATCAAATGAAACGCTTAGATAGTAAAAGTATACCGGAAATAAAGGCTATTCCTGGAATTGAGGCGGTTATGCCACATAAAACTTTTAGGGGAGATGCCATTTTAAAGCTAGGTCGTAGAGAGGCAAGATATATGGAAATTGTTGGGGTCGATCCACAACAAGAAGGACCTGTGAGAACCAAGGAGTTGGAAAAGGGTGAGTATCTCACTGGGGCAAACAATGAAATTGTCATTTCCTACGAAGTACCCAGACAAATGAGAGATGTGGAGAAGGATCGTCGAGAAGCTCGAAAACGCAATGCTAACCAGAGCGGAAATAAACCCAGATTCGATATGGAGGACTCTAAGGAACCGGGAATCATAGAAATGGTTGGAAAAACGGCGATATTAGAGCTGAGACGTGAATACACCATTGATAACGAAACGAAGTATGAAAAGAAGGAAATACGTGTTCGTGTCGTCGGTCAGATGCAAAAGGATGAAAAGGGCTATCGTGGTGCCACTATCTATGTTCCGATGAAGATGGCTAATGAACTAAATACCTGGTTGGAACAAAAGAGGGAACAAAGCGATTATGAAATGGAAATGGGGATAAACAAACCGAACCGTTCTAAGAATCGCAATCAGAAGCCAGCTGTGGAATATGATTCCATCAATGTAAAGGTAGGATCAAGAGAAGCAGTAGAGCAGGTCGTTAAGGATTTACAGCAAATCGGCTATGACAACTATTCGCCAGCACGTCGTCTTGCAGAACTAAATAAGTTTTTCTTTGTTATTCAATTAGTGCTTGGTGGTATAGCAGCTATCTCTTTATTAGTTGCCACGATTGGTATCGTAAACACCATGATCATGTCCATTCTGGAGCGAACCAAGGAAATAGGGATTATGAAGGTTATTGGTGCTACCGTGTATAATATTCGTTGGCTCTTTTTGATTGAATCGGGTTCAATCGGTTTAATAGGTGGGCTGACTGGCTTGGGTCTTGCTTATGGAGCTGTAGCGGTGATTAATTATCTGGGTAAAAACAGCGAGTTTTTAGATAACTTTGGCATGGGCATGGGAGGAGGAATGGGAGCAGAAGAAGAGGTAGCAGCACAAATTGCATTGGTACCACCTTCTCTTGCTATATTCGCCATCATTTTCTCAGTTGTAATCGGGTTATTAGCGGGGATTCTTCCTGCCATCCGTGCATCCCGTCTAAGTCCATTGGAGGCTATTCGCTCTCAGTAACGTTACAGTGATTTTTGCTTAGGTGACTGCTTTGGCAAAGAAAGGTTTTTTAAATATAAACGGAAGAAATGTGGGGAATTAACGCATGGCTATGAAGAAAAAAGTGATTATTTCAGCCATCACCGTGCTCGTACTAGCGGGTGGCGGTTATGGAGGGTATAAATATTTTGCTCCAGCTACAGATGCATCACAGGAGGTTGTTGAACCACCTGCGCTTCAGACTGTAGGGGTAGATATGGGTGAAGTTAAGAAAACGGTGTATTCGACAGGTACAGTTGAGGCTACAGCTCGTCAGGAAGTGAAGCCGGATGTCAGCGGTAAAGTAGAGAGTCTAGTGGTTAAGGAAGGCCAGCATGTTAAAAAGGGCGATTTGTTATTTACCATGGAGGCTACAGATACTGGCTTCGAAATTGAGAAACAAAAATTATCGATGTCTCGTATGGAGAAAGAGATAAAGGATTTGAAAGCTAGAAAAGATAGAATTGAAGCGAATGCCGGTGGGGTTGTCAAAGAGATATTGGTTAAACGTGGGGACAGCGTATCACCTGAGACAGTCATTGCAAAGGTAAATGACCCCAGTTATTTAAAAATTACAGGCTACTTCTCCCCTTACGAAGCTGAATTGTTACGGGAAGGGCAAAAGGTAAAGGTATTTTTACCAAGCTCAATGACGTATGTAGATGGTGAAATTGACCGTATTGATATGGAAGGTACCAAGCAAGACGGAAAGATGGCACAGCATGCTGTAGACGTTTTGGTCAAAAATTCTGGAGCCTTGTATGTAAATGACCTTGGTTCTGTTGAGTATACAGATGCGAAAGGCTTGAAATACGCAAGCCAGGGAAATACTCCTTTTACCAAAGCGGTTGATATCGAAATTTTAGCAGGCACTACAGGTAAAGTTGGCGAGGTTTTGTTTAAAAAAGGAGACACCATTAAGAAGAATCAGCTCCTAGCAAAAATGGATAGAGAAGCAGATAAATCAGAGATCGAAGAGAAGGAATTAAATTGGAAGGAAGCCCAGCTTGGGATGGACCAAAAGATGCGTGACCTATCCAAGCGAAGAGTAGTTGCTCCCATTAGCGGAGAGATCACGAAATTGAATGTGAAGGTGGGAGAAGCGCTTGGCAGTGATCCTGCGGCAATCATCATGGATACCTCCTCTGTCACCTTTAAAGCAGCCGTGGATGAACTAGATTTCCCACAAGTGAAAGTCGGACAAAATGTGGATGTATTTATCACAGCCTTTGGAACAAAAGCATTTAAGGGTACGGTAACAGAACTGCCGAAAGAGGGAAGCAAGCAGGATAAATCGGTGCGTTTCGAAGTGAAAATCGCCGTTGAGGATAGCAGTCAACTGAAGCATGGCATGAGCGGTGATTGTGATATCTATATTCATAAGAAAGACAATGCCCTGCGTTTGCCGGTTAATGCTGTAGAAGTAATGGAGGAAGGCAAAGCTACGGTTATGGTTAAGGACCCAAGTGGAAACCCGATGCCAAAAGACGTGGGAATAGGCATTGAGGGGGCCGAATACGTGGAGATTGTGAGTGGTTTGAAAGAGGGAGATGAAGTAGTTCTTACAAATGGAGAGGGTATGTAGAGAAGTAGCCCTCCATTTAGAATGATTCTATAGAATGCCAAACTAGCCTGCAAAGTCCGTTTTTTCCTGACTTGGAAAGAAAAAAACGGTACTTTGCAGGATTTTTTTACCTATAAAACCTAGAGATTATAGTTGATATTAGGTAAAATGGATGACGTATTAGAAAAATGGACAAGTCATTTAACAGAAGGTACAAGAATGCTTAGGGGAGGCAGATATGGAACAACAGGCAATCATTGCACTTGTAATCTTCTTGGTTACGTATGCCATTATCATTTCAGAGAAAATTCACCGCACCATTATTGCGATGGTGGGAGCGGTATGTATGGTTATGCTAGGAATTGTTAGCCAAGAAACCGCATTACACCATATTGATTTTAATACGCTTGGGTTATTGATCGGAATGATGATTATTGTTGCGATTACTGCCAAGACAGGATTGTTTAAAGCTATTGCGATCTGGGCAGCTAAAAAGGCAAAGGGTAACCCGCTGTATATTTTAATTGCGTTATCGCTTATTACAGCTGTAGGTTCTGCCTTTTTAGATAACGTAACTACCGTCTTATTGATGGTACCTGTTACGTTTAGCATTACACGAAAATTAGAGGTATCTGCGTTTCCGTATCTGATGTCAGAAATTCTGATGTCAAATATCGGAGGGACAGCAACAATGATCGGTGATCCACCTAACATCATGATTGGAAGTGCTGTCAAGGAGCTTTCCTTCGTGGCCTTTATCAATAATTTGACCCTTATCTCTATGTTTATCGCTGTGGTTACGATTGTAGTGCTTGCTTTTATGTTCCGTAAGCAACTGCATACAAAAGAAGAGCTGCGCCAAAAGCTTATGAAGCTGGATGCCGCTGCTGAAATTACAGACCGGACGTTATTAGTAAAATCATTGATCATTTTAACACTGACGATCATTGGCTTTTTTGTACATCAAGTACTTCATCTTGAATCAGCAACAGTAGCTTTAGTCGGTGCCTTTTTATTGTTATTAATTACGGGCGAGCATTATTTAGAGGAAGCCTTGACTAAGGTCGAGTGGACAACCATCTTCTTTTTCGTAGGGTTATTTGTACTTGTTTCAGGACTTGTCGAGACAGGAATTATTGCATCTCTTGCACAGGAAGCGGTTAATTTAACAAAAGGAAACGTTACCGCAACAGCTTTGCTAATTCTGTGGCTGAGTGCCATTGCATCTGCTTTCGTGGATAATATTCCGTTTGTTGCAACTATGATCCCAATGATTCAGGAGATGGGGCGAATGGGTATAGATAACCTGGAGCCCCTATGGTGGAGTCTGGCGCTAGGAGCATGCTTGGGTGGCAATGGTTCTCTAGTTGGAGCGAGTGCTAACCTGATCGTTGCCGGCATTGCGGCTAAGGAAGGCGAAAAGATAACTTTCCTTGGCTTCCTGAAAATTGGTTTTCCACTTATGATTCTATCCATTGTGATTTCAACGCTGTATATTTACTTCCGCTATTTAATCTAGTATTTGTGATTGGAAGTTGTTATATGAATGTATGGAAACAAATGCCTGCTTCGTCATAGAACGAGGTAGGCATTTCTGTTGTTTCAACGAAATGGATGAGGAAAGGAATTTCCGCTGTAAGTTTCTGAACTTTTTTCTTTACAATAAAAGTAGATTTTGCTAGTATGGAACTCTTGACTGATTTTTCAGAATAAGGATGTAGGTAGATAAAGGAGGGAGGCTATGGTTTATTATGTATTGGCTATTAAAACCTACAAAGCAAGCATTCAGTATCGCATGGCGCATTTTATTAACACGTTAGGAAGCTGTATTTTCAGCTTTGTCATGATGGCGATTTGGACAGGTGTCATGAATGGAAAAGAAGCACTCAGTCCTCTTGCTTTACATGATGTTCTCTTTTATTTGGTTCTCACCCAATGTATGCTATGGATCACTACTTTTCTTACTCCAGGACTTTCTATACCTGAATGGGTTCGTACGGGACAAATCTCCCTACATATCATGAAACCCATTCATTTTTATTTTTATACAGTGAGTCAGGAAATAGGCCGGGTTATTTATAATTTTTTCCACCGATTTCTTCCGATTTATTTGATTCTTTCCTGTGTTGTTGGCTTTTATGTGCCTACGAATTTCATAACCTTAGTATGGTTTTTCCTATCGGTTTGCTGTGCGGTGTGGATTGGTCTTAATTTATATTTTATGGTAGGTATTTTCGCTTTTTGGAGTACCGAAGTAAAATGGGCTCACTATTTAAATCAGTCCTTCATGCTATTACTAGGTGGTCAAATGTTACCCTTGGAATTTTTCCCTCGTTCTTTTGAGATGATCCTATCTTACTTGCCCTATGCAGGTATCCTCTATTATCCAAGCATGATTCTACTAGAAAAACAGGCTCCACAAGCTATCTTTATCCAGGTAGGCTGGGTTATTTTGCTGACCGTATGTAATATGATCTTGGCTAGATTCGCACAAAAACGCTTGGAAGTCCAAGGTGGTTAGGAGGGGAGAGCGAGCGATGCTGAGAATTTACGGACGTTTACTGCGGGCAAGTATCCGCTCACGGATGCAATATAAATGGAATTTCATTATTTCGAATGTGATGATAGGGCTCTTGCTTGTAGTCGATTTTCTGGGAATCACCGTGTTATTATGGAAGTTTACTGACATTCAAGGGTGGACTCTCTATGAATTAGGGTTAATTTTTGGTTTTGCTAGTATTTCAGAAGCGTTGTTTCGAATGTTTGCTTCCGAAATTCATGAGTTTGAAAAATACATTTTACAGGGAGAATTCGACCAGGTATTAATTCGTCCCATCTCTCCATTGGTGTTGCTTTTAAGTCGCAATATTGATATTGGAAGACTAGGACAATTAGGACAGGGTATGCTTGTTTGTGGCTACTCTTTTTTTCAACTGATGAGGCATGGACAGGATATTACAGGTATCCTGATGTGGATGCCTATTATCATTATAGGAGGAGCGCTTATCTGTTTTTCTTTGTCGCTGATCGTAGCTACATTCAGCTTTTGGATGGGGAGAATCAGTGATTTACAGGTTTTCTTATTTTATGCTCCCATGAATGCTTCTAAATATCCGATCAGCTTGTATACCGGATGGTTAAAAACATTGTTCTTTACATTGATGCCGATTGCGTTTGTTAACTATACTGCTCTTTCTTATTTACTAGACAAGGGAGGAAGCTGGATACTACTACTGGTTAGCCCGCTTGTTGCCCTTGCTTTCCTTGGAGCGGCTATTTCCTTTTGGAATTTTGGTATCCGGCATTATCACAGTACAGGCAATTAATAGAGGAAGGAGTGGAGGAATTACGATGATCATAGCACGAGGAATACATAAGCACTTTGAGCTGGCAAAGCCGAAAACGGGTCGTTTTTCCTCGATTCGCAGTCTTTTTTCACGGGAAAAACGAATTGTACATGCCGTTCATGATATTTCTTTTGAGATTGGCAAAGGAGAAGCGGTCGGCTACATTGGCCCTAACGGAGCAGGAAAATCTACAACCATTAAAATGCTTTGCGGCATTCTGCATCCTTCTTCCGGTGAAATCACGGTCAGCGGTCTGCATCCAGAACGTCAGCGTAGAAAGCTAGCTCATCAGATTGGCGTAGTATTTGGGCAACGTACCCAGCTATGGTGGGACTTGCCTGTCCGTGATTCCTTTGAAATTATCAAGGAAATGTACAAGGTTGGGGAGGCGCAGTATCGTTCGCGCTTATTGCAGTATGATGATCTTTTACATATAGAAGAGTTTATTGATACACCTGTACGTAAACTATCATTGGGACAACGCATGAGAGCTGATCTGGTGGCTGCCTTGCTACATAATCCGGATGTATTATTTTTAGATGAACCGACAATCGGGCTGGATGTGGTTGCGAAAACCAATATTCGGACTTTTTTACAGCAGATCAATAAACAAGAGAAAAAAACGATTCTCCTCACCACACATGATATGGATGATATAGAATCTATTTGTTCCAGAGTAATGATTATCAACCATGGTACGATCATTTCAGATGGTAGTATCGATCAATTGCGTGAACAGATTGGATTACCTAGCATGTTACAGGTTGAGTATAAGACAACTCCTCAACCATTCCCATTACCAGCAGGTGTTACCTACGAGCTGATTGATAAACAAGTAACGTTTCTTTACGACAAACGTTTGGTTACTGCCATAGATTTAATTACTAGTGTTGGCAGATGGGGAGAGGTTGGAGATATATCCATGCATGAAGCTGAGGTGGAGGAGCTAATTCGGAAGGTATATGAGAGACCATTGACTGTCATCTAAAATGTCGGGATTTATTTCCCAAGAAATGACACGCTTTGCTAAGGAGTCACCTGTGTGATCGTTTACTCTGAAATCGAGTGTATAGGACGACAAGAATCAACACTGCTACTGCTTAGCAAGGTGAGAATGTAAGTGATTGAATTTGGATGTCATACACTTCCTGCTAAAAAATTGCTCAAACTGGATATTATGAGATGAAAAGACGTTTGTAATGGGTTAAAAAGGAATGAACTAGTTTGTGGAAATAGTCACTCTATTCTATAATAAAGGATATAGGTCTGCGAGTATGCGAATAAAAGGGGAAGAGATAATGAAAATTCTGTCAGTTATAGGGGAAAGTGTGCCTGCTGGAAAAGGAGGCTCACCTGCTGATACCTTTGAACGATCAGTTGTCACTTATCAAGTAGGGGCAGAAACGAAAACGCTTACTGTTACCTATGTCCGCTATTTCGAGAAACTTCTAGCCCAACAAGGAGTGTACGATCAGGAGAAGGAAGGAGTGCCTGTCAATCAAGTAGCAGCTACTCTTTTTTTAGAACAAAATCCCCAGGCCAAAGAATCACGCCACTATTTTAATGATGCTGAATCATTCACTAAGCTATTTACAACGTTTTCTATAGAAAAGTGGAAAGAAAAATACTCATCATTGGTATGAGATGTCAAAATTTCGTCGAAACAGAGTAGAAATAGACATATTTTTGACCAAAATATCACATTTTTGTGACAACACGTATTTATGACACTTGAATGATTGCAGTTCCCCTCGAATTTTTGCATAATAGAATTTGTATTATTTGATAACTATTCTTATTTGGCGATTACACGATTACAATCGCAAACAAGAAACGACATAGATAGAGGGGCGAAGCACGGAATGAAACAAGTCGGAGTACTCATAATAGGTCATGGTTCCAGCAGTGCAGCATGGGTAGAGCTCGTGGATCAAGCAGTTGCTAGTTTAGACATCCAGGTACCTTACACCACCTGTTTTCTGGAAATGGTAGAAGGACGCCTCGTTGAGGATGGTCTACGAGAACTTGAGGCTCGCGGTGTAGAAAAAGTCATTGCGATTCCCCTTTTTGTTGCAGAAGGCAGTACACATATTGATGAGATCGGCTATTTGTTAGGTGCTACCGATAATAAATTGGATGATGGGTGGGAAAGATTGCACACAACCATGGAGATGATTTATTGCCCACCAATGAACGATCACCCGTTTATTCTAGATATTTTAGAAGATCGGATTCGCGAGCTTTCCTCAGACCCACAAGAAGAGATCCTGTTCCTAGTTGGACACGGAGCAAACGAAGGTGAAAATCATCGGAAGTGGGAAGAAGTATTACAAAGCATGACCAAGACTCTGAAGGAGCGCTTAAAATTCTCTGAGGCTACCTATGGAACTTTGCATCCGGACAATCTTCGTTCTCGGGCGGAGGAAGCAATCAATCAAGGCAGAACGATTGTGATTCCGTTATTCTTAAGCGAGGGGTATTTCACTAAGAAGGTCATCCCCTCCAATCTGAATGGATTAAATTATGCCTATAGTGGTAAAACATACCTGCCACATCCTTTTGTAGCGAAGTGGTTGCAAGAAGTTGTAGATGAACAGGTGCATAATGCGTAACGGTTAGAATAATCTACAAGAAGGCTCATCAATCGAGGCCTTCTTTTTTCTTGTGTAAGGCAGGCGGAGAAACTTGCGGTACAATAGGAGAAGTGCAACAATAATCCCTGCAGGCTTTTATTGTATCTATTTATGAAAAAAATGTATAGTCACAAAGCAAAGGGATGCATACATAACATAAAAAAGTTGGGGAAACGAGTAAAATTAGGGCGAACCGCGTTTTTTTCAAGAAAGAGAGGGTATCTATGATTGAAGTGCAGAATGTGACAAAAGCATTTAAAGATGTCGTTGCTGTCGATCAGCTATCGCTTCTGTGTCGACCGGGAGAGGTACTAGGTCTTTTAGGAGAAAATGGAGCGGGTAAGACTACTACGATGCGTATGATGGCAACAATTTTGACCCCTACCAGCGGCGATATTATCATGGATGGTTATTCGGTTAAAACGCATCCGATGGAAGTCCGCAAACGCATTGGATTATTATTTGGCGGAGATGTGGAGCTGTACGCTAGGCTGACAGCAAGGGAAAATATTCAATACATAGGAAAGTTGCATGGGCTGGATCAGAAGCTATTAGATCAACGGATTGAACAGGTTAGTAAGCAATTGGACATGAGTGAATTCTTGGATCGTCGTGTGGGGCCTTTTTCCCGTGGAATGCGACAAAAGGTAGCGATTGCCAGATCGTTAGTGCATGATCCTAAGGTAATTTTGTTTGACGAGCCTACTACAGGATTAGATATTACAGCAGCTAGTGTATTTCGACGATTAATTAAAGAATTACAGCAGCAGAACAAAACGATTTTATTTTCCACACATAACATGGGGGAAGTAGAGAAGCTATGCTCAAGAGTAACGATCATGCATAAAGGAAAGATGATTGTGGAGGGCAGCATCCCGGATTTGCGCAAACGCTATGATCTACAGGATATGGACGACATCTTTATGCGAGCGGTCGGAGGTGAGAAAGAAAATGAATAGGCAGCATATCTGGATTGTCTTTCAAAAGGAAATGACCGACCTCATTCGGGACCGCAAAACGTGGATTGGAGCGTTAGTCATACCTTTGGCGGTCGTTCCATTACTTGTATTTCTAATGTCTTTTTCTATGAATGGGGTAGTCAAAGAGGCGCAATCCTTCGTGCCGCTGATTGTTAATGCAGACAGTCAGCATCCCTTTGTGAAAATCTTACAAAAGAATGTTAGTGTAAAAATGATTCAGGTAGAAGACCCTTTAGCAGCAATTAAGGATGGCGATGCAAGAGCGTTCATTAAATTGCCGGAGCATTTGCAGAGTAAGCTGCAAGCTGGTGAGTCTGTTGATATTACAGTCTGGTACGATCCGTCTAACCAAAAGTCTACTTATGCGAAAACGTTAATTGAAAAATCCATAAAGGAATATGAAAAAGAGGTTGTCTCCAAGCGTTTACAGCGTGTGGGCTTGACGATTGGGGCGATTGAGCCAATGCAAACTACATTTGAAAGCGTAGCAAGCGATGAGAAGGTGTCTGGGAGTATTTTATCTGGGGTTCTGATTATCCTGATGATTGCTTCGCTCATCTCTGGAGGATTGCCAGCCGCGACAGATTTAGTTGCAGGAGAGAAGGAACGAGGTACTCTGGAGACATTGATAAGTGCCCCGATAACAGCTAATAGCGTATTAACAGCCAAGCTATTTACCGTCATGATTATGAGTGGCGTCAGTTCGTTGGCGTCGGTGATTAGCGTATCGGTAATTTTTTCGTTCATCCCCATTAATCACGATGCGGGAGGACTCTCCTTGCAATTTTTCACCGCTAGCTCGCTTATCGTGTTGTTTGTGGTGCTAATCTTGCTGGCAGCTATGTTTGCCGGCGTCATGCTAAGCATTAGTTCCTTTGCTAAATCCTTTAAGGAAGCACAGACATACATGACACCACTCGTTTTGGTCGGATTAGTACCGGCTTACCTGATGATGCCTCTTAATCCGATTGATATTCCATTTGCGTACTATTTACTGCCGATCTTTAATGGAGTGGCGATTTTTAAAGAAATTTTCTATGGTGAGCTTCAACCCATGCATGCTCTTCTAGTAATGTTCACCTCGCTTCTCTATGTAATCATTGCGATTAAAGTGGCAGCGAAGTTCTTTAAACGGGAGAACTTATTAGTGAAATAAAAAATAGCTTGGCTCTTAGTAGGAGCCAAGCTTGTATAATAATTATATCCGATCAGCAGAACTGACATAAATCGCAGAATCAGGAATAACGATTCTAACAGTCATCTTTATCTAATAGCTATTGATAGAAATCATTACTGGATTTACTTGGATTCCCCTTGCTTTACTAGCCAGCCAGCCCCAATCACACCGGCGTCATTACCCAGTGTAGCAGGCAGGATTTCGCATGAATCCGCTGCAATTTTCCATGTGTAGGTATCAAATGACTTACGGATCAGCGAGAATAGAGCATCACCTGCTGCAGAAACACCGCCACCGATTACAATTTTGGCAGGGTTCAGTAGATTGGCTATGTGTGAAAGGCCAAATCCGGTATAAAACGCAGCCTGGTCAATGACCTCCTGAGCTACTAAATCTCCTTCTGCGGCTGCATCAAATGCATCTTTGGCAGTTAAGGAGCCTTTCTCTGCTAGCTGTTTAGCTAAATACGCACTGCGACCTTCCTTCGCTGCTGTCTCTATCCCTAAAATAATGGCTGTGGCTGAACCATATCGCTCCATGCAACCCTTTTTACCGCAATTGCATAGTGGGCCATCTGGGTTAACGGTTACGTGACCGATTTCGCCGCCTACTCCTTTTACACCATGGACGATCTTGCCGTCAATAATGATTCCACCGCCAATACCTGTACCAAGTGTAATAGCAACCAGGTTATCGGTCCCTTGTCCCGCGCCGCGCCACATTTCACCGAGAGCGGCTGCGTTGGCGTCGTTTTCTACATATGTGGGCAAACCAGTTAAAGCTTCTGTTTTAGCCTTCAACGCAGTATCCTTAATACCCAGATTCACCGCTTCATATACAAAGCCCGTGTCCGTATCTACCGGCCCAGGCACACCGATGCCAATTCCATAGGCTTCTTCTTTGGTGAAGCCCTGCTCGGCCATCAGTTGGTCAATCGTGTTTGTCATCTTCCCAATAATAGCATCTTCTCCCTCAGAAACAGGAGTAGGGATTTGTGTTTTTGTAATAATTTCCCCATTCGGATCTAGTAAAGCTATTTTAATCGTGGTTCCCCCGATATCTACTCCTACAATCATACGCTTCGTCAAACTGCATACACCCCTCGTACAAGTCATCTATTCACTAATAGTACCATGAGCAGAGCGGATAAAATAGGCAAAATCATGTGACAAGCCGCATAATGATTCCCAAAAATGGTCATACAGGATATGATGGGTATGGTATCATGATAAAATTCAAAAATATATACGTAAACGGAAGAAGGGGACGCGAGTGAAGAGAGCACGTCTAATCTATAATCCGACCTCAGGGCGTGAAGCTGTTCGCCGTCAGTTGCCAGAGATTTTAGAGACGCTGGAAAGGGCCGGATACGAAACTTCTTGTCATGCTACCAAGGGGGAAGGGGACGCTACTAGAGAGGCTGCCCGAGCCGTATCCAGACAGTTTGACCTTGTTATCGCAGCCGGTGGAGACGGTACTATTTATGAAGTAATCAATGGCATGGCGGAAAAGAAAAATAGACCCAAGCTGGGGATTATTCCTGCTGGTACAACCAACGATTTTGCCAGAGCCTTAGGTATACCAAGATCGTTAAAAAAAGCAAGTCAAATCATCGCGGCCGGTCACACGCAAAAAATAGACGTTGGCAAAATGAACGACCGTTATTTCATTAATATAGCTGGCGGTGGAACACTAACCGAACTAACCTACGAAGTGCCAAGCAAATTAAAAACTGTGGTGGGACAGCTTGCCTACTATTTAAAAGGAATAGAAAAGCTTCCATTTATCACGCCGACACATATTCGCATCGAAACACGTAATCAGGTCATGGTCGATGAGGAAGTTATGCTGTTTCTTATTTCGAATAGCAATTCTGTGGGTGGCTTTGAGAAGATAGCCCCTGCGGCCAGTCTTTCAGATGGAAAGCTCGATTGCATCGTCTTAAAGAAGGCAACATTGCCAGAAATCGTACGTATCGTTACCATGGCAATCAAAGGGGACCACATTAAAGACTCCCATGTATTATATTTTCAAGCGGATTATATCAAAGCAACAACCAGGGACAAACAACAGGTACTTCTAAATCTGGATGGAGAATTGGGTGGAGAATTACCTTGTGAGTGCTACACCCTTGCTAATCATTTTGAGATTTTTGTACCATGACATAGATTTTATGCAATATTAAAGGAGCTAGACAGAGTGAGAAAATCAGGAACAGGAAAATCGCAACGCGGCAATAAACAGAGAAAAGAAACGAATCGATCAAAGGAGCAACAGTCTAAGAATTACCCTGTGCAGCTAGAGCAGGTGGTGGACATAGAGATAACCGGTCTGAATCATGAAGCGGAAGGGGTCGGCAGATATAATGGCTACACCCTATTTGTGAAAGGCGCATTGCCTGGTGAAACTGTCAAGGCAAAGGTCATTCATGCCAAAAAGAACTTTGGTTATGCTCAGTTGCTCGAAATAACGGCTACAAGCCAGCATCGAGCAAAGCCACCCTGTCCGGTCTACGATCGTTGTGGCGGCTGTTCCTTACAGCACCTCGTATATAGTGAGCAACTGCGACACAAGCAGCAGATCGTCATGGATAACCTGCGCCGAATTGGCGGGTTCTCTATCGAGGGTGAGCAGCAGAAGAGCTTGGCAGGGAAAGGAAAAGCAGACGTAGACGCTGTGGCTAGTGGACAAAGCGTGGCAACAAATACAGTATCTAGTAAAGCGGCAACAGCAGCAGGAATGACGAATGATGAAGCTTCGTCTTCTGAAAAAGCCGCCTTTAATTCAGCCGTGGCTACATCACATAGCGATGAACCAGCAAAGACTGTGAAGGTACTTCCTACCCTCGGAATGACAGACCCGTGGCGCTATCGTAACAAGGCACAGGTGCCGATTGGAGAGGAAAACGGTGCGCTAATCGGTGGCTTCTATGCTGAAAAATCGCATGATATTATTGATATCAACGAATGCCTGATCCAGCATCAAGCCAACGATGAAGTGGTAGCTACGATAAAGCGGATCGCAGAACGACTAGGTATTGAGCCATACAACGAGGTAAAGCACACAGGCTTATTGCGCCATGTCGTAGCAAAAGTAGGTGCCAAAACAGGAGACCTCATGGTAGTGCTTATCACGACAGAGGCGTTTCTGCCAGAAAGAGAACAGCTCATCCAGCTCATCCGTGCAGAATTGCCAGGAGTAAAAAGCATCGTCCAAAACATTAACGAGCGCAGAACCAACGTGATTTTCGGAGACCAAACCTTCACGTTGTGGGGCGATGACGTTATTTATGACTATATTGGACCAATTAAGTTCGCGATCTCGGCCCGCTCCTTTTATCAGGTGAACCCCGAACAGACAGATGTGTTGTACAGCAAAACACTGGAATACGCAGGGCTAGAAGGAAATGAGACCGTAATTGATGCCTATTGCGGTATCGGAACAATCTCGCTGTTCCTAGCTCAGAAGGCCAAGCGCGTGTACGGTGTAGAAATTGTACCAGAGGCCATTGCTGATGCGAAAAAAAATGCGGAGCTAAATGGTTTGGAAAACGTCAGCTTTGAAGTGGGACCTGCCGAGGTCGTGATTCCGAACTGGCGCAAGCAAGGGATTGTCGCTGATGTGATCGTCGTTGACCCGCCGCGCAAAGGCTGCGACGAGGCCTTATTAACAACCATTTTGCAAATGCAACCGAAAAAAGTGGTATATGTGTCCTGTAACCCGTCAACGTTGGCGCGGGATTTGAAGGTGTTAGCGGAGAAGTATGAGGTTGTGGAAGTGCAGCCGGTGGATATGTTTCCTCATACGGGGCATGTGGAGAGTGTGGCCCTCTTGTTGTATAAGAATTTTTAAGAGAGTCAATATATCGTTGGGGGATGAATTCAAACTTAATGGCAACAAGTTGGTTAGCAGATGTATTGCAGGTCCATATATATTAAAAGTCGTATTAATATTAACATATCCAAGATGTTCCAAAATTAATTTGTATGAACCCCTTGATTAATTAGTAATGTAGCCGATGTATAATGAAGATCACGAATCCGATATATCTTAAATTACTTTACTTAATAAAATTCCTAAACCCTAGGTAAGAGCACTCCTGATGAAAAGCTTTGATAACAGGATGCCAAAATATGAAGAAATAATTACTGTCTTGTAGTTATCTCCTAATCTATCAAGTCTTTTTCTTTGTAGATAGTATTTTCTTAGTTCTTCTAACATGGAAAAGGGAATGACTACAAATAACAGTATAAACGTCCGAACTTGAGGTTCGGACGTTTGTTTTATTGCTTTGGTTTTCGGATTGTTTTTTATAAATCTTTAAAGGTTTCTTTAATTGTTCCAGTATTGAAAGGAACAGCGGAATCAAGGTTTCTGTAATAGTATACATAATGGTTATGTTGAAACAGTATTCTTCCTTTGCTATTTGTTACACGGACTCCAGGTTCCCATACAAAATTATTTTTTGAGGTGTTGGTTCCCAAAGCTATATCCACATTCCATTTAGCATAGTTATCTGATAGACTGGATTGGTCTGTAATATTTGCTGATTTCGTATTAAATGTCCAACTTACTGAGGGAACCAAACCAGAAAGCCCAACTGATGCAGACGATTCGGTATCAGTAGTGTATGGTCCATAAGAACGAATGGTCTGTGTATCATCGGCTAATCCAGTATGTTTATAACGCATTGACAATTGACGTGTTTGATAATCGTTTCTTGGCTCTGACTGATTAAAATACTTAACATCCCACACGGAAACTTTTTTTTATCTAATGTGGAAGTTCCTTTTTTGTTATAGTCAACGTTGCTCGTGTATACTCCAGCTAATTCATCTCGTCTTTCATCTCTAATTCGATACGTGTAAGATTCAGAGCGAGTATCCTCATCAGATGAGATTGAATTTTGATTTTCAGTTTCTTCAACTTTGTCTTTAATATGTGTACGAATTTCATCTAAAGGTACTTCTTCTACCTGATCAAAAATGTAATCTACACGAATAGAACTGTCTGATTCGTATACTCCTACACCTATTAAAGTTGGTGCTATACCTTTATCTGTGTTGGAGCGATCAATTTTTAGCTCTGCCTTGGTATATTCTTCAATTTCTTCAGTGTCTATTTCTTTCCCCTCATTATGAATAAAATAATAGTTGTTTTTATCACTGCTTAAGAATTTTAATGGTTTTGAAGATTTTTCGTTCAATGATATCTCAATAATCTTTAATTCCTTTGCTTTATTTTTTGCTAGTACACTTGAATTTGTAATTGGGGTTAATGATAAAATAGTCATAGCGCCAACAGAAAAAAGCATTGCAAATTTCTTCATTTTAACTCCACCTTTGTTTTTTTCATTAATCTAATAAAACCAAAAACTATAAGAGGAATAGGGGGTATTTTTTATGGTTATATTTTTGGAACTCCTGCTTATTGTTGTATTAGGTTATTTTACAGGGATAATATTCGGAGGAGAGAGTAGCATCATATTAGGAGGAATATTCTGGGCGTTAATTTTTATCCTCATCCAAATGCATACTAAACAAAAATAGGCCCCTTCCAATAGCTACCAATGGTTATCAATATGATGAAGCATCCTAGCTGTCTTCAACTAATAGTTGAAACACGGCTTTATTTTGCTACAAGATTTTCTGTACAGATTATTCAAATGTGAGACAACTATTTTTCCATTAAAAAATATTTTTTCCCTTTTGAACGCAAGGGCATGATAAACTTGAATGGAGCATTTTTTAAATGCTTGTTATGGGGTGTTCCAAAGCTTTCTGAGGGCATATAGGGAACATCCCGTATTTATTGCTTTTTTAGATTCCTGCGTTCGTCATCTATCATCGCTCCATGCTAACATCTTTCAGCTCCTTTCTATGAGTATTCCTTTTTAGTTAACCTCCTTTCTCTGGCAACCACAACAACGATAAAAAATATAAAATTCTATTTTTTACATTGATTACCAGTCATTGAAATTAATTATATATCAGTAGGAACAAATTTTCCTAACAGAAATTTCTGTTAATTAATATAGATTCTTTTCCTAATTCAATCAAAAAAAGAGAGGATGCCCTCTCTGATTACCAGCCTTCACCGTATGTGTAAGTGCTTGACAAACTTTGATCCGTTCCGAATGAGGCTGGTATTTCAAAATTCATTGCGATAAAACTTAATAAGAACAGAATCATGAGTGAAGACGTTAAAATTCTTTTCATAATGGTTGTTCCCCCTTGCCATAATGTTAATAAATTTTTCTTTATGCTCTTCAGAAGGGTTATACTCATAATGCATTAGCATAATGCTTTTTAATCGTTCAACATTTTTGAACATGAGTGCCAATTCTAACGCCTCAATATTATAATTAAACCCTAAGTAAGTTTCTCCTTTCATAAGATAATATGTCGCTAACGCTTGAAATAACCTTAATTTATATTTTTGACTAAGTTTATCTGTTTTGCAGGATAATTGTTCGATTTCCTTTTTGTACTTTTGTAAGAGCATCTGAATATCTTTCAGCATTTCTTTTTGAAGATAGACCTCTATAGCTACAGGTAAAAATGTAAATAATTTTTGAGAGTCAGAGGAAAGTAGTTTTAAATGTTCGTTAATAAACTCTACATGCCCCATTTCAATGAGAAGTAGAGTTTCGTTTATTTGAGCCAGTTTAGCATCACCATAGAAGGCATATTCCCGAATAACACGGATTCCATTAATCAGATCATTCATCCCTTTATAGCTTGAAAATTCATATAACAGAGCAGCAGCAATGTATTCTCTGCTTTCTTCCTTCATTGCTAGGGCTTTTAATTCGGTAGAAAATTTTAGTAATTCATTCCACTTTTCTACCGTGTTATAGAACGTTAATATTTTGTAATACGCTTCTAGTTTATATTTTTTTGGCAGTATAGGAAGGTACTCTAAAAGCTGATAAAGGGTTTCATATCCAGATATAGTGATATCCACATCTCTAGCTATTAAAAATCTTCTAAAGTAAGAAATGGCTGTTCGTTCATTCCTTGTTGTACTGTTAGCAATTACAATGTCATATAAGGGCAGACTGTAATTTCTTAGATCGGAAGAAAAAATATGCTCTGCCATCTTAAAGGTGTTATCGAGAAGCCTTTTTCTGTCTGTATCCTCTTTGATCAATTCTATGATTCTCTTTGTAATATCGTAGCGTTCTACGGTGATACAACTTATGAAAAAATCAGCAGTTTTTACAGGCGACAATTTTCCCGATTCGTTAAAGCATTCCCCAATAAAATACTCATAGAAGGTATCCTTAGATAACCCCAAAGCTTCTGTAATAATGTCTAATTGAGGTAATACCAATCGGCGTTTGTTCTTCATTACATTACTGATAAGGACTGAATCAAGTCCAGTAGCTCGTCCAAGATCTTTTCGTTTCCATCCTTTGAGATCAAGTGTTTCTTGTAAACGTTGTCGCAATTCTATCTGTGAAACTTGATAATTGTATTCCAAGACGTGCATTAAATCTATCCTCCTTTAGTTTTTGTAAAAATAAGGAATTTTATTTACCACATCATACTTTAACTAGATATTATTGTAAATAAAAATAAAAGGAAATTAGTATTGTTTTTAAAAATATTAAGTACCCATGGCTTCCTGTTTGTTGGAGGAGGGAGTAGACTCTACTTATCAATGCGTATTGTCCCATTGTTACATTTTTAAAGCAGATACTAATAATATATGTGATAGTTGTTTAAGAATATCTATAAAATAAATAAACAATCTGCAATTTTCAATAGGGAAAAAGCTAGGGGTTATAACGAATTATTACAATTTGTCATAAACTAAACGTAGAATTTATTATCAGTTTAAAAATTGCCCCAAATCGGGGCGAATCGGACAAATAACGGGCTGAAAATATTGCGTGGAATTATTTATACCCTTTTTATGGGGAGAGATGACTATGTTAGACCAATTCATCAATGAGGGTTTACGAGGTAAGAGCGAAGCACCGTGAAGACCTACCGCCATGCTCTGCAACAGTTCAGCCAGTGGCTTAACGGATGTGGCACTACGTTAGAGCATTTCAGCCGTACTGACGTTCAACAGTACGTAACATACATGGCAAGCAAAAAGAAGACAGCCGCCACCATTAACAAGGTCTATAACGCCATTAAGAAGTTCTGTCGGTGGGCAAAAAAATTAGATTGTATTGAGGAAATCCATATCATAAAAGCCCCCGACTACAAGCAGACCGCCCCGAAAGCCCTTGACAGGCTTGGGCGGAAGCGGCTTGAACGAGAAGTAGACAGAAGCGGAAACAAACGTAATTATGCCATAATCAAGACTTTACTTCATACGGGTTTGAGGGTATCTGAAATAGTAGCCCTAGACAGGTCAGACGTTGACCTAAGCGAACGTAAAGGAGAGTTGAGGGTTAGGGCAGGAAAAGGCAATAAAGCCCGTACATTGCCCCTTGACGTTGATACAAGGTGGGCTATTAGAAAATACCTTGAGGAACGGTCAGACGATAACGAAGCCCTGTTCATTAGCAACAGAGACAAGCGAATTAGCGTCAGAAGCGTTCAGCATCTTTTAGAGCAACATGACCTACACGCTCATCAACTACGCCACACGTTCATCACAGGGCTTGTTA
Source organism: Brevibacillus laterosporus LMG 15441 (assembly GCF_000219535.2). NCBI lineage: Bacteria > Bacillati > Bacillota > Bacilli > Caryophanales > Paenibacillaceae > Brevibacillus > Brevibacillus laterosporus. The sequence goes on from NZ_CP007806.1 coordinate 528,434, forward strand.
GGGCGAATGAAGATATAGCGGTCATACAATCCCTGAGCGGTCATAGTTCAGCAGACATGATACTGCGTTACTCCAAGCCCACTGAGGAAGACAAGCTAAAAGCCATTGAGGGTCTGTACAATGAATAATTTATTTTGTGCTACCTTTTAGAGGGTAGCACTTTTTATGTTTTAGATCTTCCCGGCAGTTTATTAGATGCCACCCGGTAACGAATAATTTCGTTTTAGTTATTGAGATAGAGTTTGTCTTCGTCAAACGCACACCAAATTTTCTTGAATATTGTTGTACGTACAGAATCTATTTTATAGACAACCCGACTCTCTTACCTCCCTAAGAACTTTAATATTTCATAATCTCTAATAAGATAGAGAGGGATTTTATGTTATTATTTGGATATCAAATAGATTATGTTCGGGTGGTCATTATGATAGAGCTAGAGAATAATATGATAGATATCAATGAGCCAGAAGTCAAAACTAAGTTGTCAAATACAGATTTACTATTAGGAAAAGCTATAGAGCCGATTAAAAGATTGCAGGTTATCTCTGACAAAGATTTTGAAGACCTTGTTAGAGAATGGTCATGCGACTATTTAAAAGATAAGTACGTAAAAGTAAGAAGATGCGGCGCGGCAGGGGACATGGGCAGAGATGTTATCGCATATGTCGAATATGAAAAAGGCAAAAAATTAGTTTGGGATAATTATCAATGCAAACATTACAACTCCCCTTTATCTCCAAGTAAGATATGGATCGAGCTTGGAAAGTTATGCTACTACACTTACAAAAAAGAATACTCAGTACCAAGGAAATACTATTTTGTAACACCAAAAGGTATTTCAACTACCCTTTCTAATTTAATCGACGATCCTCACAAACTAAAGAAGCAATTAATTTCAGAATGGAACGATAAATGTCGAAGTAAAATTACTTCGGGAGCAAATATAGAATTGACTGAAGATTTCCTTGAATATGTAAAGGACTTTGACTTTTCAATCATTGATGATATTGATCCGCAAGAATTAATAGAACAACATTCACAGACAAAGTACTTTTATTATAGATTCGGTGGGATTCATAAAACACGTCCTGAACCTGTTAATCCACCTGAGAATATAAGTGCAAGTGAATTGCTTTATGTTAGAAAATTGCTTGAAGCGTATTCAGATAACCACAAATCTACAATAAGGGATATCACAGAACTCTCAGAGCATTATAAATACAATTCACACTTTAACAGACAAAGAAAATGCTTCTATTCCGCTGAGTCTCTAATGAAATTTGAGAGAGATACCCTCCCTCCAGGTGTAAATGCTTTTGAGGATTTAAAACAGGAAGTATATGATGGGGTGATCGACATCATAGAATCAGAACATACTGATGGATTTGAGCGAGTAAAGGAAGTTTGTAAAGCCGCGCGAAGCCTAAATATGCCTAGTTACCCATTGTATAATTCAATAAAAGGAAATGATTTAAATGGTTTATGTCATCATTTAGCTAATGAAGATAAGATAAGTTGGGTGGAACAATAATGACCATTAACAATGAAACTACTGAATCTAGTAGCATTAATTCATCATTTGAAATTGGTTTGAGAGCCCTTACGATACTAGCCGAAGCATCCCCTGAAAGTTTAGATTTACAACGACTTATTTATTACGATTACTTAGTTATACATACTAAGGATGTTGGAGCGGTAGATAGTCCACCTTCGTTACATCCAGATACTCCTCACAGGTCTGGTGGCATAATAGTAAGAAGAAAAGCTATGCAAAAAGGTTTAGAACTAATGTATAGCAAGAGCCTTATAAATATTATTTTTGATGAAAAAGGTATTAGTTATTCCGCTTCTGAATTAACAAAACCCTTTCTAGATTTATTTGAATCAACTTATAGTAAAAAACTACAAAACAACGCTTTATGGGTTGTAGGATATTTTTCCGGATACTCAGAAGAGGAAATGAAATTTTTCATTGAAAGAAACATAGATAACTGGGGCGGAGAGTTCATGTATGAAGCGTTTGTTAGGGGGGGGATTGAGTGACAACAAAAGGTTTCTTTCTAACAAAATTATGTTTATTGGGCAAAAATGAATTAATGACTGAAATAGAGCTCAAAAAGGGTCTTAATGTCATTATGGGGCCAACAAATACAGGTAAATCGTTTCTGTTTGAATGTATTAATTTCATGTTAGGTGGGAAAGACGCTCCTGAACAAATTGATGAGATTGTTGACTATGAATACCATACTATCTTCTTGGAATTAGAAAGTAATGATGGTCTGAAGTTTACATTTGAAAGGCAACTTTCTGGAGGGAACTTTAAAAAATATAACTGCCCTATAAATGAGTTGACCACTGAATCAAAGTTTCAAAACCTATCGCAGAAACATTGTGAGAAGAAAGAAAGTATTTCGAAATTCTTAATGTCACTAACGGGGTATAAAAACACTAATTTATTTATCAAAACCAACAAGAATAATAAATTGAGACGATTTACGTATAGAAATTATAATGATTTCATTTTAATAGATGAAGTAAAAATAATAGCAAAAGAATCACCGGTACATTCAGACAATAACAAGACCAAGACCGCGGAGGAAGCGGCATTTAGACTTATCTTAACAAATAAAGACGATAGTGAATTATCAGAAAATGTAGTAGCAAGCAATTCCGGGTCTGTGTATACTGCCCAAGTTGGATTGATTGATAGGTTGATTAACGATTTGGAATTGAACATTTCCAATTTAACCCCATTGCAATCTGAAGTTGATTTAGATGCGATTATTAAAGGGTTAACCTTAAAAAGAAGTGGAATTAGTTCGGAGATTGAAAAATTAACTGATTCTAGAAAAAAATTGTGGAAGAACATCCAACAAGCTGAATCGAAGTTGTTATCTACATATGAATTATTGAAAAGATTCCTATTGTTGAAAGACCAGTACGAAACTGACATGCAAAGGATAAACTTTTTAATAGAGGGAGATCACTTTTTTTCTTTACTAAATTATGAAAAATGCCCACATTGTAATCAAACTCTTATTTTAAATAATGGGGAACTAGCTTGTTCACATCTGGAAATAGAACAGAAGAAAGAATCATATAAAATCGAATTACAAAAGTTATTATTTCATTTAGAGGATTTAAACAGCACTATTGAATCAATGAATGAGGAAGTATCTTCGATAAATACTAAATTAGTAGATGACAAAGAAGAGTATAGTAAATTAAGTAAAGTATTAGACGAACAATTAGAACCTGAAATTCTGATAATAGAAGAAGAACTTCAGGGTATACTAAAAAATCAGAAAACAATTAATGAAGTGGAACAAAAGAAACATACATTAAATAAACTGCTTGATGAGAAAAGGAATATATTAGATTTAATAGAATCTGAGCCTGATACAGGTGCAACTTCTGAACAACTACTAGATTATACTAAATTCTACGATGATCTTTGTGAAAGCATTAAGTATTTTTTGACTGGTTGGAAATATCCGGGTTTCGAGAGTGTGAAATTTGATGTTAAACAAAAAGATATTCTCATATCTGGAAAAGCGAGAAGATTATTCGGTAAAGGATATCGTTCTATTTCTTACAGCGCTTTTGTATTAGGGGTAATGAAATATTGTAATTTAAAAGACCTTCCCCACCCAGGGATCGTAATTCTCGACTCGCCAATAACTTCGTATAAAGAGGAAGATGGTGATGAAGATAAAACCTCAGATGATTTGCAATCAAGATTTTTTGAGTTTTTGGCAGAGGTAACTCTGAATAACCAAGTTATTATTCTCGAAAATAAAAAACCTTCAGAAGAAGTCATAAAGGAGATTAATTTTATTGAGTTTACCAAGAGTCACTCTAGGGGTAGGTACGGCTTTATTAGAACGAGTAATTAGATAAGTTTAATTAATTTTGATTTTGATCATAATAATATATTTCACCATAGTGAGGTTAAGAAGGTATGAAATATCCATTGTTTATTCATGATAAGCTTAATGAACTTGAGAACGTAATTGCTTCTTGGCCTGTGAACATAGAGATCGACCATGTTATTAAGTGGATATTACAATTCGATCCAAATGATTATTATATAGCTTTAAGAGTGATTAATAATCTAAATGTAATTGGTTATGATGATATGAATAGTGCTCTGCAAGTTGCATATAGTAGACTTCTTAGAATGGCTAAGGATAAAAATACAGTAATTAAAGGCGATAATACGTTATTTGCTGGAATTGGGGATGCAGGAAAAAGCGGGTCGATGATTAGTTATCATTTCAGACTTATTAATGATGTTTCAGAAGAAAACTTTTTGGACGAAGATTCATTTCATCATCTTGAGAAGGAGAGGGTAAATAACATTGTTTTGCTAGATGATGTTATTTCAACAGGAAATCAAGCTACAAGGGAAATAAATGTTTTGACTGAAAAAGTCACTCCTTTCAAAGTTAAAAATATCTTTTTACTTACTGTGTGTGGGATGCGAGATGGAATAACTAAAATCACTGATGAAACAAAAGCTCTAACGTTCTCTGCATTTGAATATGGGAAGGAAGATACAGTAGAATCCTTGGATTCCAAATTCTATGACGGAGTATTGCATGATAGCCGAAAAGAATTACGTGAACGAATAGAATATTACGGTAAAATAAGTTCGAATAGCAATAACGGAATGGGGTATGGGGGGATTGGGGGACTTATTGTATTTCCATACAATACACCAAACTCTACATTACCGATTATTTGGAGCGATAGGAATGGTTGGATTCCACTCTTTAAAAGAGTAAGAAGAGTTAATGGTATTTCATCGTACTATAAACAAATGGATAAGGCAATTGAAACAAAAGTTAATCAAGAAAAACCACAAGTAATTGGTCAGGAAGCTGAACCTACTAATTTGAATTTGTATGTAGAGGGAAAAACAGACGAAGATTTCTTTAATGTGTTAACTGAAGAATATGGTCTTGCTGAACGTTTAAAAGTAGAAAAACTAAATGTTATTTCTCTAGGAGGGGCATTTTTTTCTGAAAAACTAATAAAGATATTATCTGATTTGGGTGAGAAGAACTTATTTTTATTTGAAAATGACGAACTATTTTATACAGGAAGTAGGGGAATAAAGAAATATGTAGAAGAAAAGTTCCCCCAACTTCCTGTTATTTATCTCGAACCATCAATTATGCAATTTATTAGAATTAATGACTTAATTCAAGATGGAGATATAGCTTTATCTTTGGAAAAGACATTAGGAGAAAGTATTTCGTTAGAACATATCCACTCAGACCCAAGACTTTTGAATGAAATTGAAAAACACCTAAGAACAAAGTATAGAAACAGATTAAAACCTATTTTTAGTAGATTCATTGATGAAGAAAGAGTTGCAATTTTTATAGAACAAGTTAATCAAAAACTTTATGGCAAATCATAATTTTTTGGAATCTCTTTGTTTCACATCAAGGATAGTGTGTGCATCAATGAAATATTGCAGATTAGATATACAACAACGAGTTGATAGTTAGCGAATACCATCACATCAGTAGTATTTTCTTTTTGTCCAAATTACTTACTCCGTACATGTGGAGTAGGTTTGCTGATTGGAGAGAAAATAAGAATAAAGAAAACGGCTAAAGTCCTTGTGTAGCAAGAATTTTAGCCGTTTTCAATCCTTCAATCTGATAAATGATTAAACGTAAGGAGAGTGTGACCGATTTACATTACGCTAATCCGATTCATTGCCTTGGTATGCTTTAGGTTTACATCATAATCATGTAATCCTTTTTTATGTCTAGCTAGCCTCTGAAAGTAGGAGAGGTACTGTTTTTCCAATCGATACTTCTCTTTTCTAATGATTAATACTAGCTGATGGATTCAATGTAGTTCCTCCAATGGAAACTTTTATTTCATTAGTTAATGGAACATTGTATTCATCAATAATTGTTCTCCACCATTCCCATGCTAGACCTGTGCATTCTTTGGCCAAAATTCTTATATTTTTAGAATTAGGTGGAAGTGGTATTACGGTCGAGAAATGAGCTGTTCTGTTTTTGTAGTTTCCATCCCAAGTTTTGTGGGTAAGTACCTCATTTCCATCTTCATCATATGAAAATTCATCCCAGGATACTTCAAATTGAGCAACGTATGCACCATGATGATCAAGAATGATTTTACCTTTAGAATATTCTGTAGAGGTAGTCTCAATATAGTCTGTATTGTTATGAATAGCAGCAATTGAATTATCTTTTAAGAAAACACTAGTATATGAAATAGGGTATGCTGGATTTTTTAGACTAAATTCTGCATTATCTTTAATAATATTTCGTATTTCATCAAAGTCTTTTGTGACAACTTTGTTATGCTCTTTTGAATCTCCCCCTAATACGACAGCAGTAAAGGAGCTATCTTCAAAAATGTCTTTGTACTGTCCACTAGCTTCTACATTGGTATTCTTGAGTAAGGCTTTAAATGCAGCTTGTACATCTTTGCTCTTAGAGGTTGTTTCTAATTTTACATAAATGGTTCGGCCATAAGCTACATTTGACACCATAACAGGTGGAGCTTCATCACTTACCCCTTTACGGGTCAGTTCCTTAAAAGTAACACTATCATCAAAGAGCTCTGATGGATTGTCTGGTAGCTCTGCATTTACCGTATAAAATATTTGCTTATACGCAGCAACCATCACTTTCTTTTCTCCGCTAGCAATAGCATTAAAGTCAATTCCTAGTGAATTGTTAAGAATTTTAGAGTTAACATTAAGAGCACTTGCTATTTGATTTTTGCTATAAACCATGGATTCTGCATATTGTAGTCTTGCAGGTAAAGTATTTGATGTTGAATACTTTTCACTCCAAGTAGATACTAATTCATCGATTGCTCCAGACACATTACCATATGTTGGGTTTTCAACAGTTGTTGTATTTTCTCTTTTCATCCCAGGTAAATCTATACTAATATTCAAAGGTTTTCTCTTTGCCATTAACAAAGTAGGTTGATTTGCCACAAAAGAGTCGTTTGCAAGTTGTATTGCGCCTGGATAGGTACGATTCGCCACAGAATCAATAATAGAAATATCCACTGGTGAAGTTGTAAGTGATTTTTTCTCTCGTTTCACCACTATAAATTTACCATTTGATTTAACACCTTCTGTTGGGACATAACTATCTACTTGATCACCATTTACTGCTAAAATATCGTGAACATTATAGTTTAAGTTAGCTATTCCAGTATCAATATCATTAGGCTCGCTTGTTTCACTAGCTACACTAGTATTAGATTTTTCAGCAAAGGAAATAAAAGGATAAGAAAGAATGCATAAACTTGTGCTTAAGCAAATGAGTAATTTTGTTACTTTTAAATGGTTTAGAATTCTCAAGAAACATCAACTCCTTTTGGTAAATCATACCTTCTATTATTAACATTTTGTATAGTTCCATAGAATCAACTTGTTAGTAATATAATGTTAAATTATATAAAAGAAGTGTCAAAATGAAGAATAAAAGCCAAAAGAACCATACTCATGCATGGTATAAATAGTGCTTAAGTTTGATCATTCTGGGCTAATTAGTGGAGGAATTAACTAGCGGGTTAGCGTGTCTTACTTGTCAATTTTGATTAATCTAGATATGTGGAGAGAGTGGCAAACTTGATATATAAGGGTTTTTAAGAGAGTTAATATATCGTTGGGGGCGAATTGGGGATGAAATATATTTTTGGCCCTTTTTGTTTGATATGATGCTATCAAACTTATCGGCAACGGATTGGTCAGCAGATTGCAATGCTGTCTATAATTATTCATTGTTTTATTAATATTACCATGTACAACATGTTCCGAAATTAATCTTGCTTCGCTTTTGTCTAACTTAGGGAATAAAGGAAGTTGGAAGTTTAAATGTTCAAAAAAGGGGAAAATGTTGCCCATTTTATCATCCATACTCATTATTCTCTTTAGTATCTTATTAGTTACACCATTTGAGTCGCATTTGCTTATTTTATGCGCTTCCCTTTTTGTCTTTCTAAGTGGTGTATTAGTCATCCGGTCATTGCAAAGGAGCCTGTAATAAGCAAAATTTGCAATCTCACTAGCGTTTTTGAGAGTATATGAAGCATTGCTGTAATCTTTCTAAAGGGTGTACCTAGGCATGGATAGCTTATGGGAACATCCTTATTTTACTTTTCATTAACTTTAGTTTTGAAAATGGACATCTCATATTTTTAAGAAAGCTATCCCCCCATCCCCAAAAGAGTACTGACAGACGAAAGGCGAAGGTGGCTTACTTGTATGATGGAGATACAGTTATAACGTATGAGGATAAGCAAGCATTGCAGGCAAAAGTCAGCTACGTTAAGGAAAAAACTTGGCTGGTGCCATGCCTTGGAAATATTCGCATTATGCAGAGGATGGTATTACCAAATATTTATCTAGCATTTTAACAAGCATAGAAATTGATGGATTACCCATAAACCCGGCCACCACTATGCAATGTGCTGGGTTTTAACGTCAGACTTGATCCAATATTTTCCCTCATCTATAATCAAATTGTAACATCTTCTATTTATAGTAATATCTTCTATTTCGATATTTTTGGGGAGGTGTAGTAAGTGGCACGCGTATTGTATGTAACGATTCCAGCAGAAGGTCACGTGAATCCTACATTAGGATTAGTAAAGCAGCTCGTCGACAATGGAGAAGAAGTCGTCTATATGTGCTCAGAAGAATATCGGGCTAGGCTTGCCCAGACTGGGGCACAATTTTTGGCCTATCAATTGGACGAACAGATATTTAGAGAGCTTGGTTTTAATCCAACCGAAATTAGACATCCGCTTCAATTCACCGATTTTATGCTGCGAGGCATTATTGAACCACATATTCCGGAAATCTTAAGGCAGGTAGAGAATGATTCTTTTGACTACTTAATTTTTGACTCCTTATTTGGTTGGGGAGGAGAAATTTTAGGGAAAAGGTTAGGTATTCCGACGATTTGCTCCGTTACAAACTTCGCTTTCGCTGGGCCTCTAAGCAAAATTATAGAAGAGATTGATGCAGGAGATTTAGATGTAGAAGCTCTTTATGAAAGACTAACGAATACAGCGCAAAGCATCGCGAGTGCATGCAACGTAGCTGTTCCTGCTATTGAAGATATCACTCGCCAATATGGTCAAATTAAGATTGTATTTACAAGCCGTGATTTCCAACCAGATGCTGATAAGCTTGATGATAGCTATATATTTACTGGCCCCTCCATTACACCGCGTCTTGATGTTCCTTCATTTCCGCTTGACCGGCTTCGAGCTCAATATGACAAAGTTGTCTACATTTCAATGGGCAGTATCTTAAACAAAGATATCGAATTTTATAAATTTTGCTTTGAAGCCCTTCACGATATCCCGGCTCAATTTGTGTTAGCGAGCGGTCAAGGCACGGATATGAGTTCGCTAGAGGACAGGATTCCACATAATTTTATCATTGAGCCGTATGTTCCCCAGTTGGAAGTGCTCCAACAAGCGGATGCTTTTATTACACATGCCGGCATGAATAGTGCAAGTGAGGCTCTCTATTATAATGTACCACTTGTGATGATTCCGTTAAGCTCAGATCAACCACTAGTTGCTAAGCAGGTAGAGGAGTTCGGAGCTGGTATTACTTTAGATAAGAGTCAGCTTACCCCTGAAGCTTTAAAGTCCGCATTGTTGCAAGTGATGAACGAATCTACTTATAAACAGCATGCCGAGCGGTTAGGTGATTCCTTACGTAATGCTGGCGGGTACAAAGAAGCCGCAAGTCGTATTATGGCTTTGTTTTCTAAAGTATAAAATGTAGCATCGCCAGTTTTAATAAACGTAACCTGATTATTCATGGAAAATGGTGTACGAATATGACGCGAATATATAAAGTACAAAAGGCTCTCTATAGAGAGGGTTTGAACACTGATATGGGTTTCTAGCGGACAGGGGGCGTTGAACAAGTAATTTAGTTTAAGACAAAAAGAGATGGTTATAATAATAACTTTAATGAACGCCCGAATCTCAAATTCGGGCGTTTTCTTAACATAATGTTACTAACTTAATGATTCGATTGTAACCTAATTACTTATCATACTCTTCTTGCACATGGCCAGTTAGTTTTATAGCGTCTCCTTTATCTATTTCGAACGACCCACCTAATGGAATAGAAAATCCTATTTTCACAGAGGAGGTGGAATGAAGATAATGACTATATATGTCATAAACTTCGCCCCTCCATTTCTTACTTCTCGGGGTAACATCTACTTTCATATATCCTCTCATGTCACGAATACGGTTTCCTGTATCAGGAAGATCAAATTTAAAAGCATATCCTCCTGAATCGCGTTGATCTGCACGTTTGCTTTTTTCTTTTTCTGGGACCCAATCATATATTGGATGGCCATATCTATCATATTCTCTAGTAAACTTAAATTCGTCATATTTAAAAACGAAATCTTCTGATCCTTTTACGATAGCGAGGTTCTGACTAGTTCCGATTGCCAAAATATCCTGGTGAAAATCACTATAGTCAGGAGTACTTAAAAACTCAAATCTTGCGGATGCCTGGGCTTCTTTATCACCTTTATTTTTAATAAGCCACGTTTCTAGTTTCAAAATATCATTTTTTTCGACATCTGAACCTAGAGCATCTACTTTATTTGGAGCGTTTTTTTCCTCTTTTCGTGTGAGTAAATTAGCCTTCTCTTCTGCTTCTGTTTGTGAAAGTTCTTCTACTTTTGGATTGGAGTGTTTATTATAAGTAATCTCAAAGTATTCTTCTTTTTTAGAGACAATAGGGTCTTCATAGGAAAGATATTTTTTAATAGCTTCATCACTAAGATCATTTATATGTTTGTCTGAAAACTGGAAGGTTTCTTTAAACACTTTCCTTTGATCTTCTGTAATATTTTTGCTATTATTTGCAAATACGGATGAATTTGGTATAAGAAAAGATAAACCTATTGTTATTGCCAGTAAGGGTTTAGCAATATTCATCATAATCCTCCTTAAAGGGATATTTTTTTGTAAAGGGGTTTTTCATTTGAAAAGAAATAAAATGATTCTATTCACAATTCTTGTGGTATTAGTCATTTCAAATGTCTATTTTTATACGAAAAATTACACTGAAATAACAAAAATAGAATCTTCAATTGACACTAACTTTAGATCCAATTTGGCTGACATTGCAAAGTCTCTTAAACGTGACTCTGATTGGAATACAAGATATATTCTTGCTATATCTTTTTCCAGTAAACTACAAAGTTTAGTAGAGTACACTTCTTACTCTAAAAAAAGTTCATTAGTAGGTAGCTATTCATACATATTGGTAAATTTCTTTTTGAATCAGCAAAAGTTAGGTATCCAATTGAATACAGAGGATAATAAGACTCTTATAGCTTGTTTAGAAGTGTTATCCGAAAATCCAACCGATAAAGAAAAGATTGATCAGTTGCTAAGGGTGATTACAAAATAATAATAGGTATCACCTTATTTTAGTGAATGCATTAATACTTTTTTTACCGTTGGCAACCTTGCTAGATTGCTTTTTCTAGCAAAATATTTTAGCTTCATTATCAAGTTGCTGCTTAGGTTATTCTTTCAATTTTGACTTCTTGATAAGAGCTATTCCCTATTCACACCGAAATGTTCTAGTTGTCATATTAGAATAGTTGAAAAACGGCATTGTATATCCCAAAAAAAGGGTCATAGGTTTCCATACAACTTATTCATATTTAACAACTAGCGTTTATATCTCTCAAAAGTAACGATATACTCGTCTAGTTGATGACTCATTTGCTGTAGGATGGATGTGAAAATGAACCTTTTCTTATATACAACTGTTCTAATTCTGTGCGGAGGATTTCTATAAACATTAGTAAATTATTCTCTAATTGTTAATTTTCTGTTATCATAATCTGTAACCGGATGGTAAAATATTCCACAGTGACATTTTTGGTTGCCTCAAGGTGGGGTGTTCCCGTAAGTTTAGCGATAGAGGGAACACTCCTTTGTGATTTTCAAAGACTATGGGCTAATTTCAATTCCTCCTTTCTTCCTCCTATGTATTAATTTACTACACCGTTTTGATAAATAATGGAGAATAAAAAAAATGAAACGTTCTTCAAATTTCGACAAATAATCACATAATTACAAACAAAAAAACGCTAAGATAATAGCGTTTTTAAAGAAAATAAGCTTATAATGTTCTCTTACTATCAGCCCTGTGGGTCATCAGTATATGGTTTCATGCTACTTGCTACATTATTAACTTCGAATTTGCCTGTAATTTCCATGGTAAAAAGAGAGCTTAATAATACAAGCGAAACAGTTGTGATAAGAGCTAAATATTTCTTCATCAATTATCCCCCTCCTTTTCACCTTTATTTACCATATTATATACTTCCATTAGTTTTTTCAGAAGAGATAAATCTAAATCTTTTCCTTGTTCACAATAATGCTTAAAAATTTCTTTAGAAAAATCTAAGATGCCATTTATAGCGTTAATATTGCTAAGAAATTGTATTCCTTCAAGATACGCGTTTATTCCTTCATCAGACTTGCCACATTTTAAAAGGTACTTCCCTTTGTGCCTGAAATATTTACCCAACTCTAAATACTTATAAGGTGTAATAATTTTGACAAAGGTATTCTTCTCTTCATGTTCTAAAACCTGCTGTAGAGAACTTAGATCTTTTATTTTATGTAATACTTCTAATAATTGATTAACCCTATGTAATCGATGGTTATCAGGAGCTTCTTCCACACATTCTTTTAACAAAGGAACGGCCTCCTGATGTTGTCCAGTTTTTGCGAGTATAATTGCACGTAAATATTTAGAACGTTCAGATATAAAAACATAACCCAACCTCTCATATTCTTGAAGATGTTCCTCTAACTCAAAAAATTTATCCATATAGAAATAAGAATTACAAATTGCTAGAGCAACACGTTCTTTTATCTCATTGCTTGTTGTGTCTTCGGCATGTCCCATTTTACCGAGTTCAATACACTTTTCATACTTTTCGATACCATGTGCATGAAATGCCATTTGATAATAAAAACTTATCCGTTCTTCTTTGCTCAAAAAATTTGTGTAATATAAAATCTCTTCTCCGTCTCTAAATGTATTCTCTACTCTTTTGATATTCTGAATTTCAATCATGTATTTTTGATATAGTCCCTTGGCTATATACTTCGGTACTCCATGCTGTCTTGCGTATTTTACAATGACATTGTAAAGAGTTAACCTTGCTTCAGTGTCTTCAAGCGTAGAGGTAAGGTTATACAGATGTTCTAACATTGTGTAAGTATCTTTTTTAGGATTTCCAAGAAATTTTAAAGCTACTTTTGTAAGTAATGAGATATTTGCAATTTCAACGGCCTCTGCTAAAAATGTCTCTAAGATATCAGTACGTAGTTCGACATCAACGTAACGATCAATAATTTCTTCGTAAGGTATGTTTATAGTATCTGCAATTAGTTTGAGATTTCTTAGTTCTGGACGCTTTGTTTCACCTGATTCTATTTTGGAAATGATTCCTTTGCTAACCCCTGTTCTTCTTGATAATTCTGACAAAGTAATTCCAAATTCTTCTCTTGTTTCTTTTATCAGTTCCCCTAATGTTGTGGAAGCTAAAATATCAGACATATAAATCCCCTTCCCGAATTAATAAAACATGATTTTTCTTAACATTCGAACTCGAATGTATAATTATGTAAATATGAATAAAATTTTGTAATGGGAGGGGAGGGGACTTAGAGACAATAATTGATAAGTTGGTCAGCATAGTGGTAATGAAGTTTTTTAGACTTAGGACTGAGACGGTGGTTAACTAATCAAAAAATAATAACAAGTCTTTTTGCATGGGAACCTATCAAATGGTAAGTTTTACTATATAATATATAAAGATTTAGCAATAGGGGGAACTAAGGTTGAGTATTTGGTTATTTAGAGCTGGATCAAATGGAGAATATGAAAGTAAGTTTTTGAATGACAAGAGAATATATCTAACTTGGGATGACTTAGATATAAATTTAAAAAATCTCAACAAAAAAGAAGATCTCTACATGTTTCTTGTAGACAAATATGATCTAGAAAAAGAAAAAACAGCGATAAATTGGGCCTCTCAAATCTATCCCATAGCCCATAGAATGGAAATAGGAGATTGGATTGTACTTCCAAGTAAGATTAATAGAACGATACATTTTGGGAAGATTGTAGGAGATTATAATTATGATAAAAGCTTAGGAAGTCCATATTACCATTACAGAGAAGTAGAATGGTTTGCAGTCGATATTCCAAGAGATAAATTTGAACAAGATATCTTATATTCAATGGGTGCTTTTATGACTGTATGTAGGATACATAAAAATAATGCAGAAGAAAGAATTAAGATAATGTATGAGAATAATTGGAATATAAAGGATAAAACTATACCTCAAAAAATTGATGAATCAGATGATGAGATACGATTTGATTTAGATGAGTACATATTTGATAGAATTTCTGATTATATAATCAAGAAATTTAAAGGCCATAAAATGGAGATTTTGGTTGAAGAAATATTAAAAGCCAAGGGATTTACAACCTATCGAGGTCCAGAAGGTGCAGATAATGGGGTAGATATCTTAGCAGCTTCTGATATTTTAGGATTTGGTTCAACAAAAATTTGTGTTCAAGTAAAAACCGCTGATTCACCTATTGATAGACCTACGATGGATCAATTAATAGGAACAATGAGTAACTTTAATGCCGACTATGGATTGTTGGTTTCCTGGACTGGATTCAAAACCTCTGTGATAAAAGAAATTCCAAAACAGTTTTTTAAGGTAAGACTATGGGATTCAAAGAAAATTATAGAACAACTCTTTGAAAATTACGATAAATTGAGTGAAGATATTAAAACTGAAATACCTTTAAAAAGGGTATGGATGTTAAATATAGAAGAATAAAACCTGCAAACGAAATGTGCGTGTATTTTGGTTAAAAACCACAACATCATCTCGAAAGTAGTAAAGGGATTTCTCCATAATGGTTTAACGAAGTGGTAAGGAAAAAAGTTTTGCTTGGATCGGTATAACCCATTTTTTCAAAGGGAAGCGGACAGAAGCCGTAGCATAAATAATTGAGTTAGATAAAAGTAATAAATAATGTTTAATATCAACAAACGCCCGAATTTGAAGATTCGGGCGTTTATTTTATAATGCTTATTTTCAGGATCAGCTTTTTTCCTTTAATCTCTAAGTCCAATTCGCTAACCTTACTCCCAACGATCACAGGTAAAACAAGATATGGAACTGGTGATGAACTTTCACAAAAGACATGCTATCGTGGACAAATTTGTCTCAGGTTTGCAAACATCTAGGAATGACCTATTATAGAATGAGCAGAAAGAGAGGGGTTACTTATCCGTAGACATTTTACTCTGTTAATTCTGATTACATTACACAAAATAACAACATAGAGAGGAAGTTTGTTTTGGTCTTTAGTTCAGTCATATTTTTGTTTTGCTTTTTACCGCTTGTTCTTATGCTGTATTTCTCTGTTCCGTTCAAATTAAAAAATACGATTCTTTTACTATTCAGTTTAGTCTTCTATGCCTGGGGCGAACCGAGGTATGTGCTTCTCATGGTATTATCCATTCTCATTAACTATGGGTATGGGATTTGGATTGATAAATCGGAAAATCACGCGAAAAAGCGAGTCTGGATTTTAACGTTTGCAATCGTTGTTAATATCGGACTTCTCGGCTACTTTAAATACGCCAACTTCTTTGTTGATGTAATCAATGCCGCATTTCAAACCAATCTTCATTTGGACCCTGTACCTTTGCCTATAGGAATTTCTTTTTATACGTTCCATGCTCTCAGTTATTTGATTGATATATACAGAAAAAAAGAAAGAGCGCAACGAAATCTCTTCAGCTTGGCGCTGTACATTACATTTTTCCCGCAGCTTGTAGCAGGTCCCATTATTCGCTATAATGCCGTCGCTGAACAACTTAGCAAACGCGTTTTTTCTTCCATACAATTCGCCGAGGGAATTAAGCGTTTCATTCTAGGCCTGTCTAAAAAAGTACTCTTAGCCAACCCCCTTGGGTCCGTAGCAGACACCGTGTTCACCACTTCTGCAATGGACCTTTCAACTGGAAGCGCTTGGATTGGTATTATCGCTTATACCTTACAAATCTATTTTGACTTCTCAGGCTACAGCGACATGGCTATCGGTTTAGGTAAAATGTTTGGATTCGAGTTCGCAGAGAACTTTCATTATCCGTACATTTCAAAGAGCATTTCTGAGTTCTGGAGACGCTGGCATATCTCTCTTGGCAGTTGGTTCAGAGATTATGTTTATATCCCGCTTGGCGGAAACAAAGTTGCTCCTTGGAAAATCTATCGCAATTTATTTATCGTGTGGGCACTAACCGGGTTCTGGCACGGAGCCAGTTGGACTTTCATTGCATGGGGGACATACTACGGAATCCTAATCGCTTTAGAAAAAGCTGGTCTTGAAAAGATGCTTTCCAAGATTTATCCGTTAAACCATGTTGTTGTGTTGCTGCTTGTCATGATTGGATGGGTGTTCTTCCGCGCTGACAATTTTGGATATGCAACAGAATTCATTGCTTCCCTGTTCTATACCCGGGGCAACGAAATATTCGATTCTCTGGCGCTTTCGTTGTTATCTTCCAATTGGTTCTACTTTGTCATTGCGATGATTGTTGCCACGCCGATATATCCAAAGCTACAAAAATTGCAATGGAGTAAGTCGATGACAAAAGTACAAACCGTTTTTGGAATGCTGTTCAACTTTTTCCTTTTTACAGAAGTGATTTTGTATCTTATTAATTCTACGTATAACCCTTTCTTATATTTTAGATTTTAATTTTTCAAAAGGAGTATCGAAGTGAATAAACATATTTCAATCGTTTATATGGTCATATTTTTAGCTATTATTTATGGTTTCGCAATTGTTACCTTCATTTCTCCGGATAAAGAGATTTCCGACATCGAAAATCGGACGTTGAGTAAATTTCCGGAGATCAGCCTCGCAGCCGTTACAACAGGCAGTTTTTTCGAAAAAATAAATCAGTATTGGAATGACCAAATTGTTTTTCGCAACGAAATGATTAGAATCTACCAAAATCAGCAAAATTCAGAGATCTTTAATTCCATGCTGTTCGAAAACTTGTTTGAGGCCAACAAGCCGCGGAAACCCGAAGACGGAACAAAAATAAAAAATTCACGCATCGTGTCCAAGCTTGTAGTGACAAACAATAAATGGATTTTGCCAATTCCCAACAAGGTCGTTCATAAGAGTGAAATCGACGCTGCGACGGCAAAATTGAACGACGCGGTTACATTCGCCAAAAATCAAAAAACAGAAGCATACTTTGTCTTTAATCCGTCAAGGACCAAAGCGTTGATGCATTTATATCCGAAATATTTTCAAACTGACGCTTATGCTCAATCGAAAGAGTATTTCTTGTCTAAACTCGATAAAGATGTAAATGTGATTAACGTGGGAGAAAAGTTCGATACCTTTACAAAGGCGCAGTTGGAAGAGCTTTACTTCGAAACCGACCATCATTGGAATATCAAAGGCGCTTTCATAGCTTATCAGGAAATGATTACGCAGCTATCTAAGAAGTCCTCCAAATTCGAAGGCAAGCCAATGTCCTTACATGAGTTCAATGTTTCTACATTAACAACAGGTAACTTCAAAGGTAGTTACAATACTCAAATCAATTATGCTGTAAATCCGAAAAATGCAGATAGAACGCCGATTTATGAACCAAAAATGCCGTTTACATTTAAGAATTTTGAGGCTATTAGCACGGACGGCAAAGAAGTTATCACGAACTTTCATGATTTTTATCGTTTCAAACATGGTCAAAGCGATTATTCTTATAAGATCCTATATGGTGGGGACAAACGAAAAATCGCTTATGAAAATCCAAAAGCCAATAATCAATTAAAGGTCCTGCTGATAAAAGATTCTTACATGAATCCAATTACGCCGTATCTGGCACAGCATTTTAACAAACTAACCGTTTTAGACAATCGCTACTATTCGGATTTCAGCTTGAAAAAGATTTTGGCTAATGAGAAATACGATATCCTTATCATTGCTTGCCATGATGACAATCTATTCAGTGACAATTATCAATTCGAAAAAGGGCAGGAGAGTAGATAAAGATCATGCTGTTGGGGATTGGGTATGATTATCATTTGGGATATGTTTTTCGATTTAATGGTAATAAAGCAGCTCAGGTATAATAAAACTAAAATCGCTGATTTACAAATAAGCCTTCCAATAAAAATAGGGAAAGGCTTATTTGGTTTGGCCACCTATAAAATCCCTTGGCATTATCTTCAGCATGATGAATGAGTCATTTAGATTATTCATTCCCGTCAGAGGAGGAGATTTCACTGATGGGAAAATGGATTGAGAATCGTGCTGTGCGTTCGAAACTTCAAATCCGGGCGTTTTTTCAATACTAAAGATATGATATCGCTCAGTCGTACGGCTTTATTTGAGCGGTAAACAAGGGTACAAAACACTTACAAGGGATCTCGACATTAGTGACCCAAACCTTATTTTAAGTCAAATCCGTGATACAGTGCAGTTCCTTCGCTAGATGAAAAAAGGCTGCTCAGCAAGTTGCCTCCACGTTTGGATTTGTAGTACGATGATAAGAAATCCAATAAATAGGAAAATATAACTTATTTAACACATGATGGGAGTGTTACTGAATGCTGACACCACTGAAGGATAAGACGGTCGTAGTGACCGGAGCCAGCAAAGGAATCGGCAAAGGAATTGCGAGAACCTTCGCCGCACAGGGGGCGAAAGTCGCGGTCGTCGCACGCAGCCTGACGAAAGCGGAGGAAACCGCGGCGGAAATCCGGAAGAACGGAGGCATTGCTCATGCCTTCCAGGGCAATGTCGCCGATTTGGACTCGATGAAGTGCGTTGCGAGCGAGACGGCCGGTACTTTCGGGGGGATCGACGTGCTGTGCGCCAATGCTGGTATTTTTCCGAATGCGCCGATCGAGGAGATGACCGGCGAGCAGTGGGATCAGGTGATGAACACGAATGCTCGCGGGACTCTGTTTTCCGTTCAAGCCTGCCTACCCTTTCTGAAGAAGGCGGAATATGGTCGGATCATTGTTACCTCTTCGATTACGGGGCCGGCCACCGGCTATGCTGGATGGTCGCACTACGGCGCAAGCAAAGCCGCTCAGCTTGGATTCATGCGCAGTGCGGCGCTCGAGCTCGCGCGTTACAGCATTACCATTAACGCCGTCATGCCCGGCAACATAATGACGGAAGGCTTGGATGGCCTTGGAGATCATTATTTGCAGTCGATGACGGCGTCCATCCCGCTCAAGCGGCTCGGAAGCGTCGAAGATATCGCTTATGCCGCTCTTTTTTTAGCGTCGAAGGAGGCAGGTTATATTACGGGCCAAACCATCATCGTTGATGGCGGTCAGATTATTCCAGAGAGTCTGGAAGCGATGGGGCAAACATGATTCGATTACGATTGGACACCATATCGATACCCCGAGAGAGAAGGCAGGCTCATGTCTGTGTCTTTTGAAGAGCGAAACATTTCATCAGGAAGCTCTGCTGACCGAGCTCAATGTAATATGGAACTAATAAGCAAGAAGTTAAATAGATGCAAATGTAGGATTAACAGTTTGAACATAGGCATTAAGTAAGTAAGCGTTCGAATCCCCACATTCGAGCGTTTTTTATATCACAACGTTTATCTCTACTTTGGGGTAGTACCAGCGTCGCTGATACCACCTTTAAACGTATGGAATTACTCGAAATCACCTTTCGTGAGTTGCTTAACCGGATCGGGGTCTCTAAAGAGGCATGCCGTAATTGACAAAGTCAAATGATATAACTAAAAGTGGAAACACATCAGACTCATGTTTATAGACTTCCTAAACTCTCATAATAGTCTAGAGAAGAGAATAAGCCCAACTGACAGTAATATCAGACCCTATCACTTAACGACTCCTTAGAGCGTACAGTTAAGACAAGACGTACCACCACGGTATGAACTTTCTCAAACTGGTTCGAAAACCGGTAGAGGATGATACAGTACTCTAGCGAAGCTATGTCCAATTTTAGTATTTCATAAAAAATAATGAAGGATTTTTGTTTGTGTTGTTCCTTCAATGCTAGTAACAACTAATATTGAAGGGACTAAAGCAAATGTATACACTTTAGATTTGTTTTCAGGGAATATAAATATTTTGACCGACTATGTAGATTTTCTTGAAAATCATTCAGAAGAAATATTACCTGCACTAATAACTATTGTGCAATCTGCTAATATATTTAAATTTTCAATAGATGACATTCTTGAGCGTTTTTCTGACTCAATCATTAGTTTTGATTCCTACAGAGATCCTATAAATGTTAGTAGATATCTGTATCACAAATCTAAGTATGAATTTGAAAATTCTCGCATTGGAACAGGGATAGATGATATATGAAGGTGTATAGCTTTAGCTGATATCGCCAATCATCATGAGGAGTATAAACGTTCTTTGAAATTGTTTTGGAAATATAAAGATTATGCATCAGATCAACAAATAGATTACTTTAAAAAAATTATGGATGGAGGTTGTGAGGATGAAGAAACCTTTACTTTCGTTAGCCGTGTCAACCAGATTAATTAGTGGATTTCATGTAGCTATCATGGCAATTATAGCTTATCAACATGGTGTAGGTGGGTAATCGTATTAAGTGTGGAAGGAGCCAAGTTATTCTTATTCACCTTCCGATTTTTGGTTAAACATAATATATGTCCCTTAATCATATAGCGCTTGCACCTGTTATGACGTTTATACGGATGTTTAGAGACCTCCGTATAAACGTTTTTTTATGTTATTTTGATGTCTAGTTCCGATAAAAGATTAATATAAGTATTAAACCATTTTTACCGCGTTAACTTTTTATACATTTTTCTCAGTCAGGGTTTTGATGAAAGCTGATGTATAGTTTAATTAGTAAATATTGGTTAATAAGGAAGGGGAATTGATAACGAGCTTGAAATCGAAAAGGACAATCCTCATTCCCACAGTACAGGAACGCGTCCTCTTTCCAATCACTACATTGTGCTACCACTGTATCACAGAATGACGATCTTGAAGTCGTGCGCCAGAAGTTAGTAGAATTATTTATCCAAGAAGGATATTTTTCAAGTCCAGAAGTGCTGCAATTGAGTTAGAAACTGGATGAATATCTCGTTGCAATTAGCTGTCAACGTAGAATAAGCTCTACAGAAAACTACAAAACCCTTTTGAAATAGCCATTTTTCAGCTATTCCCTTCCTTGATTATGCACTCAGTCAAACTAAGTAAAGATATTCAGAGAGACGATGAAAAAATCTGAATAGGAGGAAATAATATGCTAGCGTGGAGTGACTCAGACCCTATAGATTGTTTACGGAACAAAAACAATAATCAGAAATATCGTGACTTTCAAAAGTCAGCAGTCAAGTCTCAAAACAAAAGTCAAACATCACACCAACAGGAGAGAGAACCTTTACTCAAAAAAATTAGTTGTGACTACCACCCCTAAAGAGGAAATAGCTTATTTTCACAGAGTTCTGGGGTGGTAGTCAGAAGTGTGTTTCTTTGTGTAGTTGTCTCAATTTGATTTAGATAATAATTTCCGCAAAATATTTACAATAAATATCACTGTTGGTAATATTTATTAGAAGAGGTTGTTCTGAATATGAAAAAGAAAAAACTTATTACAAGTATCCTTGCAGTTGCGTCTTCAAATAAATCAGAACCTGTAGATCCTCTTAACTATGTTGAACCACTAAGAAATCTAGATGTAAGATCAACTGTCGATGAAGAAAGCTTTGTACCTAACCCGTACAATGAACGGTACAGCGAAGAAACGTCCGATCAATAAGTAATACAAATTCCCCTTGGATTCTCAGCTCAAGGGGAACTTATTTTTAGGAGGGAACCATGAGATTAATAAGTTCATTCTTTGCGATAACTCTAGTTGCTGTGAGTCTTTTGGGATGTACCAGTAAAAGCGTGGTAAGTAACAATTCGCTGGGAAACACTGTTGGTAATATCACAAACATGGGGTTCATTAGTTCAAAAGATGATTGGATTTATTATGCTAACACATCCGATCAAAATAAGTTGTACAAGATGAGGGATGGAGCAACTCCTACAAAAATAACAGATGATCAAGCCTATGATATAAATGTTGTGGGTGATTGGATATATTATCGAGCGCTAGATAAAAGCGCTCTAATGTATAAGATTAAGACGGACGGCACTTCCAAAACCCAATTAACCCAGGAACCCTCAGGCTATATTAATGTAGTTAATGACTGGATCTATTACTCGGACTATTCCGGGTATACGCCTGTGATGTATAAGATGAAAACAGATGGGTCTGTTAAGCAACGAATCACAGATGACTATTCAGAGCAGCTATTGGTATTGGAGCCATATATTTATTATCGGAATGGGAACGATGATAGTGCCTTCTATCGAATTAAGAATGATGGAACAGATAAAAAGAAAATAAGTGATGATAATGTTAACTTTCTAAACTACTCAAATGGTTGGTTGTATTACGCAAACAGTTTGGACGATTTCAAGCTCTATAAAATGAAGATCGATGGTACACAAAGTACGAAACTAACTGATGATCAAATTAATTCAGTTATTGTTTACAATGATTGGATCTATTACAGCAATTACTCGGACCACGACAAATTATATAAAATTAAGATAGATGGTACCAACAAAACAAAGATTTTGGATGATACAGTAGAACGACTAAATATCGCAAAAGGATGGGTTTTTTATTGGGAAGGTAGGCAAAAAGCAAATCTTCACCGTGTAAAAACAGACGGAACGAACAAACAGGAAGTTAAATAAACCTAAAGGTAAGATAAACAGTTTGAATATAATTATTATGTATCAGATGTAAAGATTTTGAAATGAGGAAGTCATTCTTCTCACGATTGATCTGCATCAAGAGTTTCAGGATAACTTGACAAACAACCACAATGTTGGGTTTATTCTTGACTCATTATTGGGAACTGCTTATCAGTTTGACGATATCAAAGAAGTAGAATTTTTAATTGATGGTGCACCAATAGGATATCTTGATATGTACGATTTCTCAGTTCCTTTTGAACGTCCAAATCCTGAGGTTAAAGAAAAAAATAAGAAACAAAAAGTGTCTCCTATGAGAAATGAGCCAGATGCTGATCCAGTCATAGTTATTGATCCCGGTCATGGTGGAAAAGACCCTGGATCAATAGGAAGCGACGGAACGGAAGAGGCTGATTTGAATCTTGAGATCGCAAAAAAACTCAGAGATTATCTCGAAGATAGATTAAATGCCACCGTATATATGACTCGCACAACAGATAAGTATATTGATCTTGATAAACGATATGCACTTGCTAATGAAAAAAAAGCAGATATTTTCATTAGTGTACATATCAATTCCAGTTCAAATTCCAGTGTTAAAGGAACCACTGTAATATATCCTAACAATCATCATATTAAATTAAGTAGAGAGGCTGCCGATTTTGTCCACAACAGAGTTATCGATGTCCTACGCGACTATAAATCTCCATACGAAGACAACCGTAACTTGGCCGTTTTACGTGGAACTAAAATGCCCGCAATTTTGACTGAAACAGGTTTTATATCCAATAGCTCTGATTTGAAATATTTGAAGTCAAACTCAGGACAGGATGAGATTGCTAATAAGATTTACAGAGGAGTAAAAGACTGGTGGTTTGATTAAAGGAGGAATTTAAAATGAAGCTAATTCCGTTTATTACCTTATTGCTTTCTTTTTTGTTACTTGCAGCATGTGGAAATCAATCTACTATGAATCAAAATGTCGAATCCACTCTAAAGAATTTAGCTGTTCAATACATTGAAGCAGAGTATAAAGGTGATAAAGAGTTACTCATGAAAGTAACCGGGGAAGAAGCAAAGAAAGATGTTGAAGAAGATCACCTCAACATCTTTAAAGATCAACATCTTGATCATATCGTAGATACGAAAATCGAAAAAATTTCCGATACTGAATATAGTTTGGTTGTAACCGTTAGCTCATCTCCAAAAGAAAACGAGCAACCAACAAATTACACCGAAAACTTAACTATGACTAAATATAACGAAGAATGGTTAATTACAAAGGTTACTAGAGAACAATAGAAACAAATAGGAAGTTATAAGAAACCGGTTTTCACCACGTTAAGGGTGTAACCGGTTTTATTACTAACGTTGGTTAACGACCGTAATGATTCTAATGTGGTATTCACTTCACACCTTTTTATTCAATTTTTCGGGGGCGGTCGCTCCGGCTAGCAATGATATTAAAAAAATTAGCGGGTGTTAGAATAGGGAAGTATCCCTGAATTTCTGTGGTGAATAGTCTCCTGACACCATGATATACAGCTACCGAAATGAGTAGGGAACTTGATCTTTCTGTTAGTTATCTAACCGAAAAAAATAACAAGAAGCAGCCATCACTTAAGAAACTAGAACGCTATGCAAATGTTCAGGGCTTAAAAAAATCTTCAATTCTGCTGTTGACGGAGCAATTGCATAAGGCAGAAAAGACAAATACAAAACGTGAGTTAATCAGGAGTTTAATGGTTCGCTGAATCCCAAGGGCTTTTCGTGTTGCCTATTTTTATAAACCAGAAATAACATATGACTGCCAAACATAACTTGAGTAGTTTTCCGCATGTAAATCAAAATCGAAAAAGACCTTGCTCTTGATACCTAACTAAACTACCCACAAGTATTCCTTCTATTCGGCTGCAAAACCAGCACTCCATCTCCTAACTCCGATAATTTTTCCATCAACGCATCCATGCCATGCTCTAATTTATATTCCATTTCCTCTTTATATAAAGGCAGCAGGAAATAGGCAGTAACCTTATTGCCATCCTTTGTTGGAATGACGCTGATTTCCTCTTTTAACTGGAAGATAACCACTCCGTTTAACCCAGTTGAATCTGCATATGGTTCATAGTCCTGATAATTGGGGATGGTATGTCCATATCCCAACCAGGTATTATACTGATGAGGAAAACGAGCCATCTGCTTCATCAATCTGATCGGCCAATAATTACTTTCATCCTGCATCGATTCCTGTGTTAATTCCCAAGAAGCTGGCAGAAACATCATAACCTCTGCTCGATCGATTTGATCATCAAGCTGCTCCTGCACCTCGTCTGGTATTGTCATTGGTAAATCACTCATACCGGTAGTATATAGGACCCAAAAGGGCTCTTCCTCTGTGGGCTTCAATATATTCACATCAATATGTATGGTATCAGATATAATTTCATGAAAAACACTGCTTTCTCTTCCGGGAAAAACTGCTTCAAAATGTTCCACGATTTCCTCTACATATTCCATTGGAGCTGGAGGAGAATAGCTAGCTGATTCTTCATATTTGTAAATCGTAGTGCCATCCTTTGATTTTTCTCCGTTGTTCTTGCCGCCGAATATCTTTTTTAAAAAATTCATCTAACCTTTTCCCCTTTTTTATTATTTGTCTTCAACAAGAAGTCTTCTTGTGCTTCTCATCTTGTTTTGTAAACTAGAGAAGCGTATGCTGTTCTATTCCTTCTTTACCTATGTATTTCATTTGTGCATGTTAAATGAAGATTATGAAAATATTACAAGAACAAAGCGGACTTGCTTTACATCACATGTTTGCCCACACATTTATATTTAAGTAAATGCTTTATAAAATAGCAAGTAAAATGAGGAAATTCATTGTAAAGTTTCACATGAATGACTTGGTGAAAAAATGATTTTCCAGATTTATCGTACAGCGCTATAGCCTATACCCTATACCCCGGCAAGAGAAGAGGAGCCGAAAAAAATTTTATAATAAAAGTGAAAGATTAGCAGAAGCTCTTCCGTCTATACAGTGATAAGGAGGTGGAACACAATTGGATGACAATGCTGGAGCACGTATTGAACAATGGTTTCTAGCATACAGCACTGATATATATCGTTTTCTCGTCTATTATACGGGTCGGACGGATATAGACGATCTTGTACAAGAGACCTTTATTCGTGCCCTAAAGGCTATCCATTATACCGAGATTGCAAATCCCAAAACATGGCTGTTTGCCATTGCTAGAAATGTCGCCATTGATGAAAAGCGTAAGACAAAATTAATAAGCTGGCTGCCGGATATATTCCTGCAGCATCTCGTTTCACCTGATAAAACACCTGAAGAATCTTTAGAATTAAGCGAGAATAAACGTTTTCTCTATAACATCATCAATCAGTTGAAACGATCTTATAGGGACGTGCTGATATTGCGTGGTATCAAGGGATTATCTAGTAGGGAGACTGCGGAGGTATTGGGCTGGAGCGAAGCCAAAGTAAATCTCACTTTACATAGGGCGATAAAAGCTGTTCAAAAAAAACGGAATGTTCCTGTTTCGGAGGTGATTCAAGATGCCGTCACAAGATGAACAAATGATATTGGAAGAGTTAAATCATTTCCCCAATCAGAACCTTTCTTGGGAGCGCAAGCAAGTGATAGTAGAAAACATACGAAAGGAGAGAAGAATGATGCAAAAACAAAAAAGACGGAACGCATATTTGGGATGGGCGGCAAAAGGACTTATCACATGTGTAGCGTTATTTGCTTTTATCTGGATGAAGCCATTCTCTTCTTCAGTAGAAACCTCTTCTTCAATAGGCACAACAGGAAATAAGGATGTAATAGAGCAAAAGTATATTACGGCTGCTCAAACAGAAATAAAAAAAGCGTTTGGGATTAATAAGGATTTTCATTTTGAAAAGTTGGATAAACACACTGATTCCTATACTTTAAAGACAGAGGATCGAAAGGCAATCGTGTGGTTTAAAGCTGGAACTACAGAGGTTATAAGCGTCACGACTGAATATAATATAGATGAGCTGCCGAATATCTATCAACAATATGTAGAGACAGCACGAAATCGGATTAAGGAAACGAATCTTCATGATAATTTTCAAACGGTCCGTCTTTATAAAAACAATTCAGGAACAGGCATGACTCTTAAGTCAGAAGTTAAAAACCAGAGGGTTAGTGTCGATCTGAATACAAATAAAGTGATCCGTTACTCTTTAGATTACAATCTGGATAATGTGGATAAAAAGTATGTGACCATAGCTCAAAAAGCGTTAATGAAACTTTCAAATAAAAATGATTTCTCATTTAATCATGCAAACAAGGCCTCCGATGAAAAAGAAGATAGGTGGACGCTCTCCAATAAGGAAGATGAGTATCACGACAAATATTCTGTTGAGATTGGAGCAAAAACAGGTCAAGTGTATAATGTACATTATGATACTGATCGTTATAGTATCAAATCAATAGACGAAGCAATGTCAGTGGGCAAACCGCTCATCAAAAACATAACTGGAATAGATGTTACTGGGTATAAGGTTGATGGCGGTGATCATTGGGGAGGCTATGTATTTCAGAGTCCAGGGAAACCGGCCGTATCTATATTTACTGATAGAGCGATTGATAGAGCGGACGGTGGTAATGTTAGTGGTATCCAAGTCCACGTTCGGTAAATAAGCAAAAGCTACTGACTAGCATACTTTGTCAGTAGCTTTTTTGTCCTTTTGACAGCACTATGTTACTAATTTCTTTTGAATGTTTTTAGGTAGCTTATGAAAAACCAATTCATAAGAATGAGTAATCAGCTTCTCCCACAATTCAGCAGGAATATCGGCATCTAAATAAATAGAATTCCAATGACTTTTATTCAAGTAGTAACCAGGAATAATCCCCTCATATGTTTCTCGTAGCTGTTCGGCTCGAGCTGGATCGCATTTTAAGGATAGGATAGGCTTTGCGTTAGAATCTCCACCAAGCATTGCAAACATTTTTCCTCCTACCTGATAACGATCTGCTTCCCATTCTGCTTTGTAATCATGAATTGCTCCTGGGTGCTTCAGACAATAGGCTTCCAGTGTGGCTTTTTCCATGATAAGCTCCTTTCTGCACGCATTTTTTTCATTTTATCACTCATAGCTACCTTAGATGTAAGGGACTATTGAGTGAAATAAGAGATTGGAGGTATTGCAAGGATTTTATCATGAAAAAGCAGAAGGCACGAGGCTTGTTGATGCTACATGGAAAAAGTACAAACAGGAGGACAACCTAAGGAAGGAGTAGGATTGGACTATTATCATTTAGTTCATCTTATGATCAGCAGAGGGATAAGCTGACCCGTTGTTGAAAGCAATGGGTGGAATGAATTATATTTTGCCTAGGAATGAATCAGGTGGGTAAAGGAATGATTACTCCAAACACAACCAAATATAAGACAATGTAGACTAGATAAAGATAAACAAGTCTGATGTTAAACCTTTCACAAAACCGCTTAACTGCGTTGGTCAGAAACGAATCGAAGAATGTAAGGATAAGAAAAAAGATGGATAGCTCAATTATTGATGCAAGATAAAAGTTAGTAAATAGGAAATCGATCCAATAATTCAGCTTTATACATATACTAATAAAAACAAAAAAGATAAACATGGAGTATCTTTTTTCATGGTTCATATGTGTTCCTCCCAATTCCTAAAAACGAAAGAGATACTCCCATTTTTAGATATGGATTACCACTTTTTTCGGTCTATTTCGTAATACTCTACTTTTTTCGGCTTCTTAAAATTCTCATCTTTGTAATGAACAACAGTTTCGTAGTAAATATCAGATTGTATGTCAGAATCCTGTACCTTCCAAACCCAATATCCAACATAAGTATCAGCTAATGCTTTTTTACTCCATGCGGAAAGCTTCGCAATAGTCCAACCTAATAGTGCCTTTTTTAATTTTTTTGTTGGAATCGGAATCTTTTCTGCCACCCAAGAAACAATAATGTCAGCCATTTCTCTGTGGGCACTATGGTCGTAATAATCGTATTTTGGACCATAGACAATTTCTGCACTTCCACCAGGCCCGTCGATGATTGATGTTCGAATTTCATTCATCATGCTCTCATACATACTCTCCAATTGATGCTCACTCAATGGATTGGGGCCAGCAAAGGTAACTCCATGGCAGGTGTAGGTATATTCCGTGCTTTGTTCAATAGGAGAAGTCGTCGTGCTCTCAATTGATGCAAAAGCGGATGTTGTCATGCTTAAGGTAGTAAGAAGTGCCAATAAGCCTAACGAAAATCTTTTCATCAAAAGAATCACCCTCCTTTTTGTTTTATTATAACAAATATTACAAAAATAACCAATTCAAGATGCGTTATTTCCAGAAAATCCACTATATGTGATAAAACCGCTTATTGCCTCCTATATGGTATTTTGCCTGATGTCTTGAAGTTTTCCTTCAAAATAAAAAAGGAGAAACCCTGTTTCGTTTTAAACAAAATATGACATACTTTCACCGATAAAAAAGAATGCGATAGCTTTTTTGAAGTGTTGCTATAACACATGACAGCGATAAGCTGCGCAAGTATCCTCATATACTTGTTGCAAACGGAGTTTTTACATCGACAATGTGAAGCATAAAACACCAAAATAGTAACTGAAAACAGGAAAATATCCCGCTACTAATTTCACTGGGTATAATGGATCAGATTCATATGTATTTGGTCACCTCTATCATTTATTTACAAACTAACTCTAAAGGAATGTAATCGTATTTATAGGTAGTGAAGTATATTTGTTCTATTTGGATTAAGCAAAAAAACGACGATGGAAAAATTGCTATTTGTTTAGTATAAGTATATGAATGTGGATAAAATGTCACCTTTTCCTATAAGGGTATTTAGCTTTCATCTACTAGATTATGGTGATAGGAGTAGTAATCATAAATTGGCATAAAAACAGGAAAACCAAGCATGAATCAAACATTCATGTTTTTTTGCATGACTAAAAAAACAAGGTGGATTTCTCTCAATCTAGTCACATTGCACCAGTTAACGAATACTATATATAAATTACATATACTAAATGTTAATCTCGAATAGTAAAAGGTTAACATTTGGTAGATAAGACCCATTTACTTACAATTATTACCTAATTATGATAATGGTGTAAGTTACATTGGGATGGAGGTAGATTTATGCGTAAACAATCTAAAAAAATGATTGTAAGTCTTTTGTCTACGTCACTATTGGCTGTATCTCTAGCAGTTCCTGTTTCAGCATCAACCACATCCTCCGTACAGCAGGCTGTAGTAGTACCGAACAGTGAGGTCGGGGCACAACAGGTAGGGACCTATGGATGGAAGACTCATATTACAAAAGAAGGTGTACAAATAGTCATTAAACACATTAGAAAAGGGGGCGCTACGTTAGAAAGAGCGATTAGTCAGCTATCTCCTACGGCGGCTCAATCCTTTAAAAGATGGTCTAATAAAATAGCAGATCATCTGGAGGGAATCATCAAAGGATGGGAACAAAAGGAAGAATACGCTATTGTTTATCTAAAAGATCAGCTAAGGAACTTTTTGAAGGCCAACTCCAATCTTTCTGATGGAACAATCCAGGAGATTGTTGTTGCTATAGAGTGGCTTCTCTGGTTCGTAGCCTAGAGAATAGCTGAGGGGGAACCCTATTGCACGAAAAACATACCTACTATGATTGGCTAATCGAACAGAACGTATCACCTGACCAGCAATCTAAGCTTCATATTCTTCTTTATTTACTTTCTGATAAGCTAACAGGCGACCTTATTACCGCTGAGTATGACCGAAAAATACGAGACTCAGTTCCAGAGTTTGCGCATATTTTGGATGCATCCACTATAACTCAGGAGTTAGTCTATTCTACCTTAGAGTTAAATTTCCAGTTTTCGAAAGCTTCAATCAATAAAATGATAGAAGGTATGAGAAAGCAAGGTAATTTTGCAAAGCTTACAGAATTTATGGGACAACCTTAAGCATCCATCTAGAATAAAATATAGGATATTGGAGCGGCGATGATATAGCTGCTCTTTTTTCTTTTTATAGAGCAAAATTGAATGGGAGCTTTTTCCTTCTTTTTATTGAAAACGACATTAATGTCTTTTATAATAAACTTACCAACAAAAACGACAACAGTGTATATTTTATAGGAGGCTTGAACCACTATGGCTCCAAGAGTAAGCGAGGAATACAAAAAACAAAAGAAAATGGATTTGTTACAGGCGGCAAAACGGGTGTTTGTGGAAAAGGGTTATACACGAGCGACGATGCAAGACATCATGGACGAGGCAGATGTTTCGAGAGGAGCTTTGTATTCGTACTTCGATAACATCGAGCATGTGTATCTTGAACTGCTTCATGCTGAGGATGAAAAGGATGCGATGTTTTTTCGTCTAGATGAGAACGGCACATCCTGGCAACAGATAACCAAGTGGGTTAATCGGCAGCAGCAGGAAATGCAAAGGCTTGATCAATCTCTTCTGCTGGCTAATTCGGAGTTTTTTTTATCAACGAATTACCGCAAGAATCGAGATAGCTATCCTTATGTCACCGCACGCTATCAACGGCTAACTGAGGTAATAATCGCTTTTTTTCGCAAAGGAATCGAGCAGGGGGATATTTGTCCGCGTATTCCAGTTGAGTCTATTTCGCTTTATCTCATTTCATTTATGGATGGTTTAATGCTAGATACCGCTCATTTGGGGCCAGAAAAAACAAAGGTGAAGGAGCAATTGGAGGTTTTGCTGTTTTCATTAAGGGAAATGCTTTGTCCGATTGCAGAAAAATAAGCAGACAATATGCAAAAGGGGGAGTAAGGCGATGCTGTTTCAATCCACAAGAATGTATTTTAGAAAAATGACTGCTGACGATGTAGCTATCTATCATAGATGGAGAAATGATATGGAAGTCATGCAAACTACCAATCCATCACTTGATCTGTTTACATTTGATAGCACAGAAGAATTTGTGAATCAGGTCATTTTGGGAGCAAGTACATCAAAAAGCTATATGATTATCGAAAAGGAGTCGGAAACCCCTATTGGGATCGTCTCACTCATTCAAATTGATTATAAGAATCGGAATGCTGAGTGCATTATCGACATTGGAGAGAAGGCGTATTGGGGAAAAGGCTATGGAGCAGAAGCAATGAAGCTGCTACTGGATTATGCCTTTTTGGAATTAAACCTGCACCGCGTATCATTACGAGTGTTTTCTTTTAACAAAAAAGCCATTGCCTTATATGAAAGAGTGGGATTTAAGCACGAAGGAATTTCACGAGAATACATTTTTCGAGATGGAAAATGGAGCGACATTTTTCACATGGGGATACTCCAAAGAGAGTATATTGCTACAAATGCCGCTGTTAGTGAATAGGCGAAAGCTACGCAAAAGGTCTAGATTTCTAGAGCTTTTTTGCAGGTAAAGGACTTAAATGTTCATGAATAAGCAACCATTCAGTAGATTCTTTGACGAATACATTTGTCGCTCTTCCTTGCCCGCTGGTATACTCGCCATTCATATAGCCTTCATAGCAATATGTATACGTGCAGGTTGCAGAGTCATTACCTACATGTAGCCATTGAATATCTTGGGCTTTATAAATCTCGTTTTGGATGATGGACCAAGCGGTTTCAAAATATGCTTGTATTTCTTGGTGAGTAGTACAGGTGTGATTGGAAAAGTAATAAATGGCAGTTGGATGCAGTAATTTTTTCACTTCACTGAAGTTGTGGGTGTTGGTTGCTTCTATATATTTATCTAATATCTCCATGTACGTACCCTGCCTTTATTTTGAATTTTAAGTTAAATTATAATTTTTTAACTATCGTTTATCAAGATTGAGAGTGAAAATAGTTCAAAATATCTTTTACTTTAAAAAGTAAGGAACTAGGTTTACTTTCGATGTGTGGTCGACGCTGTTTTCTCTAAGCTTCAGGAGGAAAAGGACGTGTCATTTTTTTCCTTATTTTGATCATCTAGGAACTCCATTAAGGCCCGTAGGTATCCTGTTTTTTGCCTGTCATTTATTACCACAACAAGAATGTGAAATAGCTATATTCTCCGTGAATTTTTTTTCCGATAAACATTAAAACGACGAAAAAAATGCATGGAGAGGAAACCTAAAAATATGGCACGGAAATTTACATTTACTTTGACGATTAGAAGAAAATTAATTTTCTCCTTTGCACTTATTTTAATCATTCCAAGTATCGTAATTGGTTTGATGTCTTATCAAGTTGCAGCAGACAAAATGGAGGAGGAAATTAACAATTTCGGTATTAGAAGTGTTAATATGCTGGATCAAATTATCAACGATACGATTGATCCCAAAATCCATGATATCACGTACTTTTCCAAGCAAATCACCGAACCACTTTTACAGGGTGGCCTACAAGCTCCCATAAGAGAAAGATTGAAGGAATATTACGCTCTGCATTCCGAATTGGTTAGTGTTTTCGTAGGAACCAAAGATGGAGTAATGATACAAGAGCCTATTCAGAAAATGGCTGCCGACTATGATCCAAGAAATAGACCTTGGTACCAGGAAGCTATCGCGAAAAAAGGACAAGTTATTATTACGGAGCCCTACGTATCAGCATCCACGGGCAAGGTGGTCGTAACCATTGCGAAAACACTTGAGGATAATTCCGGGGTAATAGCAATAAATTTGAATTTAGATAATCTGTCCGAGATCGTTCAACAGGTTAAAATCGGGAAACAGGGCTACGCATTTATCATCGATCAAACAGGCAAATATTTGGTTCATCCCACGACAAAAAGCGGAACTGATTTTAAGGAGAAGTGGGAAGATGAATTATTTTCCAAGAAGTCAGGTCAGATAAAACTAGATGAGTCAAATGAGTTTATCGCATTTGAAACAAATAAAGTAACGGGCTGGAAGATAGCCGGAAATATGTTCACCTCCGAGATTCAAGAGGCAGCTCAGCCTATCTTTACTCAAACTCTAGTTGTTATTGCAGTGGCTTTACTTGCAGGTACAATTTTGATGATCTTCGTCATACTTTCCATTACCAAACCGTTGAAAAGATTAATTAAGGCCTCCCGTACAATTAGTGAAGGGGATTTAACTGAAACGATTAGCGTGAACGGGGAGGACGAGATTGGATTACTGTCTCAATCGTTCCAGCAGATGCAGGCTAATCTTCGCAATCTGATTGGGCAAGTAGGTTTTAGTGCAGATCAGGTAGCCGCTTCGGCTGAAGAGTTAACTGCAAATGCAGATCAGACAAGCAAAGCTACAGAGCAAATCAGCACGACAATCCAGTTATTAGCCGCCGGGGTAGAAAAGCAATTTCATAGCGTAGAAGAAACATCGGAAACCGTACAGCGCATGTCACTGGGTGTAGAGCAAATGGCCTCCCATTCTGAAGAGGTAACAGCTAAAGCGATTGAAGCATCTGTTAAAGCAACAGAAGGCAGTCATTCGATTCAGACAGCAGTAGAACAGATGAGTTCCATTAATCATACAGTTAAAAAAGTGGCAAGTGTCATTAAGGGCTTGGGTGAGCGTTCCGAGGAAATCGGTAAAATTGTTGACGTTATCGCAAATATCGCTACTCAAACCAATTTGTTAGCATTAAATGCAGCGATTGAAGCAGCACGAGCAGGCGAGCATGGTCGGGGATTCGCTGTTGTTGCAAATGAAGTCCGATTATTAGCAGAGCAATCGACCCACTCGGCTGAACAAGTGGATAAGCTGATTATGAGCATTCAGGAAGAGACGAATCAAGCTGTCCATTCGATGGATTTGGCCACCCAAGAAGCGGAAGAGGGGATCAACCTGATTAATACGGCTGGAAATTCCTTTGAACTGATTCAAGTAACGGTAGAACAGGTAACAGCCCAAATTCAGGAGGTTACAGCAGCGATTAAACAATTGTCAGAGGGATCAAAGGAAATGGTCAGTTCCATGGAAATGATTACGGAGGTAGCAGAAACAGCGGCATCAAGCACGCAGGAGGTTTCTGCATCCACAGAGGAACAGCTCGCGACAATGGAGGAAATCACCCATGCCGCTGCTTCCTTGGCAGACATGGCTGAGGAGCTTCAGGGGTTATTGGCAAAGTTTAAAATTTAGGGGAACGATCTAGGGAAATACAAAATGGAGAAAGCCAGTCATTTGTAGCTATCACCCTATGAGGGTGGAGCAGTAGTAATAGATCGTTTCTGATATTTTCCCCTCTTAGTAGACAGGAAGAAGCAACACACCTTGCTGTATTGACTAGGAGGGGATTTTTTATAGGGAAATGGAACATATTTTTAGGGGGTTTTTTGCAGAAATAGGGAGGAAAAGAAGAAGCGAAAGTGATGTATCAATAAGAATGAACTATATATATCTGTGTCTTTATATTCATTTCTCCCTTACAAAAGTGTAAGGTTTTTTTTGTTGACTTAAAAAACAATGTGTAACTATAATTATTACAACCTTAAGGGAATTAGATGAAAATTTGACTAGATCTAGCAAAAAAATAAGGAATGGAGAAGATGCAACTATGAAAAAGCTAGTTTTAACAGGCGTATTAAGTGTCGGAACCTTATTGGGGGCGAACCTTCCAGGATTAGAGGTTATAACAGCGAGTGCAGCTATCCCTTCGAGTCTTTCTATTGCAGAAGGTAATTCACAACAAACTCTTTTCGAACAGCAAAGGGAGAAATATACAGGAATTGTTACTGGAAAAACAAATCAGGGGCTTACAATCTTTACTGAAAATGTGCCTGCTAATGTGCTTACAAATATAAATATAGGCGATTCAGTTGATATATATTCTTCATATAGTTCTAAAGGTGCTGAGAATAAAGCGGAAGACTTTATAATCGGAACGGTCATAGATTCAGATAGTGATTATGGTTATGCTACAGTGGAATACAAAAGCAACGAAGGAAAAACGGAGATAGTAGATGTTATCTTTACGGAAGCTCACTCCTATAAAGCCGGGGATAAAGTGAGAGTAACGAATAAGTCAAAATGGGAGCATAAAAAAATTGGACCAAATAATGCAATGTTTGCTTCAGGAGATTCTATTTCTAAAGTTGCTGAGAAGGAAGGAGAAGACTTTATAATTGGTTCGATCACAGAAACAGACAGTGATTATGTGATTGTTGAGTACAAAAGCAACGAAGGAAAAACAGAAAATGTAGATGTTCTTCTTCCAAAAGGTCATTTCTTTAAAGTAGGAGATAAAGTAAAAGTAACAAATAAGGAAAAATGGGAGCATAAAAAAATCGGGTTGCATCATGTGAAGTTTGCTTCCGAAAACTCTATTTTCAACGTTACGAAGAATGACTCCGAAGACTCTATTTCTAAAGGTGCTGAGAAAGAAGCGGAAGACTTTATAATCGGAACGGTCATAGATTCAGATAGTGATTATGGTTATGCTACAGTGGAATACAAAAGCAACGAAGGAAAAACGGAGACAGTAGATGTTCTCTTTACGGAAGCTCACTCCTATAAAGTTGGAGATAAAGTGAAAGTAACGAATAAGTCAAAATGGGAGCATAAAAAAATCGGACCAAATAATGTAACATTTGCTTCAGGAGACTATATTTCTAAAGTTACGGAGAATGAATAATAATAAAGAATTAAACTACCTACATGGATTAAGAGCCACAAAACACTATTAGGTTGTTTGTGACAGTAAGGTAGTAGTTGCTGTGGCAGGGCTGTAGGTATGTATATACGATGAAAAGCATCTCATTGAGGTGCTTTTCTTTTTTAAGTTACTTATTTTTACATTTGTTATATAATAATCAAGGATTAAAATGGGGGTTATTGGTAGATGCAAACTAGTCCTCAAAGCAGATCATAGTTACTTTTTTATATGTAGCTATGAAAATTCATTGATAGGAGAATACAAGATGGAATGGATGTTTTTCTTGCTTTTGATTCTGATTATAGGTGTTGTAATATTTCTGAAATTCGGGAGTTTCCTCAAAAAATCCCCAAATACGAGACAAATAACGAATGATATTGATCCATTGTCTATCGATATCCATGATATAGATAACATGCTGGATGGCTCAGAATTTGAGATCTATTTGTATAGACTGTTTCATGCATTAGGCTATAAAGAGGTGTATAAAACAGTCGGGAGCAGAGACTTTGGGGCTGACTTAGTATTTACAGATCGCTCTGGGGTTCGCAATGTTGTGCAAGCGAAACGTTATAAGATTGATAATTTAGTAGGAATTAGTGGTGTGCAAGAGGTATATTCCTCGATGAGATTTTATAAAGCGAAGAAGTCCATTTTGATTGCAACATCTACCTATACGGATTCATGTGAGACTCTGGCAGGGATTAACCATGTAAAATTGTTAGATCGTACGGATTTAATCTCCATTATCGTAGCTTTCAAACAAGGGGATTTAGAAAAGGCAAAAAATATAATTGAAGCAGAGCCGAGAGTAATTTTGGACTCATGGACTGATTATACAGATTCAAGTCGAGAAATGAAAAAGGATAAAAGGGCGGAAAAGCTAATACGAGGAATATGATTTTGGGTTGTGTGGTTGTGTGATTCAGTAGTATCTGCATATTGACACTAGATATCGTTGTCTGATACATTTACTACGAAAATGAGAATCATTATCAAAAAAACCTTGTTAGTACATATTGGGGAGAGATTCCATGTTAAGGAAAAAGTCATTCTTCTTCATTACAGCGATGCTTATCATGCTGTTGGTTCTGATGACTGCTTGTGGCAACACGAGTAGTACGACAAGCAATAGTGCTTCTACAGCAAAGGAAAAGGAAACAA
This sequence comes from Brevibacillus laterosporus LMG 15441, assembly GCF_000219535.2. Lineage (NCBI taxonomy): Bacteria > Bacillati > Bacillota > Bacilli > Caryophanales > Paenibacillaceae > Brevibacillus > Brevibacillus laterosporus. The sequence goes on from NZ_CP007806.1 coordinate 566,195, forward strand.
CTGCTGAGGGAATGCGCAGCTTTGAAACGAAAAAGGGAGTTGTAAACATTCCTGTAAAGCCAAAACGAATCGTTACTGATTTTTACGGTGGGGAATTGCTTTCTGTGGGAGCAAATGTTGTCGGTGTTGAGCCAACTGCTTTCAAAAATCCGTTCTTAACCGATCTTCTCAAAGGGGCTACTGATATCGGAGAGCCTATTAGTACAGAGAAAACATTGCAGCTAAAGCCTGATTTGATTGTTGTTATGAAGGATGAAAACTATGAAGCATTATCCAAAATTGCTCCTACCCTGCACATCCCATATGGGACGGCCACTAACATCTATGAAACAGTTAGATTGTTTGGTGACATTGCTGGGGAAAAGGAAAAGGCAGAGGAATTTATCGCTGCATTTGATAAAAAGGCGGCGGAGGGTCGCCAGAAGCTAAAGGGTGTTATTGACGAGAATGCTACCTTTGGACTTTATGAGCTGACCGATAAGGGAGAGCTGTGGATTTTCGGAGATAACGCTGGTCGAGGCGGACAGGCAATCTATAACGCACTGAAGCTTAAAATGCCGCATGCCAAGAATAAAGCGGAGGAACAGACGCTACAGCTATCTATGGAAATGCTACCGCAGTATGCTGCCGATTACATGTTCTTGACAACCTATGATCCTGAGAAAAAGGGAGAAGCATTAAAGCAATTAAAATCCTCAGCCGTTTGGAAAAATCTAAAAGCGTCTAAAAACAATACGTTATTCTATAACGATTTTGATACGTTTTATCGCTATGATCCAATCGCTATTACTGGACAGATAGATCTAATCGTTGACATGCTGTTGGAAAGAAGCAAGGAAACTAAAAAGTAGCGAGCGGATTATCACCCCACTTGTAGAGCTATGCTCTGGTGGGGTCTTTGCTTGCTTAAAAATAACTTCTACCTGTACCTGATAGATTCCTTCTGTCAGGTTGAATGGTTACGCTAGACAGCTTGAACATCAATGAATTCTAGTTTTTTCATCGGATGTCCCTTTGAAAAGGAGACGATCAATTAATCTCTCATGAATGAGAAATTCTTTTTTGGTAAATTTTTTTTCGACAAAAAAATCAATATCTTGCTTGACAGTCGTTCATATACCTTAGTATAATTCGTAGTAATTTCAAACGGAAATATATTCGGAATATTGAATGCTATGAATAGGAATAGTAAAGACATGTATTTGTGCAGAGAGCTATGGGTTGGTGCGACATAGTCAAATAACATCTTGAACTCGCCTAGGAGCAGTAAGGTGGAACGGAAGTATACTTCTTAGTAAATCTTAACGACTAACCTTCGATATCAGGTTTGTAATCAAACGATTACTACTAAGTGGATTCATTATGGAATCAATAAGAGTGGTACCGCGTTAAGTAAATGGCTTAGCGTCTCTTTATAAAAAGAGATGCTGGGCCTTTTTTATTTTATACAGGAAGAAATGGAGGTTTTTTGCTTGATCAATAATATGTTTATTCATATAAAGTAATTTAATTAGGGGGAAATGTAATGAAACAGACGGAGCAATGGACGTCGAAATTAGGATTTATCATGGCAGCAGCAGGCTCTGCGATTGGCCTTGGCGCAATATGGAAGTTCCCATATATTGCTGGAAAGAGCGGGGGAGGAGCATTCTTTTTAATCTTTATCTTGTTTACTGTATTAATAGGCCTTCCGCTATTGATAGCTGAATTTATGATAGGGCGTAGTACACAAAAACAAGCAATTCAAGCTTTTAAAAATATTGCACCAAATACAGGATGGCACTGGATTGGACGTCTTGGGGTAGGTACTTGCTTTATTTTGCTATCATTCTACAGTGTTGTTGGCGGTTGGATATTAATCTATTTATTCAGAGGAATTACAGGACAGATTATTGCACCACAGCAAAATTATGCGGCGCTATTTACAGAAACAATTGGGAACCCAGTTTGGGCCATTGTCGGGCATTTTGCCTTTATGTTTATTACGATATTTGTTGTATCAAAAGGTGTACAAAATGGAATTGAAAAAGCAAGTAAATACATGCTACCAGCATTGTTCATTCTATTTTTGGCTCTTATTATTCGTTCATTAACACTTGATGGTGCAATGAAGGGTGTTACGTTTTTCTTACAACCTGATTTCTCAAAAATTACTTCAGAAAGTATTTTATTCGCAATGGGTCAATCATTCTTTGCGATTAGTATTGGGATTTCCATTATGATTACGTATAGCTCTTATTTAAATAAAAAAGAAAGCTTGCCACGATCAGCCATAACGATTGTTGGATTGAATTTATTTGTTTCTCTTTTTGCCGGCCTTGCTATTTTTCCAGCAGTATTTTCATTGGGAATGGAACCAACAGAGGGACCGGGATTGCTATTTATCATTTTGCCATCCGTGTTTAGCCAGATTCCATTTGGAAGCTTCTTCTTAACCGTATTTCTTGCACTATTCACCTTTGCAACTTTAACATCTGCATTTTCTTTACTTGAAACAGTTGTTTCAGCGCTAGCGAATGGACAGCAAGAAAGAAGAAAAAAATTAGCATGGGTAATGGGGCTTTGCATTTTCTTAGTTGGTATTCCGTCAGCACTTTCATTTGGTATATGGAGTGATATTACCATCTTTGGTAAAAACATTTTTGATGCAGTAGACTTTTTCTCACTTAATATTTTAATGCCACTTGGAGCTTTGCTAATTAGTATTTTCGTTTCATTTAAAATGGAGAAAAAGATACTAGAAGCTGAATTCTTCGTAGGTGGAAACTACGGAAAGACTCTGTTTACTTGCTGGGCATTCTTGCTTCGATTTGTTGCTCCAATTGCGATTATTATTGTTTTTTTGAATGCGGTTGGTATTATTCAGTTTTAAGAGTTTAAATATTCAGTAAAATTCTGGCGTTATATATTTTTCTAAATCTTTCCTTAAAATAGGAGAGGGGTACAGCCAGCATTTTAAAAACACGTTAAATAAATCATAAAACAGCAAAAAGTCGATTTCCTGTATGCTAAGGATAATCGATTTTTTGCTGTTCCTGCTTTTGAAGCGGTGAACGAGCTTACGTATGGCGTATTTTAGAGGTGTTGCAAAATCTAACTGATCTGGCAGCATTCCTAATGCATCTCCCACAACGGGGATGAGCTGAATATTCAGCATGATGGCTAGCTCAATGAGATTTGGATAAGCATAGCTGTCCACTGCAATTTTGTTATCAGGTGTATTCCAATAAGCTTGCGATTGAGAGATATAATGGGGAACTCAAATTCCTTTTATCTGGTTTCCATGACATAGGATAATTATAAATGAATTAACTAGCATGTTGATTGAGCCTCCTGATAATTGTCTTGCATACAATTTCAACATTTTAACCATACGATTTGGGTGTTATAATCAGTACAAATAAAAAGTAAGAGTTGAAATTGTTGCCTAGCAAGGAATAAAATCTGTAAAAAGGATGGGAAAGAAAGATGTCGCTAGAAAGAGTCAAATCATATTTTGCACAATATGGTATGGAAGATAGAATTATAGAGGTTCCAAAATCTAGTGCAACAGTAGAACTGGCAGCACAAGCCTTACACTGTGAGCCACAGAGAATCGCAAAAACACTTTCTTTTACATTAGAGAGCAAGGTTATACTGATTGTTGCAGCAGGTGACGGTAAAATTGATAATCAGAAATATAAACGCCAGTTTGGAGAAAAAGCGAAAATGCTTGACGCAAGTGAAGTAGAAACCCAAATTGGTCATGCGGTAGGCGGTGTATGCCCATTTGCAGTCAATAAAGGCGTTGATGTTTATTTAGATCAATCACTGAAACGCTTTACAACGGTTTTTCCTGCCTGCGGTAGTGCAAATAGTGCCATTGAATTAACGATAGAAGAGTTGGAAGAGTACTCGCAATATATAGAGTGGATTGATGTATGTAAAGGGTGGGCGGATTCAAACTAGATTCAGCTTCTATGTAACATTCATAGGTCTTTTCGTGATTCTCATTACGTTTGGTCTCGTTGTGCGCAGAATCATTTATAAGAAAGATAGACCCCAAATCTGGGAAAGCGGAGATATCTGTACCGAGCTCTGCACAAGAGTACCTGAAGAACCATCCAGTTACGTTTGTTGGCATTTGGCCGAACGGTCATCAAGCTCCTGAACTTGTCTATTTGCCATTACATCCCCAGATTTTTTTATCTCGACAAGATAATTTGTAGGACGTAAAAAAGCCCTGAAGCAGATCAGGGCTTTTTACATGCTAGATTCATTTGTTTTGTGATAATGAGCTATCTATTACTGGTTTTCATAGATTTGATACATCGACATGTTTTCATCATCCATCGCCTTGCTTACTTGGAAGGCCTCTTGAATGCTTTTCTTATTTTGGATGATCTCGTAGAAAAATCGCGAAACAAATAGTAGCGCGGCATTTCCATCTGGATAGTCGTTTGGACCAATATACGTTTGGCATCCACAATGTAGGAATGCTTTTGCCAGTTCAGGATCACCTAAAGAACATCCGTTAGCAACAACGATTTTCCCTTCCAATCTGGCAAAACGAGAAATTTCCTCTGGTCCAAAGTTGCCCGGCACCTCATCTGCATCATACACGTCTTCTCCTAGCTCCGGCATGATGAATTTCCCTTCATCTCCGTGGAAGTTGAGAATAATCATGTCAGTATTGGGATATAAGTCCTCACCCGATAAGATGGCAGTGAAATCATTTGGTCTACCTATCCAATACGTAAAGACTCTTGCGCCAAAATACTCCAAAGTAGCTCGGATTGCTTGTGTATCCATATCAGAATCAGGCCCGCAGACTAAAGCAACATGCATTTCTGGTTTACTCATCATTGATTCCTCCATAATTTCATTTTCATAACCCTAAAATGAGTGGATATGGAGGTGGTGCTCGTGCTTTTTTTAAGAAATTGACAACACGTTACTTCTTATTCGGCTTCATATGAAACTCCTTTTGAAATGAATTTATTATTTTATCAAATATAGCATAATAAAGATGAATAGTGCAAATATTTGGTGTATTATTTGGTAGGTACTTAATAAAGAAATGAGGATTCTAGCTATGGATGAAAAGATACCAAAAAAGATTAGACCTTTATTACAAGAGTATAGTGACGTATTACTGTCTGAATTAACTGATGTGATAGAAGGGATTTATTTATATGGTTCGATCGCTTTGCAAGCATTTGATGAGCATAAAAGTGATATAGATTTCATGACAATTGTAAAAAGAAGATTAACGCACGAAGAGCTTGAAAGAGTAAGCAAGCTACATCATAAGCTAAAGAAGGATAATCCACTTGCCCAAAAATTAGACGGTATGTATATCAGCCTTGATGACATTGGACGAGATAATAAATCCTTACAGCCTTACCCATGCTGCGCTAGTGGAGTTTTTAAAAAAGAGGGGCACTGGGATAGCAATCATGTGACGTGGTGGACATTAAAGCATTATGGAATAACGATTGCGGGTAAAAGGATAAATGAATTAGGAATTGCTACAGAGTGGCAGGATGTTCATGCGACAATGCATTATAACATAAATGAATATTGGGCCAAAAAGGGGAAAAGCCGGATTTTTTTCTTGTTTGATGAGTGGATTGAAGACGCTGTAGTAACCTTGTGCCGCATTTATTACACCTTAAAGGATCAAGAAATTATTCCAAAGAATAAAGCAGTAGAGCATGCACTTCAAGCGCTGCCCTCTGACTGGCACCTACTTCTTAGAGAAACCTTGAGAATTCGTAACAGAAAAAATGAACCATCGTATTTTTCTTCCAGAATAAAGAGAGCGCGAGAAACAAGGAATTTCATAGCATACATGATTACTTTTTGTAATCTGCATTTTTTTACGAATGATAGTCATTTGGAATTATAGGACGGAATAGAATATTGACAAGGATAATGATTATCACTATCATTTAATTATGGAAATATTTCCAAAAGAGTAGTCGCTTTCCAGGTTATGTATCATTCGCTCCGTTGGGTTTCTACCATACTTTTAAGTAATAAGTTGTCGGTTTGCTACTATGTGTTTTTCGCAACTTGCTTGTAAGCATTGGAATGGAAATTTCAGGTTGAAGGGGAAGAGAATAGATGAAAAGCACAGGAAATCAAGACTATATTCCGGCTTTAAAATTTCATTGGTTGACCCGATTGTATGACCCTTCGTTGTGGGGAATGAAGGAAATAGCCTTCAAAGGGCATCTTGTGAGTCAAGCGAATTTGATGCCAGAGCAACGCATCTTGGATTTGGCTTGCGGAACAGGTACCTTGACTCTTATGCTCAAGCAGGCACAGCCACATGCAGAAGTAATTGGACTAGATGCCGATCCTAACATACTATCCATAGCTAGAAATAAGGCAGAGGAACAACAGGTAGCTCTTACCTTTCGACAAGGAATGTCGTATGAGCTTCCCTTTGAGGATAATCACCTCGATCATGTTTTTTCTAGTCTGTTCTTCCATCATCTGTCTCGGGAGATGAAGCGTAGTACGCTGCAAGAATTATGGCGAACCCTGCGTCCGGGTGGAGAAGTGCACATCATTGACTTTGGTAAGCCTCATAATGTAGTAATGAGGGCAGCGTTTTTTACCGTGCAGCTATTAGATGGCTTTGAAACTACAGCAGATCATGTTACAGACGTTCTTCCTGAACTTTTTAAAGACACCGGGTTTGAGAATGTTCGACCAATAGGTGATTTTAAGACAAGAGCAGGCTCCCTTCGTGCCTACTCAGCAAGAAAACCCGCCTAAATAGGGGCGGGTTTTTTGTGTTGTTTCCAGACTAATTTTTTACAATGGAAAAAAATCCGTGAAGTGGTTGCCTTTCACCGGCAAGTGGCAGAGAAAATGTAATCAAACAGCTATCATTGTTATGTAACGGTACACGATTTATTTCATTTTGGCAAAAAAAAGAAGGGAGGGAATCGGATGAAGCAAAAAACAGGAGTTCCTCGACTGCTTGAAATCGCGGGCGAAAAGCGTGGATTATTAATCGTCTCGGCTTTGCTCTCTACAGTGAGTGCAATCAGTATGCTGGTGCCGTATGCGTCGGTTTACTTTATTTTAAAGGAATTATTGGAGTATGCTTCCAATCCTGTCTTGGCCAATGGGGATTTAATGATTCGTTGGGGTGTTATCGCCTTGCTTGGCCTTCTCGTGAGTCTAGTAACAATGTATGCAGGGGGAATGGCTTCGCATCTTGCGGCATTTCGTATTTTGTACGGTTTGCGTGTTCGTCTCGCTTCCCATATTGGAAAATTACCACTGGGCTGGTTGAGCGGAACCTCTACAGGTGCTGTCAAAAAAACGCTGGAGCAAAATGTAGAAAAGGTAGAGACATTTATCGCTCATCAGCTACCTGACTTAGTCCACGTGCTGGTTACCACGATTCTGATGATTATTGTCATGTTTTACCTCAATATTTGGCTTGCGGTTGCTTGCATGATACCTATTTTAATTGGATTTGGTGCTCAGTTATTTCTCATGACTGGCCCAAAAATGAAAGATAGTATCAAGCTTTATTATGACTCACTGGAGAGGATGAATGGCTCCGCCGTCCAATATGTGAGAGGGATGCCAGCTATCAAGGTTTTTGGACAGACTGTGCATTCGTTCCGCAAGTTTCATGTCGATATGATTCTTTATCGTGATTATTGTGTGAATGTTACAAATCAGGTGGAAAAGGGATTCTTGATTTTCAAGGTGACACTGGGCTCTTTTGCGGCATTTTTTTTGCCTGTCGGAGTTTTCCTGCTGAGTAGTCAGCCAGAAAGCATCGCATTTGCTTCCACACTGTTGTTTTTTTTAGTGATGGCCCCTGGGATTTCTTCTTCTATGTTTAAAATAATGTATTTGACGTCAACCTTGCGGGAAATAAGTGAGGGGGTAGAGCGAATTGATCAGATAGTAGCAGAAAAGCCAATCCCAGAGCCTGAAAATCCGCAGAAGCCGCGTAGGTTTGATATTCAATTTGATCATGTTTGCTTTTCGTATCCATCCAGTGAAAAATTTACTAACAGCTCTTCTGACATCTCTACTGGTGACGAAATACTCTCACAGATTTCCTTTACAGCAAAGCAGAATCAAGTGACGGCTTTAGTGGGACCCTCGGGTGCTGGTAAGTCAACGGTTGCCAATCTGGTACCGCGCTTTTGGGATGTAGGGGAGGGAGCGATCAGAATTGGGGGAGTGGATATTAGAGAAATTGCAGGTAAGGATCTGATGAATACGGTGGCGTTTGTCTTTCAGGAGACCTTTTTGTTCTACGATACCGTATTTCATAATATTGCAGTCGGAAGTCCTCATGCCTCTTTAGAGCTGGTGATGGCGGCAGCCCGGGCGGCGCAGTGTCATGATTTTATCAGCAAGCTTCCCAGTGGTTACGATACCTTGATCGGAGAAGGTGGCGTGTATTTATCTGGAGGAGAAGAACAACGTATTGCTGTGGCTAGAGCGATCCTAAAAAACGCTCCTGTGCTTGTGCTAGATGAGGCAACGGCTTTTGCTGATCCGGAGAATGAATACGAAATGCAGCTTGCTCTTAAAGAACTGATTAAGGGAAAAACGGTTATTGTTATCGCCCATCGACTGTCCACCATCCGAGATGCTGATCAAATCATCGTGCTTCATGAGGGGCGTATTTCAGAACAGGGAAAACATGAGGAATTATTGGCTTCTAAAGGGTTGTACAATCGAATGTGGCGCACGTATATAGACGCAGAGCAATGGCAGATCGGAATGGATGAGGAGGGAAGCATAGGTTATGAGCATGTTGCACAACATCACAGTGGGTAATCCTAAAATGCTGATTAAACCAGTCGTCTATACCACATTGGCTAACCTCGTAGGAATTCTGCCATTTATACTATTGGTAGAAGTAGCACGTCTGATCTTCCAGCCTTTCACCAGCTCAGGTGTGGAAATGGATTTTGCAAGGCTATGGTGGGTATGCGCAGGTCTGGGGGTGTCCATGGTCTTCTTATATCTGTGTGAGCTTCCGGCATACCGAGCACAATTTCGTGGAGCTTATAACGCAGCGGTGGATGGAAGAACAAGGTTGGCAGAACATGTAAGAAAGCTTTCGCTGGGATTTTTAAACAAACGTGACCCAGGGGACCTTGCCAACATGATGATGGGAGATATCTCATTAGTAGAGCATGGGATTTCTCATGTTGTTCCACAGATGATCGGCGCACTCATTATGCCTTTTCTTGCTCTGATCGGGCTGTCTATATTAGACTGGCGCATGGCGTCGGCTATGTTTTTGGTATTTCCAATAGCGATCGCCCTAGTGCTCATGACTTCTAAATTACAACGCAAGCTTGGCAGTCAGCATATGCGAGCCAAGATAGATGCGGGTAATCGTTTGCAGGAATATTTACACGGAATTCGAGTGATTAAGGCCTATAATTTGACTGGTGAAAAATTTATACGTTTGGAGAACTCATGTAAAGAGTTGATGAAGCGCAGTCTCCTAATCGAGGGTCTGCTTGGACCGATTGTATTGAGCGCAATTGCATGCTTACGAGCAGGACTTACTGTCATGGTGATTGTAGGTGTTCATTTATTGCTTGGAGGCAGTCTTGATCTCATGACATTTGTTACTTTCTTACTTGTTGGTACACGAATTTTCGAGCCCTTAACAGTTGCGCTTATCAATTATGCAGAATTTCGTTATCACGAGCAGGCAGGGGAACGAATTGTGCAATTGTTACATGAGCCAATTATGTCTGGAGAGCTTTTGCCCCCAGAGTGCCACGATATTGAATTAAACAACGTTACCTTTGGCTATCAGGATAAAGCTGTGCTGCGTGAGGTGAGCTTACGTTTGCAGGCAGACTCTTTTACCGCATTGGTCGGACCGTCAGGAAGCGGGAAAAGTACGGTTCTTCGCTTGATTGCTCGCTTTTATGATCCTGATCAGGGGACAGTTACCCTGGGAGGCGAGGATATCCGCCGTATGAACCCTGAGGAGCTATTACGCAAGGTATCTATGGTTTTTCAGGATGTGTATCTGTTTCAAGATACCATTGCAAATAACATTAGATTTGGCAAAAGTGATGCATCCCAGCATGAGATTGAGGAGGCGGCTAGACTCGCCTGCTGCCATGATTTTATCGCAAAGCTACCACAGGGATATGATACGTTGGTGGGAGAGGGCGGAAGTACGCTTTCAGGAGGCGAAAAGCAACGAATCTCGATTGCACGAGCTATTTTAAAAAACGCTCCCATTGTTTTATTGGATGAAGCAACTGCATCACTGGATCCTGAGAATGAGGCGGAGATTCAAAAGGCTATTGACCAGCTTGTGCGAGGGAGAACTGTCATTGCGATTGCTCATCGGCTAAAAACAGTGAAGGCAGCAAGCCAAATCGTTGTGTTGGAGAACGGACAGATCAAAGAGCAGGGGAAACATGACGAACTCCTCGCGTTAGGCGGGCTGTATGCACGCATGTGGAGATTGCAACAAGAAGCTCGTGGATGGGGTGTATCTAATTAAGTAGATTGGTTTTCTATATCAATAAATTGTAAAGAGTAAAGCCAAGGCCTGAGGTATCGTACCCTCAGGTTTTATTTTTTGTACAACATGTGCTGGAATATCATTTTATCGCATACATAAGCAGCTAGGATATGATAAACTGCTTATAAATGAGAATAATTATCATTAGATGCAGCATATATCACAACCTTTGTGTGCGCAGATAGGAGGGGAGAAAATGATTGTTCAAGCAGAAAATACAGAGCTTACAGATTTCAATGCAAATGTTCTACATCAAATCCTAGGTCATTCCTCTGTAGAGCCCTATGAGCATTGCGGCAGGATACCGTCCCATCTTGGCGAAGGTCATTTCAGTTGCATGCAGCTTCGGGACGGCATGGAATTGCAGATGAGCGATATGATTTTATATGAGAACGTTTCGTTTGATGTAGGCATTCGCTATCCGCATCTTGAGCTTGCGTTTACGCTAGATGGGGGTGGGTATTTCTCTGTTGAGGGACAAAACAAGGATATTGTAACAGAAGCAGGTAGTGCCCAACTCGTTTATTTACATGATATAAGATTTCATGCCGAGCAAATCAAAGAAAGACCAATTGTTCACATGGAGCTGCGCATGGATGCGAGGCTTTGGGGCAGCCTGTTTCCAAATATAAAGCTTGGGAATAATCAGTCCTTCCTCTATCTTCAGGATACGATTCGTCCGAAAATGCAGGTTCTACTACAGCAACTGCGCAATTGTTCTTATAGCGGGTCAGCCAAGCGCCTTTATATGGAAGGAAAAACCTTAGAGCTTTTGGCATTATTTATCTATGAAATGGAAATGGGGCAGGTCAAAGGGCGCAGCAGGTTAAAAAAAGACGATATTGATCGAATTTATTTAGCTCGTGATATTTTGATAAAAATGCTAGGCCAGCCACCCAGCCTGCTTGCTCTATCGAAATTGATTCATCTGAATGATTACAAGCTCAAGATCGGCTTTAAAGAAGTGTTTGGTATGACTGTATTTGAATTTGTTAGACAACAACGGATGGAAAAAGCGAGAATGCTATTGGAGAATAATAAGATTAGTGTCAGCGAAGCTTCCTCGCTCGTGGGCTATCATAATTTTAGTCATTTTGCCTCTTTATTTCGCAAAACATATGGTGTTAACCCAAGTGAATATGGCAAGAATGCTTTAAAGTAAAGAGGATGTCAGAAATGCCTATCATATTCAGCCGCTATAGATGAAAATGACCGCCAAGGATCAGCTAAGGCGGTCATTTTTGTGTATCCTGATACACCTAGCACATTACATGACCAGCAGATGCTTCCAAAAACTCAAGTTGCAATCATCCTCGTATTTTTTCATGTATAATAAGCGAAAGTAAGGTATGAAGGGATCAGCTATAGATTTGTCCATGCGGCAATTAGGATGAATGGCAAAAAATAAATCAACTCTTTACAGAATATAGGGAATGAGGAACGAGTTTTGAAGACATTTAAAAAGATGTACATTGAAATTACTAGTGTTTGCAATCTTGCCTGTAGCTTCTGTCCACAAACAGGTCGACAAGCTAGGTTTATTAAGCTAGACACGTTTACCAATATTTTGGATCAAATTAAACCACATACAAAGCACATCTATCTTCATGTGAAGGGCGAACCGCTCCTGCATCCTAAAATTGATCAATTGCTAGATGTAAGCCATGAAAAGGGATTTAAGGTCAACATTACGACAAACGGAACCCTTATTCAAAAGAATCGTGCCAAGCTACTGGGTAAGCCAGCCCTGCGTCAAATGAACTTCTCGTTGCATAGCTTTGATGGTCATGAAGGCTCTGTTGATCGTGATAAATATTTATCCAACATTCTATCCTTTGTTCGAGAGGCGGCGGAGCATAATGTAATCATATCCTTTCGTCTCTGGAATCTGGATAAAGATAACGCAACGAATCTTCAAAGAAATAGGAACAGAGAGACCTTAGAGATGCTGGAAAAAGAATTTAATCTGGACTATAAGATTGAAGAAAAAGTAATTCCGGGTAGCGGGGTTAAGATTGCTGAACGAATTTATCTCAATCAGGATCATGAATTTGAATGGCCGAGCTTACACGCGCCCGAGGATGATGGAAAAGGCTTTTGCCATGCCCTTCGTACTCAAGCAGGAATCCTCGTGGATGGAACGGTTGTGCCGTGCTGTTTGGATGGGGAAGGTGTGATTAATTTGGGCAATGTCCAAACTACACCTTTCTCTGAAATCGTAGAGAGCGAGAGAGCAAACAATCTTTTTGACGGATTCTCAAGACGCGAGGCTGTTGAGGAATTATGCAGAAAGTGTGGATATCGAAAGCGGTTTGGAGCTTAGTGTGGATTATGGAGATTATTAGCATAGAAGTAACCAAAAAAAGAACACCTATAAAATTAGGTGTTCTTTTTTTGGGTTGCATAAAATCTGTAAAATATTCAAATTTATGAAACCTTCTTTATTATATATGAGGGCATTAGTTACTAGAGAGATTAATTTAGTAAAAATAAGTTAATTTATTTTTTATTGATTATTAAAATTGTATATATAATACAAAAAATTCAATTGTAGTAACTTGTTTTTTGAATTACATAATGATAACATGTAGAAAAAATAGCAAATAATACCAATTATTTAAAAAATGAGAGGATAAGTCGATGGGTAAGGAATCGATTACAGTTGTGACCGGATATCATTTTTGTATAAATAAAGAACGAATGAGCTCGAATAAATGGTTTGGCAAAATAAATGATATGGTATTCACCTCAACATATACACAAAAACCGTTTAAAATTCATCAAAAATTGACACCGTTTCTTCTGCAATCCGTTGCTTACGTTGTTTCTGTATTAAAGCAGAAAAATCTTTTACCCAGGCCAGATCGAAGAGGAGTCATTATGAATGTGCCTAATGCTGTCTCTGCAGAAATTGACTCTTACCTCAATGCTTTTCATCAACCGCGCAGAAGAATTAGACCTCATCAGAGCTTAGCTATCGATTCAAGTTCTCCAACCGCACTTGTTACACTTCAATTCAATTTTAAAGGACCCTCTGCCACATTAACTGATCGGTATGGCGGCTTGAGTGGTTTAGGTTGGGCATACAATCTGTTAAGGGAGAATCGTTCTGATTTAATGATAGTAGTTGATATAGACCGAGAGTCCTCCTTAACAGATGATTTTGTTGGAAGTATCAGCGTTGCGGCGTTAATAAAGGAGTCTTCCACGGGAGAAATAGCACCAGTTGGAAAACTAACGGATTGGACATTTGAATATCCGAGAAAAGACAGTTTATACGGCAATAAACTAGAACAGGTAATGATCTGGCTGGAATCGGAAAACTCATCGCCATGGTTTGGTTATGTCGATCCTGACAACTGGGCAATTTGCTTTACGAAATCATAGGGGGGAGCACGGAATGAGAGTGGGTATCGCTGGTTTAGGTATCGTTTCTCCTTATGGATTCGGTTTTGAGCTATTTGCCAAAGGTCTGCTTGCCGGGAAAAATGCCCTTGCCTCCTTAACAAGATTTGACGCCCAAGGGTTTCGATCTCAAATAGGCGGACAAGTTGACTTTCAAAGTGATAAATTGGAAGAATCTATAGCGCAAATTTGGTTGAACAAGGCCTTACAGGAGGCAATAGAGCAGGCAGAGTACAAGCTAGAGATATGGCGTGATTGCAAAAAAGCTATTATCTTACCAGTTGTCTGCGGGGATTCTATGTCTGGATTTGGAGAAAGGGCAGAGGTATGGGTGAAAGACCCTCTAGAGTTCCTCCCTTTTGAATGGCGTGAGCAAACACCCGTACTACGTTTGTCAGCAGCATGTTCTTCTATCAGTTCTGCAATCGCAATGGCAAAAAGTCTTGTCTCACAAGGACAACTAGATATGGTAATGATTGCACGAGCAGAACTTCTTAATGAATATGAATATGCTTCGCTCGATATTGTTAAGGCTATTTCAACTGAGACAGCGCGTCCCTTTGATCAAAATCGTAGTGGGATTTTAATAGGAGAAGGGGCGGGGGTCATTTTACTTGAGTCAGAGGAATGCCTGCGAGATCGTGGGAAAAAGCCACTAGCCTGGATAGATGGAATTAGTCATATCGTTAGTGGGTATGAAACAAATATGGTTGAGCTAGATAAAGACAGTGTGATACATACGATGTGTGAGGCGTTAGAGGATGCAAAACGTAAAAAAATCGATTGTATTCAGGCTCATGCAACAGGTACCCCTCAAGGTGATCTCGTTGAGGCAGTAGGCATTGTGGAGGCTATAGAGGAGGGGAGTATGATCCCGGTAAGCTCACATAAAGGGGCAATTGGACATTTGCTACGCTGTTCAGGAGTAATGGGATTAGCCGCAGGGGTCCTTTCTTTGCAAACGAACGTTATTCCAGCAACTCTTGGTTTGATAAATCTCGACCCGGCTTGTCCGGTTCAGGCGGTAATCGGACATAGTATGAAGGCAACAGTAGAGTCTGTGCTTATCAACAGTTTTGGCTTCTGCGGAAATTATGTGTCTATGGTAGTTACCTCACCTAAATAGTGAGAAACATAAGCATTAGCAATGCATTGCGATATAAAAAATTTATAAGATCGTGTCGGAAAGTAGGATGAAATATGAGTTTGATACACGTTTCTAATCTACAGAAAGAATATGCTTATTACAGAAAGGAGGTTGGGTTGCTTAACTCTATTAAAAACCTATTCCATCGGGAAAAGCTGGTCAAGGAAGCGGTACAAAAAATTTCATTTGATATCGATGAGGGAGAGATGATGGCTTTTCTTGGACCAAATGGAGCAGGAAAAACAACAACTTTGAAAATTTTATCCGGCATCTTGCATCCCACTAGTGGAGAAGCAACTGTGATGGGGTATGTTCCATGGGAACGTAAAAAGGAATTTAAAATGAAATTTTCGATTGTTATGGGACAGAAAAGTCAGCTATGGTGGGATTTGCCCGCTAATGAATCCCTATTTTTAAATAAATTCATTTACGAAGTAGAAGATCGAGAGTATCAGAAGACGTTGGATGAGCTAACAGAATTACTTGATGTCAAGGATATTTTAGATGTACAAGTGAGAAGGCTTTCCTTGGGAGAACGAATGAAGCTAGAATTGGTGGCCGCATTAATTCATCGACCTAAGGTTATCTTCTTGGACGAGCCTACAATTGGATTAGACCTTATCTCACAGAAGAGCATCCGTAAATTTCTAAAGTATTACAATGAAGAGACGAAGGCTACGATCATTTTGACAACACATTATATGAAAGATGTAGAAGACCTTTGCAAAAGGGCTATTATTATCAATCAGGGAAAGATTGTGTATGATGGCAACTTAAATAAAGTAAACGAATTGCTGAATCAGAAGAAGCTCGTTAAAATTCAATTTTCTACCCCTGTTCCACAATCAGCTGTAGAAGCTTACGGAATTGTGAGGGAGCACAACGAATTTGAAAGTCTTATCGAGCTTGATCGTGAATTTTTAAAGCAAAACTCTAAGCTGATATTGGAGCATTTGCCTGTAAGTGACATTAATGTAGAGGATATCCCCATCGAAGATAGCATTACGATTTTGTATAAGAAGGATGAGAAAAATGAGAAGGTTGCGCAGTTTTAGGAAATACATTCATACCTTTCAATTAGGGATACAGACAGCAGTGGAATATCGAGCTAATTTTGTGTTGGGAATTGTGGGAAGTGTATTCTCCATCACCATATTAACCTACTTATGGACAGCTATTTTTGATAGCCAAAGTCCCGGGTCTACCGTTTTTGGATATACCTTTCAGGAGATGATCACGTATACACTGATTGCGGCAGTAACTGCCAAGATTATTCAAGCTGGTTTTGAGTATGATGTAGCGGAAGATATAAAGGAGGGTGGGCTTAACAAATTTATCATTAGACCGATTGGATATCTTCCTTACAAAATTTATTCGTTTCTTGGCTCTAAGCTAATTTATATTGTGGTCAGCTTTTGTTTAATCTTTCTCATTTTATTTGTCTTAAATAGACTGATCCAAGTAGAGATTAACCTCGTTAATATCGGTTATTTTCTGATTACACTCTTACTTGCTCTCGTATTAAACTTCTTTATCTTCTTTAGCATTACTACCATAGCTTTTTGGCTTGAAAATGTTTCTTATATTTTTGAAGCTCCGAAAATTTTGCTTGTAATATTAAGTGGAGGGATTTTTCCGCTAGATGTCTTCGATGATACAATTCTCTCCTTTCTAAACTATTTGCCATTTAAATATACGGTCAATTATCCAGTAGATGTGCTTATTGGGAAGTACCAGGGGATAGAACTGGTGACAGGTATGGGGCTACAAGTATTCTGGATTATCGCTTTTGCTGTTCTCTCCAAATTGTTATGGGGCATCGGTATTAAAAAATATATAGCTATAGGTGGATAAACATGGCATGGGTTAAAGAAGTGAAAAAAATGGTAAAAATTTACTATCTATTTTGTAAAAACTGCTTAATGGCGCAGATGGAATATCGTTTTAATTTTTTTGTCGGAGTCATTGTGGAGAGCGGTTTTGTATTATCCAAGTTGATTTATATCTTTGTGATATACCAGTCAGGTTTGATTATTGAAGGATTAAGCAGAGACTCTATTCTATTGTTCTCAGGTACATTTATGCTGGTTACAGGGGTATATGTTAGTCTTTTCGTTGTTAATTTTTTTAAAATCTCAGAGGATTATATACACGAAGGAAAACTAGATTTATACATTACAAAACCAATATCCCTACAATTTCTTACCACAATGAGATATATAGATTTTGGCTTGGCGATTCCCAATCTGATTGTCGGAAGTGTGCTGTTGGTAATGGGATGGAGTCGATTAGGAATTGAGGTTAGCTTGGCTAATATCGCAGGCTACACCCTATTTTTAATTGGAGGAATTGTAATTAGTTACACAGTCATGTTGATTCCGCACCTCTTTTCGTTTTGGTTTATTAAAACATCCGCTGTAAATGATTTGAGCAATGATATTTGGGAATTTGGGCACATGCCAGCAAGAATCTATGGTAAAACAATCCAGACCATCGGTATTTACATTATTCCGTTATTTTTAGCGAGCAACTTTGGACCATTGTATCTCCTAAATCAATTAAGCGTGGTAAATATGATGTGGGGTATTCTTGCTCCGCTAGCATTGTTGCTTTTGACTCGATTACTGTGGAAGGCAGCGGTTCGGAATTATTCTAGTGCAAGCAGTTGAGTTTTTATAAGAGAGGTGAAAAATGAATGAAATTCTCAGTTAGCTTTTTTTCGAACGTAAATGATACCACAGCCCAAAACATGCAGGATCACTATGAATTTCTATTCGAAGTAATCCAATATGCGGAGAAGAATGGCTGGTATGGTGTCTGGTTTCCTGAGAGGCATTATCATACCTTTGGTGGGTTATTTCCTAGTCCATCCGTTTTTGCAGCGGCTGTAGCAAGGGAAACAAAGAAACTTCGTATTCAAGTTGGAAGCGTCATATTGCCTCTCCATTCGCCCATTCGAATTGCAGAAGAATGGGCAATGGTGGATCAATTGTCAAAAGGGCGAGTAAGTATTTCCTTTGCTTCTGGCTGGAACCCCAACGATTTTAAAGAAAATCCAGAGCATTTCGATCAGCGGAAAATACGAATGTGGCAGGGAATAGAAAGGATTGAAAACCTTTGGAATGACAAAGAAACAGATGTAACTATATTTCCAAAACCCTATCAACAACAAATCCCGATTTATGTAACAGTAGCTTCTTCTAAAGAAACCTGTTATGAGGCTGGAAAACATGGATACCATTTGTTAACCCATTTTATTTTTAATGATATGAATGATGTAAAGCAAAAGATTGAGTTGTATCATGCTGGATTACGTGAGGGAGGTCATAGCATAGAAGACAAAGATGTAACTATCTTGCTTCACACCTATCTTGATCATGATCTTGAAATGGTAGAAAAGACTGTAAAGAATGCTTTTTTTGAGTATCAGCATGCATTCCTGTCATTGGCAGAGATGATCCCCCATTATGAAAGTAAACGAGAAGAAGAGATTGCAAAAACAATGATGCTTAGGAAATATTCTCCTCATTATTCCTTGCTAGGTACTCCAGAGACTTGTTCAACTGTATTGAGGAAGCTAGAGGAGATCGGGGTTACGCAAGTTGCTGCTCTGATAGACTTTGGATTACAAAGACAGAAAATCATGGAGAGCTTGGAACGATTGCAGCTACTTGTAAAAGAGGAGAATGCCCAGACTATTTGATGAAAGGGAATGGAAAAAATGAAACAAGCGAAGATACGTAAAATCCTACAAGACCTGCTTGAAATCAAGGAACCTATTACTGAATGTGACGACTTAACAAAAATGGGGTTAGACTCTATGACTACAATTCGTTTAATTGTAGCACTAGAGCAAGCATTTGATCTGGAATTTAGTGAGGAAGATCTCTTGTTGGATAATTTTCGAACTGTTGAGAAAATAAGTGGTTTAATCAATGTAAGACAATCAGAGAAATTAGTTTATACAGAAAAGAGTGAGTGTTAATGAAAAAACAGTATCATGTAGCCGGAACACTTTCTCAATCGCAGGCAGAAGCGATTACTTCGAAATTGGTGTATAGTCTTGAGGGGATTTCTCATTGCTCCTTCTATCCTGAAACAAAGCAAATTGAAATTGACATCGTTGATAAAAGCAAAGAAACACAGATTGACCAGGTTATTCAGACCATGATTGAGGAGCAAAAGGGTATACGTTCTTTTCCTAATCGGATCATACGAAAGACCGATGGAGACATCACAAAAATACGAATCAATGAGGAAGAAATGCTAGCAGAGTTTTCAGAGCTTATTCGAAAGGAGTCTGCTGTTACTTTATATGAGGCATTACAACGTCTTTTTGCGGAATACGCAGAATCTAAACAAGCGAGGGCGAGAATATATTCGTCCTTAATTCCAAGACAGACAATGGAAAAATGCCAGTATGTGAAAAACTTCCCACAAAACCTTTATGTAGTTGCCGAATTTCCTCATGAGTATGAAGTGCTTAATCAGGTTGGTCAAACTGATAATTATGAAAAATATACTCGTTGCAGTGAGTATCTTCTTTCACCAGCTCTATGTTTTCATTGCTATGAGGAGTATTCTAATCAGACATTGCATGAACCATTATTACTTAGTACAGAAGGGATTTGTTTCCGTCATGAGGCACCATGGCGTTTGGGAAAACATCGACTTCATAATTTTCGAATGAGAGAGTTTGTTTTTATGGGGAATGAGTCCTTTGTCGAAGAAACAAGGTCCTTTTTTTTAGATTTGATATGGAAATTATTTGTTGATTTAGGATTTAATGGTTACATAGAGACGGCACATGATCCCTTTTATTTTCCTCATCATGCTGAGAAAAGTCAGTATCAGCTAATGGCTCACATGAAATATGAGCTAATTATCTCAACTGACATGGGGAATTTTTCAATTGCGTCATTTAATAATGTAAAAGACACGCTATGTAAAGAGTTTGGCATTACTGAACCAAACGGTTCAATATTGCATTCAGGATGTGTGGCTTTTGGGATTGATCGGTGGGTATATGCCTTGCTGGCTGTATATGGTACACAGCTTCATGAATGGCCTGCTCAGATAAGAGAAATCTTGGATTTATAAATTCTTACCTTTAGATAAATAGAAGGAGGCTTATTACTAATGATTTTTGCTACAAACGAAAGAGACGTGCAATTAAAACGATTGGACAAGCTTATTTCAGGAATCCGAACGAATAAAGCAGAACTGTTAGAAATTTTAACGGAGATTGCTACTTATGATAGTGCTGAGGCTGAGATAGAATCTTCCCTCTCTACTCTACTTGGAGCTGAACAGGAAGTG
This sequence comes from Brevibacillus laterosporus LMG 15441, assembly GCF_000219535.2. Classification (NCBI taxonomy): domain Bacteria; kingdom Bacillati; phylum Bacillota; class Bacilli; order Caryophanales; family Paenibacillaceae; genus Brevibacillus; species Brevibacillus laterosporus. The sequence continues at coordinate 586,603 of NZ_CP007806.1, forward strand.
GAGCGCTACAATCCTCCTTCTATTAATCGGATTGCAGTTTATCATTCATCAAACGTTTTGTTGTACTCCTATGTCTTATATGCTGCTATTCCAAGTTTATTTTGCAAGGAAATCTTGATTAGACCCTCTACAAAAGCTTTATCTACAATGGTAAAGCTTCATGATTTCATAATGAAACAGGCGGACATGCCATCTCAGCTACTTCCTATTTCTCAACGGAAATTTAAAGAACAGGCAGGACAGCCAGATGTAGTTGTCTTTACTGGAAATTATGAGAATAGTTTGAAGGTGCAAAAAACCTATCCACACTCTTTGTTCTTGTATTTCGGAGCGGGAATTAATCCATTTATCGTTGGACAAAAAGCAAATCTAGCAGATGCTTCTAAGCGAGCTGTGGCTGCACGCGTCTATAATTCGGGACAGGATTGTATGTGCCCCAACGTTTATTTTGTCCACGAGAATATTAAAGAGAATTTTCTATCTACACTGATTCAGGACATTAAAGAATTACGCATTGGTAAGCGAAATGAACCAGGAAATGTAATAGCTCCGTTATTTTATGAGGGGTTGTCAGAGCAGGCACAGGAGTATTTCACACCAATAAAAGATCGTATTGTTTACGGTGGATCGGTGGATGTGTCCAGTAATTATGTAGAGCCTACTGTTGTCGTGTCCTCTCTTGAAAAAATTGGTGAGGTAATTGAGTTTTTCTGTCCGATCTTTCATGTTGTAACCTATCGAGATGAACAAGAGGTAATAGATTGGTTACATGCTCCTGAGCGTATAGAGAGTACTCTTGGTGCTTCTGTTTTTGGAATACCAGAATTAGCTGAAAAATTACGCTCTACCCACATCGTGTCAGAAAATGTAAGCCTGTACGATATTGAAAACGGAAATAGCCCGTTTGGTGGTTATGGTTTACAGGCAAATTATGTGTGTTATCAGGGAAGTTTTACTAGTCGTCCTCTTTTAATCTCCAAAGAAGTATCAGTCGCATTCAACAATAAGGAACTACATCATTCATAACTAAAGAAGGATGTGAAATAATGGAAGCAGTAGAAAGTCTGACGATCTGGGATGCTTATGCGAGAGTACTTGCAGAACAGGGCATAACAAAGCTGTTTGGTATGGTGGGAGATGGTGGGGGGTTAATTGAATCCGCTTATAAAAAAGAAGGAATAGGCATTTTCACGGCACGTGACCAACGAATAGCGGTTGGAATGGCAATGGGGCATGCTCAGGTATCAGGGAGTCCAGCCGTGCTTGTTACTAGCCCAGGACCTGGAATTGCAAACTGCATAATGGGTGTTTTAGAGGCATATTCGGCCGCTGTACCTTTAATTATTATCTCCAATGCTACTGCACGGAACATGCGCGGTGAAGGGGCATTTCAAGAAACCAATTCCATTGCCATGATGCAACCCGTGACTAAATGGTGTTATCGTGTAGAGCATCCAGAGAAAGCCATTTGGGCTTTGCGACGTGCTATTTTTTTAGCTGTTAATGGAAAACCGGGGCCAGTCTATCTTGAGATTCCAGATGATCTAACATGGATGGAGCTAAGCAGTGAATCGTTCTCTGATGCTGATAAAAGAAACCTTGATGAACAAGGACCGATTTTTTCGCAGCCTGAAGAAGAGAGTATACGTAATTTATTCGCTCAACTAACGAAAGCAAAGCGTCCTATCCTCCTATTAGGCGGGGGGTGTCAACATCGGCCATTTGTGTCTGAATTAACAATCTCTTTAGCAGAGGCACACGGATTAGCTATCTTTACTACAGCATCTGGAAGAGGAATCGTAGATGAGAGGCATCCCAATGCTTTTGGAAATGTAGGCTTGTATACGTTACCGCAAATCAAGAAGCTCCTTTTTGAGGCAGATTTGATTATAGCGATTGGAACTCAGTTAGAGGAGACAGCTTTAATGGGATGGAAGGAGGCCTTATTACATTCATTCTTTGTACATATTGATTGCCATTATGAGTCGCTGGAACGTTCTGTTCATGCCAATTACAGGTTGCTTGGAGATGCCCAACTGTCTTTGCAACTCTTGTGGAAAATGTCAAGCGAGAATCTGAATTGGATTACGACTAACAAAAATGAGTGGATAAAAAGAATGCAGGAGGTAAAAAAAGAAGCTCTGTCAGTATGGGCAGAAGTAGAAGATATAAAAGCACCTGTGAGAAGGATGCTTAAGGGAATCGAACATGAATTTGGAGAGCATGTCATCTTGGTTCAAGATAATGGGCTACATGATATGTGGGGATATTCGTATCCTGTTTATACGGTGGCTCCGCCCAGCCGCACAGTGGTTCCCGGTGAACAAACAGCCCTAGGTTTACCGATGGGTATATCCTTAGGAGCTAAGATTGCTGCTAGAAAAGCGAATGTTATTGCTTTACTTGGAGACGGTTCGTTTGAAATGGGATATTCAGCTGTGGGGAGTGCCGCTGAGCATCAATTAGGTATCACTTTTATTGTCATAAATAATGGTGGATTTTCTTGGCCAAGATTTCAGCAAAGCATGAGCGAAATAGAAATAGGCTGCTCTTTTCAAATAGAGCTAGACTATGCAGCTTTAGCTAAATCGGTTGGCGGCTATTATGCTAAACTGACTGACCTAAATGAGTACCAAAATGCATTAAAAGAAGCAAGGCTGTATACAGAACAAAATAAGATTGCTTTGCTAGAATTAATAGTTAGTTGGGACCAGGATTTACCAATTACGGTGATGATGCAATATGGAGACAAAGAACAGTAAGTATGTCTCATGGGAACATTCGATTAAAAAAGGTATGTAGATGTCTAAATAAGCTAGGAGGAATCCCATGAATCTGGCTATTCCCACACACCACCCTGTCATGTATAACAAGCGAAAGGAATTTTTAGATTGCTTAGAGTATCTTATTTGTTCTTATATTCAAGGATTTGGAGTGCCGTATCACTGGCTTTTGTCCGACAGATGGGGATTTTATTATCGAAGCATCGATGATTTTACAGCAGCCAAGGAAGAGGTATTAATACCTTTTCCAGATACATTACAAAAAATTTACAAGGCAGAGTTCCTTCATTATGAAAAACGAGAGCTATTGGATGTAGTGAAGGAAACCATTAATCAAAATCGACATCTTTTCACTGTTGTGGACGGTAGATTCTTTCCATGGTATACAGATATGGAAATTTTCTCTCATTTTGTTTTAATTCAAGACTATGATCCTGTATCCAAGCTTTTTTATATAACAGATTTATGGCCGTATGAATTTTCTGACTGGTTCCCGATTGAACCTACCAAACAAGCTTATGAAGTAGAAGGTAGGTATAGCTTTACATTGACCGAACCATCCCTACAAATCAATGACGAACTGCTTCGACAGCAATTTAGGTCCGTGTGTAACAAAATTAATGGTACTGATACCGGATATGTGGGCTATCTCAGCGGACAAAAAGCACTCCTTGCGTGTCAGCAAGATATGATATTACATGGGAAAGACTTAGGAGCTCATCTGGATAAAATATTTGACATGTTAAAACGAGTAATAAACTATCGAGATGGATTTCTTGAATTCATTTTATATGCAGATCAGGATCAAACAAGCCCAGTTTACAAGGAAATAGACCCGGCACTAATTATTTTAGTAGAAGAGACGGTAAATGTTTGGGCTGTCTTTCGAAATTACTTAATTAAGGCAAAGGTTACAGGAAGCACTAATTTTCAAAAACAGATTGATTGGGTGAATAAAATCATTGAAAAAGAAAAAGAAGTTTATGAAAAAATAATCAAATATTTCTAAATTGATAGAAAAGTAATTGAGGTGCTTGAACAATGGATATGAGAGAGGCACATATAATTGATTTGGCATCCATTTATAATACAAAAGGAGTATCAATCCAAGACCCAAAGCTGGTTGCTCAGCTGGATCATATACACAGCAGCATTCCAGGAGAGATATTTCCAAGCGATGAAGTAATTTCATACCAAGGAATCCCTTTTGCCTTTCCATTAACTGAAGCGGTTGATAACGATGTTATAAGTTGTGATGGCCAAATCGTTGAAGTAAACGCTCAAAGGTCCTTTCAAACCTTAGCTTTCCTCGGTTTTTCATTATTTGGCGATTATCAGGATAAATTTACAATTCATTATGCGGATGGGGTGGAAGAAGAAGTGCGATTTGGTTTAACTAACTGGAAACAGTATAAAACTGGAACGCCACTATTTGGAGAGCAGATAGCGATGTCTCTCCCCTATTATGTAGAGAACATGATCCTTACTGAACTTCCAAGAACCGTTTGGCTGCAAAAAGTAACTCTTCAGCATTCGGGGCACATCAAGCAAGTTATACTGCCAAGAAATCCATATTTGATTGTAATTGCTCTTACCCTGTGTAACGTATAGAGCCTACAGGTTGGAAAGGAAGCGTTACAGCAATGAAAATACCATTTCTACCAGAAAGAAAAGCTCCTTACTACTCTATTTGTCTTCATGTCATCTTGCATGAGCGATTAAGGAATGAGGGAATGACTAGTTTTCTTAGCTTACATCCTAATCTAGAGATGTATAGTGTAACAGTTTATTCTAAGAAACAAGACACAATCAACATGCAGTATGGTTTATGGGATGAATATATAGATTCTTTCCGTTTAGGTAAGCTGGGTTACGGAATCAGCCCAGAGCATATGGGTTATGAAGTAGAGAATATCTCGTTTGCTTCCTATGAGGAAGGAAAACAAGCTATTATGCATAATATTCAAAACGGAAAACTTTCGTTGATTGGTGCTTCATATTTTCACCTGCCTTATAGCGAATTTTATCATAGTGATAAGTATCTAATAAATTACAGTAGTCTCCACCCCGGAATTACGAAGCATTGGATATCTGTATATGGGATAGATGAGCAGAAAGCACTGATCTATGATGGTGTTCCGGGAGATTACGTTGGGAGTATACAACTTCAGGACTTTGAAGCGTGCTGGCGTGGAGATCGAGCTATAAAACAATTAGAAAACAATTCGAAAGTACAGGGGAAAAAAGAGTTTCAAATGCTACAGCTATATGAAGTTTCAAAAATAGAACAAAGTGATGTTATGAAACTAATGGAGAGTGTAGCCACTACAGTTGCTTTTGAATATACTCGGGGGTTGATCATTCGAGAAAATAACGAAACACATTACTTTGGAAGAAGTGCAATTCATCAGTTAGTAGAGGATTTGGGCTCCTATTTACAGGATGATCAACTAGGCGGGGAACACCTTTCTGATTATGGTCAAGCTGTTTTGGAAATAAAACTGATGCGCTACTATTATCTGGATTTGCTTAAAGATTTGGTAATGTTATACGGTTTTGTTTATGAGGAGGACTTGGCCCAGTTTGAGAAGATTGTGAAACGATGGGAAGTCATCAACATTGGTCTGATGAAGCATATTTTACGACAGTCACCACTTAAAAAGTTTTTAAAAACAACAATTGAGTCAATAGAGCAAGTGGGGATGCAGGAGAATCAATTTTTTATTGAGTTTCTTCACAGACACTCTCATATTTCCTTAGTAGAGCCCATAAAAACAATCCAAATATGATCTCCCAGAGAAGGGAAGAAGCGGCTTGATAAATTATGAGGTTTTTGTTGGTAATACATCCTATACAGCACTTATTAAACAAGAAATACAACAGCTTACGCTTTGTATGAATCATCAGGGAGTTTCAGCAGGTAATCTGGTTGCGATTGCTATTCACGAACCCATCTCTTGGTTGGTTGCCTATTATGCCTGCAAAGAACTGGAGGCAGTTCCTGTTGTGATCGGAAAGGTGGCCGAATTAGATAAACAACTGGAGATAGTCCGAGCTGACTATGTGTGCTATACAAGCGATCATTATAAGATACAAATTGAGAGCCTATCTGTGGTAAAGGAAAGAAATATACCTAGCAATACAGGGCTCATCTGCAGAACCTCAGGCTCAACTGTAGGAATGCCTAAATATGTAGCCTGGAGTAAAGAAGGGATTACGTATCAGAAACAGGAGACGACACGAGTATTCGGATACAAAGAGGGAGAACGGCTTCTTTTTACATTGCCACTTTGGGGAGCTTATGGATTAAGTATTGTGGGAGTTTTGGAACACAACAGTATGGATTTGGTTATTCCTGCTAATTTACGTCCGCGCTCCATAATTACCGTTCTGGAAAAGCAAAACGTCTGCTGGGTAGAAAGCGCTCCTTTTTTTTATCAAACTATGCTTCCTTATCTATTAAAAGAGCAGAGAGGGATTGAAGAAATTGGAGTAAAGGGATGGGGCTGTGGAGGCGACCTGCTTACCCATACTTTTGTTCAACAATGGGTGAAAATGACAGGGGTTCCCATATTGGATGGTTATGGATTAACGGAAGCGGGTCCTAATGTATCACTGAATCGTCCTTATGATTATTGTTATGGAACCGTCGGCAAACCTCTTAGCGGAACAGAAATCAATTTTTCTGAGGATAGAGAGTTGTGGGTTCGAAGCCCTTCAGTAATGCTAGGTTATTATGCCAATGGACAAGTAGATGCTTCGATGCTTCATAATGGATGGCTGTCTACTGGTGATATGGCAACGAGAGATGAACATGGATACGTGACTATTTTGGGAAGAAAAAAGAATATCATTATTGTCAATGGATATAATGTCAGCCCGGAATATGTGGAAAGAACGATCAGAGAACATCACGGAATAAGAGACGTAGCTGTTGTAGGGGTCCCTCATCCAACACGTGGAAATCGATTGTGTGCTTTTGTAGTGGGGGATGCTTCTCTTACAAAAAGAGATATTGACCTATTTATAAAGGATAAGGTAGACGAGCCTTCCCGACCAAGTTTTTATGAAATAATCCCCCATCTACCGGTACTTGCTAACGGAAAGACAGATCGAAATCAACTGAAAGCGATAGCTGAAGTCCGATTTGGTCAAGAAAGTTTCGCGTAGCCACCTGTAAGTAATAGGACGTCAATAAAGGAGACATGTAGTTTCAGACTATCTATCGACAAACCTCTTTTATGTTAATGACATAAAGTGGGGTTTGTTTTATTTTTCGTTTGAAAAAAGTTATATAAAGATGAAAAAATGTAATCATGGATTTATATTTTAGGATGTGGTTAGACTTTTTTGCATCTGATAATTACCTAACAAAATCCCTCGGCGCACGACAGTTTGAGCCTGAATTGATTCATATCCATGGGATTCGAAAAAGGGCTTAGCCGTAATGCTTGCATGTGTAGTGATTGTAGTAAGACCAAGTTTTTTAGCTTCTTTTTCCATACAACGTAATAATCGGGAAGCAATTCCTTGCCTCTGAAAATCCTTATGGACGTAAAGCCTATCTAAATAGCCTTGAATCGTCATATCACAAAACCCAACGATTGTACGGTTTATTTCAGCGACATATGTTCTATTAAGGCGTAGTGACTCAGGCCAACTGATCAGCTTGTTCATTTGTTCGTCCGCTGGAGCCCAAGCATTGAGCTGTTCTGGTGAGTAGTCATGTGCCGCAATAGAATGAACTGTATCATAAAAGAGTGAGACCAGATGCTCTGTATCCGATTCAGTATACATTCGAACGATCATTATCATCTTCCTTTTCATATTGTAATAAATAAGAAAACAGTATAATGCTATGGAAAAAGAAGAAGCAATCTTTTACAATCATTATATCTGATTTGATATTTGGCTGCTTCAGACTCTTATTTGACAATCTATTTTGAAAATTTTGCATTATCCTGTGATCAGCTTATGTTCTGTCTGCTAGATTGGAAAAACTTGATGTGACGACATAGCATTATCATTCAACAGAGGGGATTCTGGATATTACATATAAAGGTGTTAATAAATGGACAGCTTTGCAGCAATGGGGGATTCAAAAGGATCAAATGGTTTGCTTTGGAAACGATCTGTATGACCTCCCGATGTTTCAATAGGTTACTACTCTGTATTGATTGGCAAGTGTGAACCTTTCAGGCTTTGCGCGTAGGGAACATGGCATTTGATGATCAAATAGAACAAAATATGATCACTACATTACAGGAGCTATGCTTCCGATTTGCTGAAGTGAAATAGCCAAAAATACTTATACGATCAATGTAGAATTGATAGAAAGAGGTGTATTAGCTTTGCAACGATCATTAGAAGAGAGACGTGCAGGATTACGTGAAGCGGAAAGAAAAGCAGAAGAGTTATTCAAACAGGTTGAAGAGAAGGGAATATTGCGCAGTGGAGTAACGGAAAAGCAGGTGAATAAAGAAATATATGAATTGGCTTTTCAAATGTATGGTATCAAAAAATATTGGCATAAACGGATTGTAAGAGCGGGTAAAAATACACTGTATCCTTACCGTGAGAATCCCCCAGACTTAACGATCTCTGAGGAGGATATTATTTTTCTTGATTTCGGCCCCATTTTTGAAGAATGGGAAGCGGATTTTGGACGGACATACGTGCTTGGAACTGATCCATATAAGCTAAAGCTACGTGATGATATCGAGAAAGCTTGGCAGGATGGGAAGGACTTTTTCCGATCAAAACCCAATATAACGGGAAGTGAGCTATTCGAATATATGTGTCGTCTCGCAGAGCAGTATGGATGGGAATATGGAGGACCGCACGCAGGTCATCTAATAGGGGAATTCCCTCATGAGCGAATTCAAGGGGATGAGGTAGAGAATTACATCCATGCTGATAATAACATTGACATGCGAGAGCCTGATAAGGATGGGAGACCGCGAGATTGGATCTTAGAGGTGCATTTTGTTGATCGTGAGCGTGAAATCGGAGGGTTTTTTGAGCAGTTATTAACAGTCGAATAGCCTTGGGGGAGTTGAATTTTATAAAAAATAAGCAGGGAATCAATGAGCTTTCGATAAGAAATGAATAAAAAGAGCGTCCGCAATAAAGGAGACGCTCTTTTTTAGTCATTCTTGTACTGCCGCAATCATATCGGAGCGGCAGGCATTGTTATTAACGTATCAGCAACGAATTGATCAGCTCTGATGCCATTTTCAATAAGGCTTGCAGTTGAATCGCTAATGAACTGCTTAGCTCAGCAAACATGTTAGCGTCCATTGATACAATAATGAGCAGAAGGCAGGCGATAAATACGCCTTTTTCTACGGAACTTCCTGTTTTAAAAGCAAGAGGCAATTTTATTCTTGCTTTACTAAAAGGATAGAACAGGGGTACACCGGCAACCGTTAATAAATCCCCTACGATATGAAAGAGATATCCAATCCACAAGCCTAAAAATACGTTCTCCTTCATAAAGAATCCAAGGGGAAATAAACAAAGCCAAAAAGGCAGAGCATGTGTTAGGCCACGGTGTCCTAATGTTTTACTCATTACCCTCGATGTTTTGGATAGTTTTTTACCTATGTAAGATTTAGGATGATCAATATCGGGCAATAAGCTTCCCACAGCTACTCCCATTACATAGTCTGTTTGGAATGGGATATCCAAAAACTTCGCTACACATACCCCAGCCAGTGTTGAAAAAGCAATATGCGTTTTATACTTCAAGATGCTCCCCCTCTTTTTGCTGTAAACAAAGAGGGAATAATTCCGTACTACAGATGATACCGCTCTTTGAATAGCTTCTGATAAAAAAGAGAACTTTTGTTCTCTTTTTTATACTACCATATTTCTTTGCAGGTGGGCAGTCTTTCTTGAAATAATTTACTTTTTAGTGGGAAACCATACCGCTTCAAATAAAAGACGCGTAAAGGAGTAGTGTGCCAAAAAACACTGCCAGAAGAAAATGACTACATTCTCAAAATGGCGGCTTATTTATTGACATTCTATGCCTGGAAGCGTTTGTTACTTTAAAAAGAAACTCGATTATCGCAATAATTTCAGATCAAACTCCGGAACAAGTCCTTCTTGTGCAGCGCGACTTAAAAGAGCAGTTACGGCCGCATATCCATCTTCCCCTAGATCCGCAGTAAATTTGTTTACATACAAATTAATATGAGCTTGGGTTACTGCTGGGTCCATTTCCTGAGCATGGTGCATGATATATTCTCTGGACGCTTCCGGATGTGCCCAAGCATATTCTACGGAGGCACGGGTCCAGCTAGCAATAGCATCCAAATCCAACGAGCGTCGAGCGATAATGGCACCTAGTGGAATCGGTAGCCCTGTATCCGTTTCCCACCAATTACCTAAGTCAGTCATCAAAGAAAGACCATAGGAAGGATAAGTAAAACGTGCTTCGTGGATTACTAAACCGGCATCAATTTTACCATCGCGTACAGCAGGCATAATTTCGTGGAAAGGCATTACAATAATTTCTCCTACTCCGCCGGGCACATTTTGGGCAGCCCATAGACGGAATAATAGATAAGCGGTGGAGCGTTCGCTAGGAACAGCTACGCGTTTGCCAGATAAAGCGGAAGGCTCAGCTTGTTGTTGGGATGGCTGATCAATAGCAGACGAGTTTTTCGTTAAGACTAAGGGACCGCACCCTCTACCCAACGCTCCGCCACATGGCAGCAGGGCGTATTCCGACAATACCCAAGGAAGTGCAGCGTAGGAAATTTTGAGTACTTCTGGACCAGTTAAACTAGCTGCAAGTCCATTCGTGATATCAATATCTGCGTACATAACATCTAGGGCTGGAGCTTGGGGAATGAGTCCATGAACCCAAGCATGAAAAACAAATGTATCATTAGGGCAAGGGGAAAAGGCAATTTTCATCGTAACACCTCCACAAGTACTGAGCTTACTTTTTCAAGAGCTTCTAATGCTTCTTTTATACGCCAAGCGGAACGGTCGCGCGGACCTACAGGATTAGAAATAGTGCGAATTTCCAATACGGGAATCTCGAATTGCTGTGCGGCGGTTGCTACTCCATATCCCTCCATCGCTTCAGCAGTCGCTCCCACTATTCTGCTGGCTATGGCTGTGGCTGTTTCGGCACGGCCTGTTACTGTGGAAACCGTGAGAATTGAGCCGGTATGGGTAGGTAAACCGGCAATGCGCAGGGCTTCTGCTACACGCTTTGCCAGCGTAATGTCTACAGGGATTCGAGCGGAACCAAATCCTAGTTCGTCCAAGCTTAGAAATCCATCAGAGGTTTCGGCACCGAGATCGGCGGCCAAGATTTCATCTGCTACCACCACTGAAGCTATATCAGCTTTCTCTTTAAATCCACCAGCAATACCAGCGCAAATGACTACATCATATGCAGTCGCCGCCAACGTGCGTGCTGTACTTGCTGCGGCACAGACTGCACCAACACCACCCACTAGAACGTTGAAGCCTTCTGCACCGTTTAAGCCGCGGATTACCGCTTCTTGTTCGGCTTCTACAGAGGTGACGATAAGTATACGTTTTAGTGATCGTGAGGATGGATTGTTCGAGTTTACAAATGTACCCGAAGAGATTTCTGCTTGTTTAGCTTGATTCATGTGAACAATCTCCTTTTCGTGTAAACCATAACGTGAGCTCTTGAAAGACTATATAAAACGAATCCTCTCTATAATAAAGAAGAAAGCGGAATATAAAAGCTTCTGCCTCCAATTATACAAAGTTGAGCCGTTGAGTGAAACACTTTATAAGGCGTTCAAGTTTGAGTTATGCGTTGTCGACTACTGTTTTGGCTATCTGTATATAAGGATGAAGACATAATAAAAAAGACTCCGATCTTGTCTATCGGAGTCTCATGCACTTATCTTTTTAGCTAAAAAATACTTAAATCCCATTGCTGAGCCATTTCTTTTAGCAACAGGGAGCCAGCCACGCTATTGCCAACCTCATCAATTGAAGGACTAAAAATCCCAATTCCGCAACCATCGGCAAAAGGTAAGTCACGGGAGCGATAGCGAGGTGGTACAGCGGAGAGGATACCTCCAGAGACCCCGCTTTTCGTTGGAACGCCCACAAAGGCAGCGAATTTACCAGACGCGTTATACATTCCGCATGTCAGCATTAGAGATTTAGTGAAACGAGCTACGTCCTTAGGAAGTACTTGTTCCTGACGAATCGGGTGGTAGCCGTCTAGGGCCAGGATTAAGCCGATTAGGGCCGTATCCTTTGTCGTTACCTCAAGCGCGCACTGTTTTAAATAAACCTCCAGAGCACTCTCCACATCTCCGTCTAAGAAACCAATATCCTTCAGATAATAAGCTAAGGCGCGATTGCGGTGAGCAGTATTCCACTCTGACTGGAATACCTCTTCATTTAGCACGGGAGCGGTCCCGATTAGTTGGATAAATAGCTTGTTAAGTGAATCCATTTTTTGGGTAACAGAATCACCAGCGAGCATAGATGAAACTGTAATGGCCCCCGCGTTAATCATCGGATTGTAGGGACGACCAGGTTTGCTCATTTCTAATCGAATAATCGAATTAAAAGCATCACCAGTAGGCTCTGCATCAACTCGCTGCAAAACATGCGGAATGCCATATTCCATACATACCGCGACTAGGCTGAGTACTTTAGAAATACTTTGCAATGTGAATGGAGCCTCACAATCGCCAGCGGTAATCATCGTTCCATCTGTACCTATTACAGTAACTCCTAGCTGATGAGGATTCATCTTGCCTAGGGCAGGTATATAGTCAGCACACTTCCCTTGAGAAGCTGCATCCTTAAATTGATCAATCCAATGTAACAATTGAGCAGATACTTGCTGATGCTGTTCTGTTTCTGACGGTGCCAAGATACTTGGGCTCATCTCAGATGCTCCCCTTTCATATTAAAAATAACTTGAATAACATACCAAGACAGGGGCACTGCCAGTTAGTATGACCCACATTCCCATATTCATATCAATGGTAGTGAGAATCGCCAGCTTAATGTGTCGTGGAACTCTATTTTAAAATCATAGAGGTGTAACAGCAAGTATATTTCCAAAAAAAGCTTATTTTTTTCAAGAGAGGGAGAATAGTGGAAAAAAAGAAAAAGCCACCAATTATAGGTAGCTTTATGGTTTCCATATTGTAAGCTGTCCCACATGACTTCATGTCGGTGTTTTATAACCTTATTCGAATTCTTTTTCCCTTACGACATAGTATCTGGAAAAAGATAGATATAGCATTTTTGAACCTCAAAACAACGAAAGCCCTACCTCTCTTCCGTCCTTACGGCTCCGATGACCGCGCCAGTGTGAATCGGGTAAATCAAAACGCTTGCCTGAAAATGAATTGCTTCTTTGGAAAATAGTTTTTGGACGTGAGATTTGAAAAACAGGTGAGAGTAATTCATTTCGAGGAAAAAAGAATTGGTTGGGTGAAGGTAAAAAATCATCTTAATATGAAAAACACAAGGATAATTGTAACATGTTGATAAATAAAAAGCAAATTCTATTAAAAAAATAAAAAAAATTTTAGAAATGTGTAATTTTACAGGTAACATTTATGATTTTTTGATATTATTTACTATAAGCTAATAAAGACGATGGAGAAGCCGACCTATGATTACGGAGCTGGAGAAAAAGGATTTTCTAAAGCTTCAATTGATTTTGAAGGGAAAAGCTAGCCTGTTTCTTTAAGCAGTGATTACAGGTAATCCTCCATATATTGTGTCTTTATTGACGATCCAGATCAACCTACTTTGTGACTGCAAGGCATTGGTGAATTTCATGTAATCGTAAGCATAGCTAATGATGTATTAGCAGTGCGAAACGATTGGATGCACAAAATCGGCTACGTTTGGACAAAAACATGAATCATTTCGCGATAGATGAAACACAAAGCATGGCTCATTGAATGTATCGGTATCATATCAAGCTGCGTATAGAGACAACGAAACCCAAGGAGCTAGATATCTTTTAATGAAGGTATTCCCTCTAATGCGCTCTATACCAGACGAAAGCTCTTCCGTCTATCCATAAAGATTGATGATGAATTGTCTACAAGACTCCGCTCTTCTAAAACTACAGGGTTCTTGTTAAATAAGCTGAAACGGTTCTGAGATTCCCAAAAAGCCTTCATACAGATAGGTTTGACTGGAGCATAGTTCATGACAACTGATCATGAGCAGGTTGATGTCAGCATTCGTATCAGGAAAACCTCTTTCTATTCAGTTTTGTATGTACGAATGATGACGCAAGAGAGACAAAAGAAAAAAGGATAAGGACAGGGAGAAAATAGAGATGAAAATATGGTTAAAGACTTTCTTGCTATCTGGGTTACTGCTGTTGCTATTCGGTTTACAGCCTTCCCAATCCCTAGCAAGTGGAAATGCAAAAATTTTACTAGATGGTTATCCACTAAGCTTTCCGGTACAGCCTCAAGTAGTAAAAGGAACGACTTTAGTGCCATTCCGAGCGATTGCAGAAGCGATGGGAATTCAGGTGCAATGGGATAATGCAACGCGGACGATCGTTGCTACCAATCCAAATGGAACTGCTGGAACACAGCTTCGCCTACAAATCAACAATGCTACTGCTTATGTGAATAATCAACCAATCAAATTGGCTGTAAGCCCTACGCTTTACAAGGGGAGCGCATTAATCCCGTTGCGGGTTTTCAGTGAGCAATTTGGGGCTACGGTTAACTGGGACGGTGCTAACCAAACTGTATTATTGCAATCTCCACCAAAAGATATATATACGATGGCTTTCTATGCCATTTCTTCATTTAGTGAGCGACAACTTATCTCTTCCTTTGATGCGGTTGCCTTTGGTTGGGCAAGAATCAACGAAAATGGTGAGTTTACACTTCAAGGAAAAGATTTTTATTGGCCTAAATCAGCAGGAGATGTAACGCCAGAGGGGATTGTAAGTGAAGCAAAGGCAGGCGGAACACAGCCATACTTCATGGTTTTTGCTTCAGATCGCAAAGGTGAGCTAATGAAAATGCTTCAAACCGCGCAGCTACGTCAACAAACGATTGATGGAATTTTACAAACTGTGCGCAATCAGCCGTTTGAAGGAGTTGCCTTAGATTTTGAAGGATTGGGCTTGAGCGGAGATATCGAGCTTGAGAAACGTCTATACACGGAATTTATTGGACAGTTAGCTCCTGTGTTACATCAGGAAGGTAAAAAGCTGTCACTAATCTTGCATCCGCCAAACGGTTCCTATAAAGGCTACGATTATGCACAATTAAGTGCTATGGCAGACGATTTGATTATCATGGCGTATGACTATGGACAAAAGGGACAGCCGGAGAATTTGGACAAAGTAAATGAGGCTATCCAGCTTGCGTTAAAGCAGGTGCCAAAAGAGAAGCTGATCCTAGGTATCTCTATGGGCAGTGAAAATGCTGGCACCATTAACAGTAAAATTGGTCTAGCTAAACGATACGGTTTAAAAGGTGTTTCTCTATGGCGATTAGGATTAATTGGAGAGCCTACTTATTTAGAAATGAAAAAGGCTGTAGCGATGTAACGGTACATCCTTTTATCACATGGCATATATAATCGCTAAATCCATCCCTCACATTGAAGGGATGGATTTTTTTATGTCTGATTAGTAAAGAGATTGTACTTTAAAAATTACAGGATAGAAATTAAATTACCTCATTACGATTTGCTACAGAGTTAAATACATAAGGGAAGAAGCGTCTAAATGATGAATTTGGATGCTTCTTTTTTTGGCTAAAGGGTGATGAACATACCGGTACATGTGCAACAAAAGAGGCACATTTTTCCAAAAAATAGTTTATTTACACCATACCCTTATTAATAATTTGAATACTGTAAAGGAGAAAGGAAGGTGTTATTGCGTTGGATAATCGTTTTGAAATTGACAAGATTTACAACAGCATTATTCAATCGGAGTTAAATCTTTATTTAAGAAAAGATCCACTGTTTGCGCATAGACATTGTAGCCACAGTTCTTCTACCACTTGCAGATCTACGTTTATTACCTTTATTGAATGCCCGACCGGTCCAACTGGTCCAACCGGAGCAACTGGAGCAACTGGAGCGACCGGCCCGACCGGCCCAACAGGTCCAACTGGTCCAACCGGTCCAACAGGAGCGACCGGGGCGACCGGAGCAACAGGAGCGACCGGAGCGACCGGAGCAACAGGAGCGACCGGAGCAACCGGAGCAACAGGAGCGACCGGAGCAACCGGAGCAACAGGAGCGACCGGAGCAACCGGAGCAACCGGAGCGACCGGAGCAACCGGAGCAACCGGAGCGACCGGAGCAACCGGAGCAACAGGAGCGACCGGAGCAACCGGAGCAACAGGAGCGACCGGAGAAACAGGAGCAACGGGAGCAACCGGAGCAACCGGAGCAACCGGAGCGACCGGAGCAACCGGAGCAACCGGAGCAACCGGAGCAACCGGAGCGACCGGAGCGACCGGAGAAACAGGAGCAACCGGAGCGACCGGAGCGACCGGAGCAACCGGAGCGACCGGAGCAACCGGAGCAACCGGAGCGACCGGAGAAACAGGAGCAACCGGAGCGACCGGAGCAATCGGAGCGACCGGAGCAACCGGAGCGACCGGGGCAACCGGAGCAACCGGAGCGACCGGAGCAACCGGAGCAACCGGAGCGACCGGAGCAACCGGAGCGACAGGAGCAACCGGAGCGACCGGGGCAACCGGAGCGACCGGAGCGACCGGAGCAACCGGAGCAACCGGAGCGACCGGAGCGACCGGGGCAACCGGAGCGACCGGAGCGACCGGGGCAACCGGAGCGACCGGAGCGACCGGGGCAACCGGAGCAACCGGCCCAACAGGTCCAACCGGCCCAACAGGTCCAACCGGAGCTCTTGCTACGAGTACTTTTGCCTTTGCAGCGAATTTAACTGGTGGACTTATCGCTGTATTGATAGGTGGTACACTTGTTCCATTCCCTGACGCTCAGGATATTGGACCAGGAATTACAGTCAATGCAACTAGTGATACCTTTACTGTAGCAGCCGCTGGTAACTATTTCATTTCTTACACTATTAACCTTTCTGTTTCCCTTCTTGTAAGCTCGCGTATTTTAGTAAATGGTGTTCCAGTACCGGGTAGTGTCGTTTCACCAATAGTTGGTGTAACCTCATTCGAAGCACAGGTAATTGTTCCTGTACCAGCTGGAGGAACCATTCAGGTACAACTATTTGGTGTAGCAGCGATAGCCACTTTAGCCGCCACTATACCAACAAGTATCACGATTATTCGTTTAAGCTAAATCAGATCAATATGTTAAAAAAGCTGCTCTTCTGAAATAGGAGAGCAGCTTTTTCTTTAGACATACCTTCATGTGAATAATACTTAATGAACAGTTACGAATTTCCTATAAATTTCATGTTGCCATTTTGTCCAAAATTAGGAAATAATAAGTATATACCACAATACCATATACCTCTTTTGTTTTTACTCCTATTATCTTACTATCAACAGCTTCTCAACGTGTAAAGCCAACCAAGAAAGGGTATGCACATAGCTATATTTTTATGAATAGATATCATCCCAAATTTTTAAAGAAGTCCTCTAATGTTTATAAATAAACTAATTGTTATTTTTATCATGTCATTTTTATTAGAATTTATCTATATTATATCTGCATAAATAAATATATGATTATTTACACATATAATTGTATGGGAGAGTTGAATATCCTGAATAATTATAATATAGTGCCAATTATAATAAATAGATATATAAGTATTGAAGAGGTGTCTTTGCTTGATTTTGCTATGTATTACATAAGGAATGGAAACTATTGAAAAGAGGTGACAGGCTATGTTTCAATTAGAAACAAACAGAATGATCTTGCGAAAAATGAAGTTGTCAGATGTGGAAAAATTACGCAGGATATTTACTGACCCTATTGCTATGCAGTTCTATCCATCTACGAAAAATGAAGAAGAGACGGTTGCATGGATCAAGTGGAATCAGGGGAATTATGAAAAATACGGAATAGGATTTTGGATTGCTGAGAATAAACAGGATGGGGAATTTATAGGGCAATGCGGCTTGGTACCTCAAGAAATTAATCTTCAACAAGAAATTGAAATTGGTTATTTGATTGTCCGTAAATATTGGGGACAAGGATTAGCTACAGAATGTGCAGTTGCTTGTAGAGAATATGGTTTCCATAAGCTTGGCCATGACCGTTTGATTTCACTTATTGATAAAAGGAACGTAGCGTCCAGACGTGTTGCGGAGAATGTCGGTATGACATGGAAAAAAGAAATAAGTAAATGGAATAAAACGATACAATTATACAGCATAACCAAATAACGGATATGCCCAGAAGGAGAAAGTCATTGTTAGCATCAATTTTCTTATTTATCACAGCCGGTCTAGCTGAGATTGGTGGCGGCTATCTGGTTTGGCTATGGTTACGAGAGGCAAAACCAGCCTGGTATGGTCTTGTAGGGAGCATCATTCTTATCGCTTATGGGATTATTCCAACTTTGCAGAGATTTCCTACATTTGGACGAGTATATGCAGCTTATGGAGGAGTATTTATTATCCTAGCGATTATGTGGGGGTGGTTAGTAGATAAAAAGACTCCAGATATGTATGACTGGCTAGGAGCAGCGATTTGTATAGTTGGTGTGGGTGTTATTTTGTGGGCGCCTAGATCATAGGGGCATGGTTTCTATCTTAATGTAAAGATAGAAACCATGCTTATTTATGTGGCATTTTTTAAAAAAATATGGTAAAGTTTAAATCCTACTTTACATATAGGAATTAATGTATTATAACTTGAATATGCTTTAGTTACCTTCATGAGAATTTATCACACAGAACGGAGGGAATCCATTGTCAACAGTTTGGATTTTACTTAATATTGCTATCATGTTACTCATTATTTTTGGACTATATACCATGCAAAAGAAACATATCTCCTTTTCGAAGCGTGTGTTTACCGCACTGGCTGTTGGGATTGTCTTCGGAGTGGGCTTACAGCTTACCTATGGGGCAAAAACAGACATTATAAAGGATTCGATAGAATGGTTTAACATTGTAGGTAAAGGCTACATTAAGCTTTTACAGATGATTGTAATGCCTCTGGTATTTATATCCATTTTAGCTGCTTTTACAAAGGTTAAGCTAACGAATAATATCGGAAAAATTAGTTCCTTAATTATTGGTATCCTAATTGCAACCACTGCGGTATCTGCCGCTATTGGGATTGGAACAACACTCGCCTTTCATTTAGAAGCTGTTCAAATTCAGCAAGGCGACCAGGAAACAAATCGAGCTGCTCAACTAGAAAAGACGTTTGGTCAAATTCAAGATTTATCTCTTCCTCAGAAAATCGTGGAATTATTACCGGCCAACCCGTTTCTTGATCTAACAGGCCAACGTTCTACTTCTACGATTGCAGTTGTTATTTTTGCTGCCTTGCTTGGCATGGCGTTCTTAGGTGTAAAGGGGAAACAACCGGAACACGCTACATTCTTTGCCAAAATTGTCGATACATTTTATACGATAATTATGCGGGTAGTGAGCATTATTTTACGCTTAACTCCTTATGGGGTACTAGCTCTCATGACCAAGGTAACGGCTACTAGCGATTACTTAGCAATTCTTAAATTAGGAAAGTTTGTGCTTGCCTCCTATGTCGCGATTCTCATTATGTTTGCTATCCATCTGATTTTACTTGCTGTTACTGGACTTAACCCTATTTCTTATTTGAAAAAGACGTTTCCTGTTTTAACTTTTGCATTTACTTCACGTTCAAGTGCAGGAGCATTGCCTTTAAACGTAGAAACGCAGCGTGATAAATTGGGAGTACCGGAAGGAATAGCTAACTTTGCTGGATCTTTTGGTTTATCCATTGGTCAAAACGGTTGCGCAGGTATTTATCCAGCCATGTTAGCTGTGATGATTGCCCCTACAATTGGGATTGATCCATTGACGCCTTCTTTCATCGTATCTCTTATTGCTGTCGTTGCGATTAGTTCCTTCGGAGTTGCAGGCGTAGGTGGTGGAGCCACTTTTGCTGCTCTTCTGGTCCTCTCTACAATGAACATGCCAATTGCATTAGCTGGTTTGTTAATTTCTGTAGAGCCATTAATTGATATGGGACGTACAGCTCTAAACGTGAGCGGCAGTATGGTAGCCGGTGTGATCACTAGCCGTGTAACGAAAGAGTTAGACACCAATATTTACAATGAACAAACGCAAAAACATGTAGAAGCGTAAGACCATCGGATTGTTTACTTACAGTCTTTTCGCTTTGCTTCTTTTTCAAGTGTCGCACGAAACAATTCCTTTGTTCGTGGCGGCACTTTTTTTGTAAGGTTGACAAGCCAGTAACATCTCACTATAATTCTGAACAATAAGTATTGGAATGTTATGAAAAAATATGCATGAAGCCGTGAAGAGGAAGAGTAAAAGAAAGCTCTAGTGTCAGAGAGCCGTCTCAATGTGCTGCGAAGATGGTCGCTATCTTTCCTTGAAAATCACCTCAGAGCTTTGTTGTGGAACAGATCAGTGCAGAGCAGAAGCAGGGGAGAGTCAGAGCTTACCGAAACTCTCAATCTCTGCGATCATTAGTACATGACAACGAATTGTCCACGTTATCGGACTAAGTCTATTTGAACCTTCTTGAACGTATGTGGTGTATGGATCGCTTTACATGCGAGTCATGAAGGAAGGGGGAATTAGACTTGTGGAGTCCGTTTTTGTGAAGAAACGGAGAATGCTCAGTGGTATCGCGACTCTCGCCTAAGCAATGGAAGTAAAATTCTTTCATGCTGGGCGAGTTTTTTTGTTATCGAAAAAAATAGAGAGGCGGAGAAACTGATGAATGTAACAACCAGCAAGCTAACCATAGAAGATATTCTGGTGGCGAGTCATCTATTGCGAGAAGTTATTGTCAAAACACCGCTACAGTACAATGCCGTTTTGTCAGATAAATACCAATGCAATGTATTCTTAAAGCGGGAGGACTTACAGGTTGTTCGTTCCTTTAAATTGCGCGGTGCGTATTATCTCATGCGTACATTATCGGATGAGCAAATGAAACGTGGTGTCGTTTGTGCTTCCGCAGGTAATCATGCACAAGGGGTTGCTTATTCCTGTAAAGCTTTAGGAGCTCGCGGTACGATCTTTATGCCCAGCACAACACCTCGTCAAAAGGTGTCTCAGGTGAAGTTATTCGGCGGTGATCAGGTTGAGATTGTATTAGTGGGTGATACCTTCGATGATTCTTTTTCTGAGGCGATCAAATATGGTAAGGAACATGACATGACGTTCATTCATCCATTTGATCATGAAAAAATTATTGCGGGTCAAGGCACGGTAGGCATGGAAATCCTAAATGATATGACAGAAGCGTTGGATTACCTGTTTGTAGGTATCGGAGGAGGAGGCCTGGCGGCAGGTGTTGGAACTTGTGTCAAGGGGATTAGCCCTCTAACCGATGTCATTGGAGTAGAGCCCCAAGGAGCGGCTTCTATGAAGCAGTCCTTTAGAGAGAATCAAGTGATCGCTTTGCAAGAGATTGATACATTTGTGGATGGGGCTGCGGTTAAGCAGGTAGGGCAGCTCTCATACGAGCTATGTAAAGAGGTGCTTGACGATATTGTCACGGTACCAGAGGGAAAGGTATGCAGTACAATTCTTGATTTATATAATCAAAATGCAATTGTAGCTGAGCCTGCCGGGGCACTTACCATCGCGGCACTGGATGAGTACAAGCATAAAATTAAAGGGAAAAATGTGGTCTGTATCGTTAGTGGAGGAAATAACGATATTGATCGCATGCAAGATATTAAGGAACGGTCTTTAATCTATGAGGGACTCAAGCATTACTTCATCATTAACTTTCCTCAGCGTGCGGGGGCCTTGCGGGAGTTTCTTGATGAGGTGCTAGGGCCTACAGATGATATTACTAGATTCGAATATACTAAGAAAAATAATAAGGATAACGGACCTGCATTAGTTGGCATTGAATTAAAGCAAAAGGATGATTATGAGGCATTAATGGAACGAATGAAGCAAAAGAACTTCCCTTTCATGGAAATCAATCATCATCCTACTTTGTTTAACCTACTCATTTAGTAGAAATGGGTGCAGAATTTTCTTATTAGAAAGAAAAATGAGCCCCCGACATAACATCAGAGGGCCGCTTCTATTAGGGAGCTAGATGATGTGGTACGTTTTATTATCCTCTGGAGATCCATTACTCATGGGCTTTCTTTTAATCCGCAGGAAGTAATAGAGTAAACAGAATAGAGCGAACACTCCGCCGCAATATAAGGCAACCCGCTGATCTTTATCAAAGGCTAGGCTGATAAGTACAACTAGGTTGAGTGTCAAACTAATTAAGGGCAGGATTGGATAAAACGGAGTCCGGAATTTGAGATCTTTTAGCTTCCCACCATTTTTTAGATAATGCTTACGGAATGCTAATTGAGAGGCAGAAATTGAAATCCAGCCTACCTGTGCTCCTAATCCTGCAAGGGAGATCAACCAGAGATATACGGTATTTTCAGCATACACGCTGGAAAGCAAGGATAGCAGGGAAATGGAAAATGTGAGTAATAGGGCGTTCATGGGGACGCCTTTTTTGTTTACTTTGCCGAGTGTTGGACTGGCCATTTCTGTTTTAGATAAAGACCACAGCATTCGAGTGGCCGCATATAAACCGGAATTAGCTACAGATAGTAATGCTGTTAGGATAACAAAATTCATAATATCGGCGGCATATGGGATACCAATTTTGTCGAACACCATGACGAATGGGCTTTCAATCACTCCTGCTTGTTGATGGGGAATCTGGCCGGCTAAAATCGTAATCGCCAGCACAAAAAAGATGAGTGTTCGCCAAACGGTAGCTCGAATTGATTTTGGAATGTTTTGCTCTGGATTGTCACTTTCACCAGCAGCAATGCCAATGAGCTCGGTTCCCTGAAAGGAGAAATTCACCGTAATCATCGTAAGCAACAGACCAGTAATTCCATTAGGCAGCCAGGAGGTTTCGGCAAAATTGCTTAGCAGGGGAGCAGCTTCGCCACCTCGGAAGGGAATGATACCAAACATTGCACCACCGCCGAGCACGATAAAGGCTAAAATAGCCGCTACCTTGAAACTGGAGAACCAGAATTCAGTCTCACCAAAAGCTTTAGCTGACAGGGCATTAAGTAAAAAGAGGATGACGCCAAAAATAGCGCACCACATCCAGACGGGTGAATCTGGAAACCAACGTTGCATGAGTAGACCAGAAGATAAAAGCTCCAGAGCTACTGTTACAGCCCAGCCCAACCAGTATATCCATCCAATAGTAAAACCCATTGCTGGACTAATAAATTTAGTTGTATACGTCTGGAACGAGCCAGATACAGGCATAGCAACCGATAATTCACCGAGGCAGAGCATGGTGAGATACATGATAAACCCACCTACAAGGTAGGAAATGATGGCTCCGATCGGACCTGCTTGGCTAATGGTATAGCCGGAGCCTAGAAAGAGTCCTGTGCCAATAATTCCGCCGAGTGAGATCATAAATAAGTGTCTACTTTTCAGCGTGCGTTGCAATTCATGAGAGGAACGTTGTGTGGACATGTCCTTCTCTCCTTTCTATGATCTCACAGTGAGATGTATGCGTTTACAGAGAAAATATTATGCAACATTCGTACCAATTGAAATTTTCCGAATTATAAAGATAAATAAAAAGGGGTGCAAAAAAAATTGTCGGTTTTTGTTTGAAAAACTTTGCTGCCAATTTTTTTTGCATGTTGATACTTATTGATTTTCTTGTTGTAAACGGCGTAAGCGATATTGCAAACTTTGTCGACTCATCCCTATATGTTCTGCGGTATGGGATATATTTCCTGCAAACTGATCTAATTTTTTTTGAAGATAGATCGCTTCAAAGGATTGTAGCACTTCTTTTAGTGATAAAGAATCCTGCTGTAAGAGGTGTAGGGTATCTTTCATATAAGACTCGTGCAAAATTGGTTGAGTATTGGTGGTTCCTGTCGAATAGGCTCTACTAGACGGAATAGATGACAAAGGGGCTTCTTTATGATCTATCCCCTTTTGTTCCTGACCCTCGAAGGCTGGCGAAGAAGGAATGGATGTTGATCCAGGTAGTTTACGCCGAATATGGTGGAGAGGTAGATGGTCAAGTGCAATGCTGGTTTCATCGGTTAGCATTAAATTCATCGCACCTTCAATGAAGTGTTCTAATTCACGAACATTTCCAGGCCAATCATAATCTCCAAAAAAACGTTGTACATCTTCGGTTATACCTACTACATCCATTTGAAACAGGCGGTTATATTTTTCGATGAAATGGGTAACTAAAGGAGGAATATCCTCACGACGTTCACGTAGCGGCGGAATGAGCAGGGTGACCACACCTAGACGATAATATAAATCCTTGCGCAATTTGTTTGCTGAGATTGCTTCGATTGGGTCCTCATTAATGGCGGCGATAATGCGTACGTTAATGGTACGATCCTTGGTATCACCGATGCGTCGGATGGTTTTCTCCTGCAAGGCGCGCAACAATTTGGCT
This sequence comes from Brevibacillus laterosporus LMG 15441, assembly GCF_000219535.2. Lineage (NCBI taxonomy): Bacteria > Bacillati > Bacillota > Bacilli > Caryophanales > Paenibacillaceae > Brevibacillus > Brevibacillus laterosporus. The sequence goes on from NZ_CP007806.1 coordinate 610,989, forward strand.
TGAAGGGATAGGTTAAGCGAATTTAGTTCATCTAAAAACAGGGTTCCACCTTCTGCTTGCTCAAATAAACCAGGTCTTTGTATGGCTCCCGTAAAGGCACCCTTTGTTGTGCCGAATAATAGTCCCTCGATTAAGCTGTCAGGGAGAGCTGCACAATTTTGCGAAATAAAAGGGGACTTGGCTCGCATGCTTGCATTATGAATGCTTTGCACAAACAACTCTTTGCCAGTTCCAGTTTCTCCGACAATCAGAACGGAGGAGGAGGTGCGTGCTACTCGATTTGCATGTTCAATCATTTCACGAATGGCAGGACTATTTCCAATAATGCTGGCAAAGGTATAACGAGTGTTACCCATCTCTTTTTTTACAAAATAATTTTCACGTATCATCCGCTCCATTTTGGTTACATCATTAGCGATTTCTACTGCTCCAATATTTTTCCCATGTTGCTGCAAGGGGAGAGTGTTGCTAATGGTAGTAATCTCTTGTCCCTTTCCGTTTAAATAGGTTTGTCTGATCTGGCGCAGGCTCTCTCCCTTATGTAGAGCTTGAAGTAAGGTGCTTTCCTGACCAGGAGAAAATTGAAAAACGTCTAGCAGTTTTTTGCCAAGAACATCCTCTTTTTGCATGCCTTCTAGTTCTGCCATTTTACGATTATATAAAATAGAGGTGCCATCCGCGTCGATCACGTGCACACCTTCATTCATTTCGTCCAAAATATGAGCAACCATTGCAAGAAAGGTTGTTCCGTCCATCAATCGAGAAGTGGACATAGCAGCTCACCTCAATTCGTCATTTTATCAATTTGGTGTAGTCATTCTAACATAGATAGAGGGAGGTGCAAAATATTTTTGCTAGTGAAGACCTTTTGCAATTGTTTGTGCAAATTTTTTTTGCGTAGTAAGCTCATTTCGTGCAAGAAACGCTTGGTTTTTTACAATTTTTTGCTGGCATAGAAAATGCATAAAACTATAATCAGACAGATATAGGGAGGTTTATTGATGACAACGACAAAACAAATTATTGATCAGACAGAACGGTTCGGAGCACATAATTATCATCCATTGCCGATTGTTATTTCCAAAGCAGAGGGCGTCTGGGTAGAAGACCCTGAGGGCACTCGCTATTTAGATATGTTAAGTGCCTATTCTGCCTTGAATCAAGGACATCGCCACCCAAAAATCATTCAAGCGCTGAAGGATCAAGCGGATAGAGTAACCTTAACCTCGCGAGCCTTTTACAACGATCAGCTTGGTCATTTTTATGAAAAAGTGGCTACCTTGACAGGCAAAGATATGGTCATACCAATGAACTCGGGAGCAGAAGCGGTGGAAACAGCAGTTAAAGCAGTACGTCGTTGGGCGTATGATAGTAAAAAAGTGCCGGCTAATCAAGCGGAAATTATTGTGTGTGAAGGGAACTTCCATGGACGCACAGTAACCATCACCTCCTTCTCTTCCGCAGATGAATATAAACGCGGCTTTGGACCATTCACCCCTGGCTTCAAGGTTATTCCGTACGGTGACAGCAAGGCATTAGCAGAAGCGATTACTCCTAATACGGCCGCTTTTTTAGTAGAGCCGATTCAAGGAGAAGCTGGGATTGTCATCCCAGAGGAGGGCTTTTTACGTGAAGCGCGACGTCTCTGTGACGAGCATAATGTTTTGCTACTAGCAGATGAAATCCAAACTGGCTTTGGACGTACAGGAAAAATGTTTGCCACAGATTGGGAAGGTATAAAAGCAGATATGTACATTATGGGTAAAGCGTTAGGCGGCGGAGTTTTCCCAATCTCTGCTGTAGCCGCTGACAGCGAGGTATTAGGCGTATTCGAACCAGGCTCCCACGGGTCTACCTTTGGTGGAAATCCACTAGGCTGTGCAGTAGCAGTGGCCGCGCTGGAAGTATTGGAAGAAGAAGGATTAGTGGAACGCTCCCTAGAGCTTGGTGCTTATTTTATGGAAAAAATAAAAGAGATCAAGAACCCGCATATAAAAGAGATTCGCGGTAAAGGGTTGTTTATCGGATTAGAGCTGGATACAGAAGCACGTCCGTATTGTGAAAGCTTAAAAGCATTAGGCTTGCTGTGTAAGGAAACGCATGATACGACGATTCGTTTTGCACCGCCGCTTGTTATCACGAAAGAAGAGCTGGATTGGGCGATTGAACGAATTAAGCAAGTATTGGCGTAAAGCGAAAGAAGAGCTAGTTACTTATAAGGAAAAGAGCCAGAATGTCTGGCTCTTTCTATTTTTTCTAACCTATTTCTACTTTTTATCCGTGAGATTTACTTCCCAATCGACATTTCTATATTCCTTTTTAGCAAAGTGATATTTGATAGTCAGCTCTTTTGGCATTGTAGTTAGCTCGTGAATAGTTAACGTGTTATCAGAAGATCGATAGATACGATAGGATTTACCGGTTTCATCGATTGCTCTTTGCATCGTTGTATTCACAACGTTCCTGCCTAAAAAATTACGAAATAGATTGTTGTATGCTATCATAGCGTTGAGACTTTTGTGAGCGGAGGGATAGATATGACGTTACGTATGACAGATGGAGCAACATTGGCAAACGGAGTAGTAAAGCCGTGGCTAGGGCTTGGAGTCTATAAGGCAGAAGACGGCGCTGAGGTGGAGAAAGCCATTCATATGGCGCTGGAGGCTGGCTATCGGAGCATCGATACAGCGGCAATTTATGAAAATGAAGCTGGAGTCGGCAAAGCGATCCGAGATAGTAAAATTCCACGTGACGAGATTTTTGTCACGACAAAGGTGTGGAACACGGAGCAAGGCTATGAGTCAACCTTACAAGCCTTTGAGGCTAGTCTTCAAAAATTAGGCTTGGATTATATTGATTTATATTTGGTGCACTGGCCGGTTCCTGGTAAATATAAAGAGACGTGGAGAGCGTTGGAGACTCTTTATAAAAAAGGGCTTGTCCGTTCGATTGGTGTAAGTAATTTTCATATTCATCATTTGGAAGATTTGTTGTCAGTATGTGAAGTGAAACCGATGCTGAACCAGATAGAGATGCATCCCTATTTAATACAGAAGGAATTGCGTCAGTACTGCGAGCAGAACGGAATTTATGTAGAGGCTTGGCGTCCTCTGATGCGAGGTAATCTGGAGGTTCCTCTGCTGCAAGAAATGGCAGAGCGCTATCAGAAAACTCCTGCTCAAATCGTGTTACGCTGGGATTTACAGCATAATGTTCTGGTTATACCTAAATCTGTGAAAAAAGAACGGATTATTGAGAATGCGGGTCTGTTTGATTTTGAGCTTACGGATGCAGACATGGCGCTGTTAGACGGATTGAATCGAGATCAACGTTTCGGCCCCGATCCCGATCACTTTGATTATGAATAGATAAAAAAAGAAAAAACATTTCACGTGTCCATGAAGTAGGAACGTGGAATGTTTTTTGTTTACAGTATCATTTGATCAAAACGATAGCTGTGAACGAGCTGGGCAGGCAGAATTTTTATGTCATAGACTTCTGTGAATGGTAGCTCGATCTCATCGACCTGGATGAAAGATTTTTTATCAATGATCTTAATACTGGCGTTCTTTTCCGTGGTCAAATTACGCGGCTGACTAACCCCCAGCAGAATGTAATCATCTGTAAAGCAGAGCCCGCGTGGATATCCGGGATGGAGTAATGAATGAGTCTGATCATCCTCTTGTATTAAAAGACGTTGTAGTCCTGAATCGCATACATACCGACGATTCCCTTCTGCTTTCGGAGTATGGGGATGAGTCAGCTCCAACCAGAGCTTTTCCTTCGTTTCCACATCCATGATAAAGCCATTGTAAAGAGGATCGTTATAATAATCTCCGTGTTTCATTCCCTCACAAAAGGCAGATACCACCAAACGTCCATTCCAGAAATCAATACAGTTTACATGCCAAGAATCTCCTTCACCAGGAAATGACCATCGTTGCGTAATTTTCCCAGTATCCGTACAAAGCGAAACAATTTCATTTGTGCCAGTAGATACAGCATATAACACATCATCTCGTACCAGCAGATCATGGATATCGGCCAGATCATGATTAATCAACTTTTTTTGAGTACCATCAGGGTGATAGAACATGAGTAAAGCTGAATCAGCAAGGTGAAAAGAACGTATGACAGATGAGTTGTGTAGGGCAAGTCCCGTTGATGAGAAGTTATCAAATACGTGCATTACTCTGTTTTCATAACAAGCCAAACCACCACCGTTAGGGGCGCTTATTAAAAGGGCTTCAGATAAAGATAACATGTCAAATCCCTCTTTTCTACACCGGAATTTTGCTTGTAATGGACCGCCAGCTATCTTGCTCATTTTCCTTACTACTATATTCAAATATGTAGGAGCCGACACATTATTGAGACAGAAGTAAGCGGCCCGTCAAACCGAGTGGAACAAGCCTAACAATGGTACAAGCAACTGTGCATAATGTAATAAAAAAAGAGGGAGAGAGTGAGGAAGTGGGTAATCAACCGACTGATCATACGCAACAGATTGTGTGGCAAACGTCAACAGTAACACAACAGGAACGCTTTGGACTAAACGGTCATAAAAGCTGTGTGCTATGGCTAACTGGATTATCCGGATCAGGGAAGTCAACGATTGCATTTGCTGTTGAGCGGGCACTGTTGGCTCAAAAAATTCGCTCCTATGTGCTAGATGGCGATAATATCCGGCATGGTTTGAATAAAAATTTAGGATTTAGCAAAGAAGATCGGCAAGAAAATATTCGCAGGGTAGCAGAGGTAGCCAAGCTGTTTGTGGATGCGGGGCTTATGACTATCGTTTCGTTTATTTCCCCCTATGAAGAAGACCGGCAAATGGCTCGAATGCTGTTTGCTGATCAGGTTTTTTATGAAATCTATATAAAGTGTCCGTTAGAGGTCTGTGAGCAAAGAGATCCGAAGGGCTTGTACAAAAAAGCGAGAACGGGAGAAATAAGCCAGTTTACAGGAATTAGTGCGCCCTATGAGCCGCCGGTTAATCCTGATTTCATTTTAGAAACCGCCCATTGTTCAATTGAAGAAGCTGTAGAAGCGATTCTTGTATTGGTTAAGAAACAAGGGGAAATAGACCAATAAGAAGGCTTGTAGGGGTCATAGATGGAAAATAACAAGTCTTTCGGATTAGACAAGGTAGGAATGTGGTGTTCCTATCTTGTTATATTAAATCTATTAGGATCAACTGAGTAAAAATTTGTAATTTATAAAACAACCTTATGCTTTCTATCAAAACAGCGTATAATGGAGAAGTCTGTTTACCGCAACCAGACAACCAGAAGAATTCCATGCCTTGGTGCATGGGAGAGGTTCGCGAACTCCCTCTATAAAAAACTACCTGGGGACAAGTTTCATATGAAAGTTCAAGAACGCTCTTTCTTCGTAGACCCTTGAAGACAACGATTCTTCAAGAACACGAAAGGGATGAAGCGAGATGAAAAAAGACAAAGCGGTGGTTGTATTTAGTGGTGGCCAAGATAGCACAACGTGTTTGTTTTGGGCATTAAAACAGTTTGGTGAGGTGGAAGTAGTCACATTTGATTACGGCCAGCGTCACAAGCAAGAAATTGAATGTGCGCAGCGAATTGCCAAGGAACAAGGTGTAGGGCAGACGATTATGGATATGAGTCTGTTAAACCAATTGGCTCCTAATGCGTTGACACGCGATGATGTCGCGATTGAACAAGTAGAAGGTGAAATCCCCAATACATTTGTGGATGGACGCAATCTGCTCTTTTTGTCGTTTGCAGCGGTCTACGCTAAGCAAATTGGCGCTCGACATATCATCACGGGTGTTTGTGAAACCGATTTTAGCGGGTATCCAGATTGTCGAGATTCCTTTATCAAATCACTCAATGTCACGTTGCAGTTAGCGATGGATTATCCATTTGTGATCCATACACCACTTATGTGGCTAAACAAAGCGCAGACGTGGAAGCTATCCGATGAACTGGGTGCGTTTGAGTATATCCGTGAAAAAACCTTGACCTGCTACAACGGAGTGATTGGCGATGGATGTGGGGAATGCCCTGCTTGCCAGTTGCGTGCCGCAGGCCTGGAAGCGTACGAAGAGGAGCGAGCGAACAATGGGAAACTTCTATGATTTTCGCATTGTCGAACGCTTGCAGCGATATGAACAGGATATCCAGAAAAAAGAGCTGCGTTATCATCAAAAGCGAGTGCTGGTAAGTAAAGAATTCACTTTTGATGCCGCTCATCATCTGCATGCTTACGAAGGGAAATGTAAGAATTTACATGGACACACCTATAAGGTTGTGTTTGGCATTAGTGGTCGTCCCAATGAAATTGGGATTACCGTAGACTTCGGAGACATTAAAACGATCTGGAAGGAACAGATCGAGGTTTATTTAGATCATCGTTATTTAAATGAAACGTTACCACCAATGAATACAACAGCAGAAAATATGGTAGTGTGGATTTTTGAAAAAATGGAAGAGTCGCTTACCAATAGCTCTATTTATCTCGAACAGGATGTACGTGTGGAATTTGTACGGCTATTCGAGACACCGACTAGCTACGCCGAAATGCGCCGGGAGTGGATGTATCATGAGTAGCATTCCTGTGCTAGAAATTTTTGGTCCGACAATCCAAGGAGAAGGAATGGTTATTGGGCAAAAAACCATGTTTGTACGTACGGCTGGCTGCGATTATCGGTGCAGTTGGTGTGATTCTGCCTTTACATGGGATGGCTCGGCTAAAGAGCAAATCAGCATGATGACAGCGGAGGAAATTTGGAATCAGCTACAGGAGCTTGGCAAAGACTGCTTCTCGCATGTCACGATCTCAGGGGGAAATCCGCTATTGCTGGCCCCGCTTGGAGAACTAGTCCAGTTGCTACATTCTCACAACATTCGCATTGGTGTAGAAACCCAGGGGAGCAGATGGCAGGAATGGTTAGCTGAAGTGGATGATATCACCTTATCCCCGAAACCGCCTAGCTCCGGGATGACGACAAATATAGACCGACTGGATGAAATAGTTGCCAAGCTTACTGACAACCCTCTTCTATCAACTGATCAACAGGTTAGCATGAAAGTGGTTGTATTTGACAATGAGGATTTCCAGTATGCAAAAGAATTACATCAGCGTTATCCGCAGGTGCCGTTTTATTTGCAAGTAGGGAATCCTGAATTGGCTGATATTGAAGGTGAACGAGAAGACTTGCGTGATCAGTTACTACAATCATTGGAATGGTTGGTGGACAAGGTAGCCATGACCAAAGAGTTTAACAATGCCAAAGTTCTACCACAGCTACACACCCTGCTGTGGGGCAATAAACGAGGCGTGTAATATCGTCTGACCGAAATGTGCCTTCCAGATGTGAGAAAAAGAGCTAAAGGAGTTTCATGAAGATGACCCATAATAATCAATCTACCAACCCGCAATTAAAAGATTTAACGCTGCTTGGCAATCAACAGACAGCGTATCATTATGAATATAATCCAAATGTTTTGGAAGCATTTGACAATAAGCACCCATATCGCGATTATTGGGTAAAATTTAATTGCCCCGAATTCACCAGCCTCTGTCCGATGACAGGTCAGCCAGATTTTGCAACCATTTATATCAGTTATATACCTGATAAGAAAATGGTTGAAAGCAAATCCTTAAAACTGTATCTATTTAGTTTCCGCAATCATGGTGATTTCCATGAGGATTGCATGAATATTATTATGAACGATTTAATCAAGCTAATGGACCCAAAATATATTGAGGTATGGGGGAAATTCACTCCACGCGGAGGTATTTCGATTGATCCCTATTGCAATTACGGGAAGCCAGACACTAAATTTGAAGAGATGGCAGAGCATCGCATGATGAATCATGACATGTATCCGGAGAAAGTGGATAATCGATAGAATGAGCATTATATAGCAAAAGAGGCGGTCTTCATCCCGATTTTGATCGGAGATGGGCCGCCTCTTTTAACAATTCGACTACCCTGGGGTAATCTGCTCTCTCTCTAGCTTTTTACGATACACTATTCTTGAGATTCCAATGCTTAATTCGTATAACCCAATCAGCGGTACAAGTACCAAGATGTCCGATATGATGTCTGGTGGAGTTACCGAGATAGAAATGATGGATAGTAGAAAATAAGCGGGCTTGCGTAATTTTGCTAACCGATACGGATTCACAATACCCAAATGACTGAGAAATAAAACCACCAGTGGAAGCTCGAATAGTACCGAGAAGGGTAAGCAAAAAGCGAGCATAAAGCTGAAATAGTCGCTAGCCGTAATTAAGAGCTGAAAGTTATTGTTGGACAATCCAAGCACGAATTGATACACCATAGGGAACAAGATAAAATAGGCAAACATTGCCCCGCTGATAAACAACAGAAACAGAGCGGGAATATACATCAATGTTACCTGACGTTCTCTAGTGGTTAGAGCTGGAGAAACAAAGCCCCATATCTGAAAAGCTGCAAACGGAATCGTAATCGCGACGGCGGCCCATGCAGATAGCCTCATATAAATGGTTAGTACATCGGTAGGGCCTAAGATGGTCAGCTTTTCTCCAGAACGATTCGTGAGGAATTGATAAATAAAATCTACATATAAAAAGCAGATAACAAAGCTGATCAAAAATGTGGCAATGACAATAATAATCCGTTTTCGCATATCGCTTAGATGGTCGAAGATATGACTTGAAGTGTTGGAAGGGTCCAATGAAATTCTACCTCTTTCAACTAGATTCGAACAAACCAATTTAGGAAACCTCTTTTTTAGCTGGCTCCATAGCTTTTGTTGCTTCTGGCGTTTTCGCTGGTTCTGAGGACTGGTCCGGTTCCTCGTCCTTGGTTAAATCCTTGGCTGCTGTTTTAAATTCACTTAGGGTACGTCCAAAGGCACGACCAATCTCAGGCAGCTTGCTAGGGCCAAAGATAACCAATGCAATAATTAAAATCAGGATAAGACCTGGAATCCCAATAGATGATAGCATGTGGATTTATCTCCCTTCCTTAATATAGAGTGTCTATCTATCTTCAAAGGCAGGTGTAGCGGCTAAAATCCATGAATAGCAATTACTCCTGGCAAAGCGAGAGAGGATGCCCCGCGAGGCCAGTGACTGGTTGGCTTATCGTAAGACTCTAAATTTTCACCAGGATGCTGAACGGATAAAAATAAAGTTTTTTCATCGGGTGTAAACCAAGGTCCTGTCATCTCCGCACCAACTGGGGCTGAAGCAAACTGACTAGCTACGCCTTTATGATCACCAGAAGTAGGAATAAAATAGACTCCATTATTCCCAAAGGCACGGTAGATTCCCGTATTCATAGAACCAGAGGAGATGTCAGTCACGACCCACAGATTGCCTGCACTATCAAAGGTCAGATTATCTGGAGCCGCAAAGCCACTTTGCGGACCACCTGTCGCAAAGATTTCAAAATCAAACTCTACGCCAGCGTGATCGTTATTCTTTTCAAACAGGCGCATGATATGACCATAAAAGTTACTATGATTTTTATTGTTTGTTAGGGAAATAAAGATGGAACCATCAATCGGATGAACCTCCACATCTTCGGGACGATCCATTGGTGTCCCACCAGCTACTTTTGCAGCGATGCGACAGTTAATCAACACATCTGCTTGGGAAGTAAATTGCGGTTTTTTGTCTTTGTCCACAGCTTTTTGCAAGGCTTCGGTCTTGTGGTAATCGAGAGCTATCCATTTCCCCTTTGCAAAATTGGCCACATACAGCGTGCCTTCCTCTAGCAGCTTGCTGTTGGCTTTACCTTTAGCCTTATCGTACTTATTTTTAGATACATATTTATACACGTACTGATCAGTCGCGTCATCGCCCATGTATACCACTAATTGACCACCAGGAGCTAGTGTCATAGCGGTATTTTCGTGCGAAAAGCGTCCAAGTGCCGTATGCTTTTTAGGAGTAGAGTTTGGATCGAATGGGTCCACCTCCACTACCCAGCCATAGTGGCGCTCGTCAGCAAGCTTGCAATCGGTGACCACATCCTGAAAATTCTCTTCACAGGATAAAATAGAATTCCACAGGGTGACACCCCCAGAGCAGTTGGCAAATGTACCGACTACTTCTTTCGCCAGGCTAGTGGCAGGGCCTGTCATGAGGTGTTTGGTTAATCCGCTAACACGGCGACCATAGTTGGAGGTAGGAACCAATGTCCACTTACCTTGCTCCTTTTTAATTTCAATGACAGACCCGCCTAATGCGTACAGGTATTTACTGATTTGTTCTTGCGTGCGTTTATTATTTTGGGGATCAGCGTTTAGGTTATCATAGCCATTTACATAGTATTCTAGCTCACCGCAATATTCATGATTCGTCCAGAGTAAACCATGATCTGATTTTCCGTTCAGTGGCAGGAAACAGTTGAAATCAGCATTAAAACCAAAAGTATCGCCGGAAGCGTTAATTTTATCACCATAAAGGGCAATGACATTGTAAGTGAAGCCTTGGGGAAGAATGACGTCATCCTTTGTGCTTGGTTTAATCGGGGTGAATTTCGGATGAAAGGCTTTAGGAGGAGATTGAAGGCCAAATAGATGATCTGCTGTTTTCCCAGAAATGGACTCTCCTTTGGCAAGGGTCGGAATCCCTGTAGCCAATGAAGCGAGAGCAGCGGTGCCGGTTCCAAGAAATGTTAAAAACTGACGACGGTTTACTTCCATTGGTTGAATCGCTCCTTTTCCTTGTTAAAAGCTCGTTTTCGCTTTTCATTGTAAAGAGCTTGTCAGGAGATGAGGTTAAGCTGGGATGAAGATTCTATGAAAGAGAAACGAGTTTTTTTACAAAAGGAATGATAGTGATAGGAAGAGAGGAAAAGGCTGGAGCTTATTAATGGACGGGATTTTAGGAAAGATCAAATGGGGTAAAAGTAACGAGAATTATTAAAAAGGTATAGGCAGTGTAAAGAGTTATGATAGAGGCTTTTAAAAAAATTAACATTCAATTTCTAAGCTTGTCTATTCCTTTTCTAATGCATATGTTGAACTGCCCATCGAAAATCCGGAGTCGGTTATTTCTGAGGTCATTATGTTTTACGAGCAAAGAGGCCTAATTCCTAGATTTTATGTTAAAAATGTAGAGAAGGATTTGCTGTTCCTTCCATTACGAAAAGAGCAAGTGGGCATAAAGATACGACCATGTTAGGAAATATTGCCATGCTACCCAAATTTAGAGGGAGGGAACTCGTTCGTCAGCTCATTATTCATATGCAAAAGGAAGTGGGAAAAGCATAGCCGCGGTACGCGAAGAAGGATGATGAACGAGCGCTGAGTACGATTGTATCGTTTTGGACATACTAAAAGTAACATTTTTTGAAAGAGTCTGAATTTCTTGTGATAACATTCACAGATACGAGGATTCATGCTAAAGTAGATTACTAGAGATTGTGATGAAATCGGTCTATGCTGATTCTTCATTAATCGAGAGAGACAACGAAAGACAAACAACAAGATAGGATAAAGGTGATCATATGGCAATCGTACTATCCGTAAACTGTGGTAGCTCCTCTTTGAAATACCAATTGTTTGACATGCCTTCTGAGCGTGTATTGGCAAAAGGTCTAATGGAACGTATTGGCATGGAGGATTCCATGTCTTCATTCCAAGTAGGCGATGGAGAGAAGCTAAAAGAAACGCTTGATCTGAAAGACCATGAAGTAGCTGTAAAAAAACTAATTGCTTTGTTAACTGATCCAGAAAAAGGCGCTATTAAAGATATTACAGAATTAGATGGCGTTGGTCATCGTGTAGTTCACGGCGGCGAGACTTTTAAAGATTCTATATTGGTAACAGATGAAGTAATTAAAAAACTAGAAGAGCTTTCTGAGCTAGCTCCTCTACACAACCCAGCAAACATCATGGGAATTACTGCATTCCAAAAAATTCTACCGAGCGTTCCTGCGGTTGCAGTTTTTGATACAGCTTTCCACCAAACTATGCCTGCTAAATCTTACTTGTACAGTATCCCAACTGAGTACTATGAAAAGTACGGTATCCGTAAATACGGTTTCCACGGTACTTCTCACAAGTATGTAATGCAGCGTGCTGCTGAATTATTGGATCGTCCAGTAGAAAAACTACGTTTGATTAGCTGCCATTTGGGTAACGGTGCTTCCTTGGCTGCTATCTACCGTGGTAAATCCATTGATACATCCATGGGCTTTACACCACTTGCTGGTTTGCCAATGGGTACTCGCTCTGGAGATATCGACGTAGCATTGCTTCCTTATCTACAACAAAAAACAGGTCTTTCTGTTGACCAATTAGTAGATGTTCTAAATAAAAAGTCTGGTCTTCTAGCTGTTTCTGGCTTGTCCAGCGATCTTCGCGATATCGAGTCTGCAGCAGAGAACAATGACGAGCGTGCCGAGCTTTCTCTACAAATCTTTGTAGAAAAAATCCGTAACTACATCGGTTCTTATGCTATGCAAATGAACGGTGTAGATGCAATCATTTTCACAGCCGGTATTGGTGAAAACAGTGATATCATCCGTGGTCGCGTATTGGATAAATTAGAGTGGATGGGTGTATACTTCGACCGTTCTAAAAATAACGTACGTGGTAAAGAAACTGATCTTACTTTCGATCATTCTCCAGTTAAAGCTTTCATTATCCCTACAAACGAAGAGGTAATGATTGCTCGCGACACAATGAAATTTGCTAAACTATAAGATATAAAATGAAAAAACTCTCCTAGCGCTTTGTTGAAGGTGCAGGAGAGTTTTTTTATATGATTATTCTATTATCTTTTTAAATTGGCGCATATTCTCTGTGATGGCAGTTTCCGTAGGGAGACGTTCCATACTGGATGCCCCGAAGAACCCGACAACACCTGTCTTATGTTTTAAGACATAAGTGGCATCCTCAGGCGTAGCAATTGGACCATCATGACATAAAACAATAATATCGGGGTTAAGAGGAACCTTCTTACAATATGATCGGAAAGTATACTTCTCTAAAATTTATTCTGTTATGTTGAGAGCATCAGGTTTACAATATAAGAAGAATAGCAATCATACTAGCAGGTATAAAGCAGGAATAGTACAAGGGGGATTTTAAGCACATGACTATGCATAAAGCTCTGACTATCGCGGGTTCAGATTCAAGCGGTGGAGCAGGAATTCAGGCAGACTTAAAAACATTTCAGGAACGCAATGTTTATGGAATGACTTCTATTACAGCATTGGTAGCTATGGATGAAAACTGGGCCCATCTCGTTTATCCGCAACCTCTTGAAGCGATTGAGGCACAATTGGAAACAACTATGCATTATGTGGGTGTAGATGCCCTGAAGACAGGGATGCTGGCAACAAAAGAAGTAATTGAGCTGGCTGCCCGCAAAATTGCTGAATATAATGTAACGAAGGTTGTTGTTGACCCGGTAATGATTTGCAAAGGGGAAGACACTGTTCTCTTAGATGAGCAAGCTATTAAAGCGATGCGTGAAGAGTTAATCCCAAGAGCAATGGTGGTAACACCTAACTTGCCCGAAGCTGCATTTCTTAGTGGTTTAAAGATTAATACGGTTGAAGATATGAAAGCGGCGGCGAAGAAAATCCATGAGATGGGAGCCAAATATGTCTTGATCAAAGGCGGCGGTCGTCTTGAGGATAGCCAAGCGGTAGATCTTTTGTTTGACGGGGAGTCATTCGAAATCTTAGAAACAGAAAAATTCGATACCACATTTACTCATGGGGCAGGCTGCACATATTCTGCTGCAATTACTGCTGAATTGGCAAAAGGAGCGGAAGTGAAGGATGCTGTTAAAACAGCGAAGGCTTTCATTACAGAAGCGATTCGCCAAGCATTCCCGTTAAACCAACATGTGGGACCAACATGCCATTCTGCTTACCGTGCAGTAGAAGGTAAATAAACCAATTCTGATAAAATAAGCTCTGTCTGAAGGAATGAGACAGGCTTATTTTTTTACGAGTTTCCTTACTTTTCAGTAAATATTGTCCAATTTATTAAATCTTTGCAAAAGGAAGCACATTTGACATACCCCACTAGCCCTTTCGAGTCATGCTGTGTTATAGCGACATATTTATCATAATAATGGCGTGATTGGATGACTGCGCTTACCATACCCCAAAAAGGAGGGGACTTATGCGGCGACATACAGCTTTCAGGGTAGGTAGTTATATTTGCTTGGTTCTGATGCTGGCCTGTTTGGTAGCTAGTGGTTTCATCATACGACCGGCGCAAGCTAAGGAGATGAAAAATGAGTTACAACAACTGATTGATCAGGCTAAGACGGATACGATTCTCAAAGTGCCAGCAGGAGAATACAGTGGTCCTATCCTGATCACTAAGCCGATTCATGTAGCGGCAGAGGGTACCGTAACTGTACGTAGCCAAGGGGATGCTCCTGTAGTCACCTTGAAAAGTAACCAAGCAAGTCTGCGTGGTCTTACTTTATTAGATGAGCGTCAAGGTGCAGAGACTGCTACGCTAGTAATGGAAGGCAGCCGAAATGTAGTAAAAGAGCTCACGATTGAAACAAAGGGAACAGGTCTTCAGCTACGAAACGGTGAGCATAACCAGATCATTGGTAACAAGATCAAAGGGTTGTTGGCGGGAAAAGCTATTCCTACTGGTTTAAATGAAACACGCAGTCCAGGAAAAAAGGGAAATGGAATTGACTTGAAAGAGGCCAACAACAATACCATTATGGGGAATTTGGTTGAAAATATGTTTGACGGTATCTATGTAGAGACCAGTCACAACAACCGTGTGGAGAAAAACATGGTCTACGATTCCCGTTATGGCTATCATCTCATGTTTAGTAATGATGTTACCTTGATACACAATCAGGGCGATCGGAATGTAACTGGCGGTATGGTCATGGGCTCGGACAATGCAATCGTTACAGATAACCGATTCACCAAGCAAAATGAGAGCGTTAACTCGCAAGGTATCCTGCTGTTTGATGTGCAAAAGGCAAGAGTGGAACGTAATTACGTGGAAGGAAACCGCGTTGGGCTTTATGTAGAAGCGGCAGAAAAGAATGAAATTTCCTATAATCAAATATTGCAAAATTACATCGGTTTGCAATTGAAAGAATCGAAAGACAATTCATTTACAGGCAATCATTTTATTGGAAACGTAACTCAGGCAGAGGCTCAAGGCAGTACAGATAACCTTTTGCAGATGAATTATTGGGACAGTGCTCAAAGCGTAGATTTGCAAGGGGATGGTAAGAGCGATTTGTCCTACCGTATTAATCCATTTTTCTTTGCTTTAACAGATCAAGTAGAGGCATTCCAGATTTTCTTTCAATCACCGGGACTATTATTTTTAGAGAGCATGTTTGATGATCATTCTGGCGCATTTTTGCATGATCCACAGCCTTTGATGACGCCAATCGAGCAACAAAACCAAGCATCTACAACTCATTCGCCGATAATCCTTGTGATTAGTGCGATTATGTTTTTAGGAAGCATTTATTTTATCTACTTAATGGGGGTTCGTACAAAATGAAAAAAACACATATGATTTGGGCAAGCATTACATTGGTTTCCGCTTTAATGACAGGCTGTGGAGGACAGTCAGCACAGCCGGTGGCGATTAATGAAAGCGTTGATAAATGCGATATCTGCAACATGCAAATCGCTGATGATCATAATGCAACTGAAATCATTTTAAAGGATGGAAAAGCACTAAAATTTGATGACATCGGCGATCTGTTTGCTTGGATTAAAAAGAACGGAACTGAAAAAATTGACGTGAAATTCGTGCGTGATTACCACACGAAAGAGTGGATGAATCTAAACGATGCTACTTTTGCTTACGATAAAGAATTTAAAACACCAATGGCTTACGGAGTGTACTCTTTTAAAGATAAGCAATCTGCGGAAGCGTTCGTAAAAGAACAAGGTAAAGGCCAAATCCTGACAGCAGAGCAGCTTAACAGCCATAATTGGGAAATGAATATGGATCAAATGGAGCATCACGGTGATAAGAAGCATCATGGTGATATGGAGCATAAAGAGGGAGACAAGGCTGGCGAACATTCACAACAACATGATGCAGGTAAAGCTGAGGGGCATTCAACACAACAGCACGATGCAGGTAAAAGCGCAGGCGAACACAATGGCTCTACTCCATCCACTGAAACACCAGCTAGTGGAGCAGGGCACTAGGACGATTTGTTAAAGCGCACTTGCCCGAGGGACTACAGATAGAGGAAGTGTTGATATGCAAGCTATCCATATCGCCAAGCGGGAAATACAGATTGGATTTCGCAATCCGTGGGCCTATTCATTCTTAGCCCTCTTCTCGCTATTTAGCCTAGCTTTGTTGTTGATTCAAGCCCAAGCCTACATGGAGGGGTATACCCATACGACAGGAGCTATGCTTAATTTAATCTTATATTTATTACCACTGATGACGTTGCTGCTTGGTTCCTTTTCTATTACTTCGGAAAAGGAAGAAGGAAGCTGGCAGTTACTTTCTACGTATCCGCTCTCTACATCCGCGTTTCTTGGTGGGAAATATCTGGGGCTAGCTGCTGTTTTAATTGCGATTATCAGTTTTGGATATGGCCTATCTGGATTGGTAGGAGCTTTGTTTGGCAAAGGCTTTACGCTTTCACTGTTAGTGTTTTTCTTCCTTTTTTCTATCTTATTAATCTTGCTGTTTTTAGGGATTGCCGTATGGATCGGAACCTTCTGTCAGAATCGTTGGCAGGCTTTAACGGTTGGTGTTAGCATTTGGTTCTTGTTTATTTTAGCTTGGCCTACCCTATTGATCTCCGTTCTGGGCTGGTTGCCTTATCAAGCAATTAAGCCTGCGGTGCAAATTTTAACCATATTAAATCCAGCCGAATTAGTTCGTATTTTTATGGTTATTAAAATGGGGGGCGGCTCTATTTTTGGTCCCGAGTACTACCAATGGGTAGACTGGTTAAAGACCAGTATGGGTACGACTTTGTTCGCTGTTTTTTGCCTGCTTTGGGTGGTATTGATGATGGCTGGATCTATCTTGGCCTGGGAAAGAAGGCGATACCGTGGGTAGCAGATCTGAAGCAGTAAATAAAGTGGTAGATACGCATGATGTAAAATCTAGTGCATCGAAAAAGGAACGTTTACTTATTAAGGGTGTGAGTAAACGAATCAAACAGCAAACATTAGTTGAACCATTTGAGCTTTCGATGGATGCTGGTGAGATCGTGGCATTATGTGGCGGCAATGGAGCGGGGAAGAGTACTATTTTACGGATGATCGTAGGCATTACACAGCCGTCTGAAGGTAACATTACTGTAAATGGCATGAGCTGGAAGGAAAATCGCACTGAGTATTCTAACCAGATCGGCTATATGCCCGATCAGTTCAACTTCGGTAATGGACTGACAGCTTGGGAGACTTTACAATTTTATGCTTCCTTGCGTAAAATTAATGTGACAAGAACCGAAGAAGTGCTCGAATTAGTTGGCCTTACGGATGTACAAGACAAACGTGTCAGCACGTTCTCAAAAGGAATGCAGCAGCGTTTGTTATTTGCGCAGGCTATATTGGCAAAGCCAGCCTTGGTGGTCTTAGACGAGCCTACCAACGGACTTGATCCTTATTGGATGGAAGAGTTTGTCCAGTTAGTTCAACAAATTAAGCGAGAAGGAAGTAGTGTTATTTTTTCTACGCATCAGCTTAATATTGCGGAACTGGCGTGTGATCGAGCTATCTTTTTACAAAAAGGACGCATTATACAGCAAGGAAGTGTAGAGCACTTTCAACAAAAATACGGAACTCTCGGTTTACAAGGAGCGTTCGCAGAAATCTTTCCATTTGGACAACGTGCGGGGCAGGAGATAAAGCTAAGCTAGTCACACTTTGCCAGCAAAAGAGTACTGAAGGGATGAAAGGGTTGAAAGTGATGGGAAATCCCCAAAACAGGAAAGGAAGCCTGCTTTCCCTCTTCATTCTCATCCTATGCGTATTAGCGCTAGTTGGGTGTGAACCAAGAGGGCCTAAACCAGATATAACAGCAGAATTTAGCAGTGAACCAGCACCTCCTAAGGTAGGAGAGCAAACGATTTTAACTGCCAAATTGGGTGGGCTGGAGAATTATGATGAGGTGTATGTCGATATCGAATTAAAATTGGAGGGGCAACGTACACGCGAGCTAGTGAAAGCTAAGCAGGGAGAGAAGGCGGTATATGCGGCCAAGCAAAAGTTCTCTAAACCTGGCACGTACGATGTGACTGTCCATGTCTATACACCCCAACTGCACGAAACAGTCATGAAGAAGATTACAGTGGAATAAGACTGACAGTGTTAGAAGGAAATCAAGAATAGAGATAAAGGGAGAAGGGAAGGCGATGGTAGCCCTCCCTTTTTTATTGCTGAAAGATTACAGAATTACAACTAATATGTTTTAACAGTTGGGGCCTGATACGTTTCAAACTTATCCAGTAAAGCCTTGGCATCTGAATCCACGATGCTCATGGAGCGATATTTTGCCTGTAAGAACTGCTCTGTTACCATGTGGTCAAATAGAGCGAGTAGCGGATCATAGTAGTGATTAATATTGAGAAGACCCAGAGGCTTTTGATGGATTCCAATTTGGGCCCAAGTAAAGATCTCGAAAAATTCCTCTAACGTACCAGGACCCCCTGGTAACGCAATAAATCCATCTGCTAGTTCTGCCATTTTGGCTTTTCTCTCATGCATGGATTCCACAATGAAAAGCTTTGTTACATGCTGATGAGAGATTTCCCGTTCTATGAGCAACTTAGGCATGACGCCGATTACCTCGCCGCCCTCCTCTAACACTGTGTCAGCGACTGTGCCCATAATTCCAACGCTTGCCCCGCCGTAAACCAATGAAATGCCTCGTTTAGCCAATTCTTTGCCTAATTGGACAGCCCCTTCCCGATAAGCCGATGGTGCTCCATTACTTGAACCACAGAAAACAGCTAGACGTTTCAATGCAAGTACCTCCATTCAGTTCGTACCAATTGTGTAGGGTTGTATTGTCATGTAACATTATATAGAATTTTTAGATAAACGTAAGCAATCGTTTGAGTAAGGAGGCTGCTAAATTGAACATCGTAGAATTTCAAAAATGGGTCAAGGATTATTATGAACAAAGAGGATGGTCGGAGTTAGATATTTTTATTCGCATCGGTTTTCTGGCAGAAGAAATGGGCGAGGTAGCAAGGGCGATCAGAGCTCTGGAAATTGGGAGAGATCGGCCGGATGAAAAGATAGGAACCATAATAGAAAAAAAACAAGAGTTAACAGAAGAACTAGGGGATGTGCTTGGGAACCTCATCGTCATTGCGAACAAGTATGATATTGCCCTTGAAGATATTTTTCAATCTCATCGTGAGAAACTGCAAAAACGTTATGCACAGCATGAGAAATCCTAAGCTTATTTTCCGCTACATTTTAGGCTTGCTAGCTCCTATGGGCTGGTAAAGCCTATTTTTTTAATCCGCCTTCATGCTATCTTATCCTACCTTTTATCTTTTATCTAAAAAAGATACCTCAGTTGTTAAGAAAGTAAATTATGCTGGGTGTAGTGATTTATTTCACATTAAATCTACTAGATGTCAACTATAATACAACTAGATTGATAATGATTATCGTTTCGGATTGAAATACAGCTTTATAGGAACACAGCTTTAAGAACGAGGTGATAGGTAATGGTACTAGCAGATGTTAAAGCGGGGATTTCCGCTAGAATCGTAGATATTACTCAAGTGAGCGCTCTAGTGAGGCGGCGCTTAATCGATTTGGACATTATGGAAGGAACGGTTGTCCGCATAAAAAAAATACTGCCATTTGGCGGTCCATATACATTGGAAGCAGGAGGTCAAATTATCGGGATTAGACGAAATGAAGCCAAACAGATAAAGGTCGTGTGTGAATGATTACGATTGCTCTTGCAGGTAACCCAAATACGGGGAAGACCACACTATTTAACATCCTGACCGGCTCATATGAATACGTAGGAAACTGGCCCGGTGTAACTGTTGAGAAAAAGATAGGCTTGCTCCGTAACAAACAAGGTCGGCTGATTGATTTACCAGGAATCTATTCATTGAATCCTCTGTCCAAGGACGAGGGTGTGGCCACTCAATATTTAATAGATCACCATCCGGACGTGCTTTTAAATATTGTAGATGCCTCGCAATTAGAACGGAATCTGTATTTAACCGTACAGCTATTGGAATACGGAGCACCCATGGTGATTGGACTAAATATGACAGATGTTGCAAAAGCTAGAGGCTTTGCCATTGATGAGACAAAGCTAGCTGAGAAGCTCCAATGCTCTGTCCTGCCGATTGTTGCCCGTACAGGGGCTGGATGCCAGCAGCTAGCTGATAGCTTTAGTCAAGTAGTCCAAAAGCCAAATCGTCCGTTTCATGTAAATTATGGAGAAGTACTTGAGGAAACAATCACTACGCTTGTGGAATTATTGCCGGCAAGCTTGGAACAGCTACCTCCGAAACGTTGGTTAGCTCTGCAATTTTTAGAAGGCAACCAATTAGTGTCTGATTTGTTGGAGAAATATGTATCAAGAGCCCGATTAGAAGAGATTTACAAGCAAGCGGAAGCGAACATCAAAAAAATGGAGAGTTTCCAAAACTGTACACTCCAGCAATATATACGCAAAGTGCGCAGTACCCTTATTCATGACATGATCTCTAGTTGCAGGGAGCAGGTAAGACAGGTGGAGAAAACCTGGACGGATCGCATTGACTCCTTTTTAACACATAAATTTTTAGGCTTGCCTATCTTTTTATTGTTTATGTATCTCACCTTTAAATTAACATTTGAATGGATTGGGGCGCCGATATCTGATGCCTTCGATGATTTCCTGGGAGGGCCATTTACAGATTGGCTGCGAGCTACCTTGGAGAGAGTCGGAGTTTCTGAATTCTTGCAAGCGGCTCTACTAGATGGTGTTGTTGCCGGAGTCGGAGGCGTGCTTGTTTTTATTCCGCAGATTTTTGTATTATTTTTCCTTATCTCCCTTATCGAGGACTCTGGCTATATGGCACGGGTTGCCATGGTCATGGATAAAATTATGGAGATGATTGGGTTAAACGGAAAAGCTTTTATTCCCATGATTATCGGTTTTGGCTGTAATGTACCGGGAGTCATGGCGGCGCGTTCAATTGAACAGCCCAAGGAACGACTTTTAACCATTTTGTTAACACCTCTTATGTCGTGTTCGGCTCGCTTACCGATCTATAGTTTATTTGTTGGAACGTTCTTTGCAGCTAATCAAGCCACTATTGTCTTGTCTATCTATGTATTAGGTATTGTTTTATCGCTCTTATTAGCAAAATTATTTTCTTCTACTGTATTAAAGCAGGAAGGCTCTATGTTTATTATTGAGTTGCCTCCTTATCGAATACCACAAGGACGTACCTTATTTCGTAGCACGTGGGAAAAAGGAAAGGGATTCATCCGAAAAGCGGGAACCTTCATTTTTGGAGGCTCGATTGTCATTTGGTTCTTGAGCTATGCTGGTCCAGCAGGGCTTGATGTAGAGCTTAACGATAGCTTCCTTGCGATGATTGGCGGAGGATTGGCGCCACTGCTGATACCGCTTGGCTTTGGAACGTGGCAAGCGGGGGCTGCCCTCATTACGGGCTTCTTAGCAAAAGAAGTAGTAGTGTCTACGATGAATATTATTTATGCAGCACCAGATGATCATACACTACAGGCTGTCATTCAAACACATTACTCCTCTTTAAGCGCTTATAGCTTTATGGTTTTCGTTCTCTTGTATGTTCCATGCTTGGCAACAGTAGCTGTGATTAAAAAGGAAACAGGTTCTACTAAATGGACATGGTTCTCTGTGCTTTATGGACTTGGTATTGCCTATGTAGTATCGTTCATTATCTATCAGGTAGGGACATTGCTCGGATTTTAGATAATGAAAGAAGCCACAGAAGGGATGGACAATGATGCTTAACATGATACTTAATATTGTGATTGGAACGTTCATTTTTGGTTATGCAGCGTGGACCTTGTGGCGATATGTTCAGAAGAGTAAAAAGGGGAAATGTGCTGGATGCAGTCAGGAGAAAAAATGCTCATCCGCATGCTGTTCGCCTGATTCAACCCAACAGAAGCATATTCCAAGATAGATCATAAAAAATTTGATGATTTTATAGAAAAAAGCTGGAAGCTCATTACAAGGAGCCCAGCTTTTTGTTGTTTTTATTATTCTATTTCTCAGAAAAATATTTCACTAGTTACTATATTTTGCCGATATTTGTAAAGAGGATACAAAAAAGGGGGGGAAAGGGCGTTGGTTCAAGTACATATGGATCTTAGTTTAGAGGGAAGAGTGCTGGCGGAGGATATCTATAACGCATATGGTGTGCTTCTTTTATCCAAAGGCACCGTGTTAACCTCCAAAGAAATCGCTAAATTAAAAGGAAATGGCTTTCAGTCGGTTAACGTAAAAGAGATCCCTCACAATCAAGAGGACGATCGTTACCTACGTAAGCAATTTCAGCAAATTTCGGCTAATAATCACTTGGTTGAAACCTATATGAATGCCACGCAAACCTTAAAGAGCTTATATACCTCTGTTACACACCAGTACATGCCGCCCATCCATGAATTTGAACAACTATATGAAACATTACGTGACCAAGTGATAAGCCAAAGGGATTTGTTTCGCTCATTGTATCTACTAGAAGGGTCAGAAAATTACACGTATCGACATTCTATTAATGTTGGCATTTTATCGGCTATCATTGCTAATCTGGTCGGCATGCCCCAAGAAGAAGTAGAGATGATGGGGGTTGCTGGTTTATTACATGATATTGGGAAAATGCTGGTACCGTCAAAAATCGTAATGAAGCCAGATCGGCTGACGGAGGACGAATTTGAAATCATGAAGCTTCACACGGTGTACGGGCATGATTTATTCCAGAAATCCGGGGAATTTCCTGACGTTTTTGCCCAAATTGCTCTGCTGCACCATGAAAGAATGGATGGCAGTGGATATCCTGAGCAACGTATAGGCGATGAAATCCCCTTATCCTGTCAGATCGTAGCCATCGCTGATATGTTTGACGCAATTTGCTCTGATCGAATTTATAAAGAACGTACATCACCGTTTGAAGCAGCCCAATTACTATGGAACGATGCATGCATAGGAAAATTAAATCCCAAAATTGTCTCTACCTTTATGCAGTCGATTATCTCGATGTATATCGGAAGTCGTGCCCTGCTTAGTAATGGTGACGAGGTAGAAATTGTCCTCATAAATGCAGACGAGCCCATGCGACCACTAGTGCGGAAAGGAACAGAATATTTCGATTTGAGAAACAAGCGAGATCTACATTTACAAAAAATGATTTTGTAAGTGGGAATCTTCCATCATCGAAAAATCCTAAACCGAATGAAGACCCGTCTGCTTGTTCAGGAGTCGGGTTTTTTGCTGGAGGTAACAGCGGATGAATCAGCGTTCATCCATAATGATTAACAATAAAAAGAGCGCAATACGTGTGATATCCAGCGTGCAGACGAATCGAGAAAGCTTGTCGTACTGCGCATACGCTTCTCAATACGCTAGCCCAAAATAATAGCAATATGACGATTGCTTTCATATATTTTACCAAGGGAAACACTGTTGTCGTTACCTAAAAAAACTGGTTTATTCCAAAAAGGAGTGTTCACAATGTTAGAGGAGCGTTATGAAAGGTTTGCCATTATTGTTTTAATGATTGTTTGCTGCTTTGTTGGACTGTAACTAGCAAAAAACGACTGAATGATGATGTCAAAATCAGTCGTTTGTTACTAGTTTTTGATCAGATTTTTCAACAAAATAATACGTTTTACCCAAGTTTTACATCAATCGACTTATTTTTTCATACTAGATGAAACTATTTGTTAAAAAGAGAGTCTCATTTATATAGAAATTTATTTATATATTTCGCAATTATTTCGTAGGAAGGAATTTATAAATTATGCGCAAAGGTATACTTTTTCTCACGTGTCTGATTATGCTGATGTTCGTCTCAGATCGAAATTCCTACGCGAATCCACCGAGTATCAGGCTAGGTGATGATGTCCTAATCTCGAAATATCATCATCTTATTGATGGGAAAAGGATTGGGTTGGTTACCAACCAAACGGGAATAAATAGTCAGGGACAAAGCATCATAGATGTTCTGGCCAAATATCATAATGCCACCTTAGCGGCTCTATATGGTCCAGAGCATGGAATTGATGGGCAGGCTCGGGCTGGTGCCTATGTGGAATCTTATATACATAAAGATTGGAATATTCCCGTCTATAGTTTATATGGTAAAACTAGAAAACCAACCGCCAATATGCTAAAAAATATTGATGTTTTGGTATTTGATTTGCAAGACATCGGAGCGAGAAGCTACACGTATATATCCACGTTACATGATGTGATGGAAGCGGCTCGTGAACATAAAAAGCCGCTAATTGTTCTGGATCGTCCTAATCCGTTAGGTGGAAAAATTGTGGATGGTCCAGTCCAAACACCTCCTTATCTAAGTTTTGTTGGTGTGGACGAGCTACCATTGGCACATGGAATGACGATAGGGGAGCTAGCACAGTTTTTTAATAGAAAAATGGGTGTTCATCTTACCATTATCCCCATGGATTACTATGCAAGAGGGATGATTTTTCAGGATACAGGCCTTAAATGGGTGAAAAGCTCTCCGCAGGTTCCTAACCTAGCTTCTGTCTTTGGTTATCTAGCAACAGGGCTTGGAGAGGGAATCGGCTTACAGCATAGCGATAACTTTAAATGGGTAGGCGCAGAGGGGATACACGCTAACCAGCTTGCTAAGATGTTAAATGATGCAGATTTACCGGGGGTTGTGTTTGTTCCTGAGACCAAAGGGTTTGCTGGTGGTGTTCGTTTGCAAATTATCGATTACCATGCTTTTAATCCGGCACGCACAGGGATGTATGTCTTGGCATACGCTAACCAACTAACCTCATCTGTTATGAAAAATCAAGATAAACGGTTCAATTCAGAACAATTTGACAAAATAATGGGAAGCAGTGAACTTCGAAAAGCTTTAGCGCGTAAGGCTTCGCCAGAAGAACTCGAAGCATTGTACGCTCCAATGGTTAATTCCTTTAAAATGGAACGCTTGCCTTATTTAATTTACGAGGATATTGGCAAGGAGTATATGGGAGCAATTGTGGATTCAGGTAAAAAGGTAACAGTGGAACCAAAACCGGATACAACGAGTCCAGAACCAACCCCAGAACCAAAGCCAAAACCAGAACCGAATACAACGAAACCGGTGACAAAGCCTAACCCAAAACCTGATGTAACGACACCAGTACCAGGTACAGAAACAAAACCAAATCCGAATCCAACAACATCAGGACAAAAACCGGACACGACAGCAACGAAACCGGTATCCTCTCAAAAGGTAGCACATCTTACCTTTGATGATGGACCATCTAATGTTACGGTCCAAATTCTGGATGTTTTGAAGCAACACAATATTAAGGCAACATTCTTTGTTTTAGGGCGCAATGTTAAAGGAAATGAAGCAATCTTGCGCAGAATGCTAGCAGAAGGACATACCATTGGTAATCATACGCATTCCCATGATTACAATAAAATTTATAAAAATCCGCAAGCATTCTTTACTGATCTAAAACAATCCGAAGCAGAAATCCAAAAAATCACAGGGGAAAAACCAACCATGATTCGTTTCCCTGGCGGTAGTAATAATGGTGTTAGTAAGAAAGCGCAAGATACCACAATCTACGGAGCCAACAAATGGGTCATGAATGATATTGTGAAAGAAGTGAAAAATCAAGGATATACCTACTTTGATTGGAATGTTAGCTCCGGTGATGCTAGATCGAATAGCTATACCCCTCAAGAAGTCATCAGAAATGTGAAGAATGGCAGTGCAAACAAACATGAGGTGGTTATCCTGATGCATGATACCAAGGCAAAAGAAAGCACATTGAAAGCTTTGCCACAGGTCATTGCTGATTTGAAGAAGCAAGGATTTACATTCGAGGCTCTACAACCAACAAGTAAGACCGTTCAATTTTTAAAATAAACCATCCGAAAAAAACCTAGGATCGATGTGGAAACATCACTAGGTTTTTTCTATCTTTAAAAAGGAAAAAAACGGCTGAAACGTGAACATGAATGTATTTATAACGGAAAAATGTGGTTATCTAACAAGTTATACTCATACTTACCGGCTTGTTTACCGAAATAAGAAATAGGGATATTATTTTCGGGGAATAGGGAGTGTCTTGATGGATAAGTCTTCTGTAATAGGAATTATTCTTGGGTTTGTGGCTGTCTTTGTTGGGATGGTCTTAAAGGGAGCCAGTATTAGTTCTCTAGTTAACCCTGCTGCTTTTCTAATCATTATTGCTGGAACGGTTGCTACTATTTTTGTAGGCTTCCCTATGGTAGAAGTAAAAAGGATTCCCAAAATCATGAAAGTCCTTTTTACCAATCAACTGGAAGCTGATAAGCGTGAACTGATAAGCCAATTCATGACGTGGGCAGGTATTGCCAGACGTGAAGGGTTGCTAGCTTTGGAAAATACAGCTGATGAGATTCAGGACCCGTTTTTACGCAATGGCATGAAGATGATTATTGATGGTGGAGAGCCTGAATTTGTTCGCGATGTACTTGATGAAGAAATCAGTGCTATGGAAGAACGTCATCATAGCGGTGCGCTTATCTTTACCCAAGCAGGTACATATGCTCCAACGCTAGGGGTTCTAGGTGCGGTTATTGGTTTGATCGCGGCCTTGGGGAATCTTGCTGACGTAGAGGCATTAGGACACTCTATCGCGGCTGCCTTCGTAGCAACCTTGCTAGGTATTTTCACAGGTTACGTTATATGGCATCCTTTTGCTAACAAATTGAAACGTAAATCACAACGAGAAGTTGAAGTAAAACGTATTATGATTGAAGGATTACTATCCATTCAGGCGGGGGTTTCTCCGACTGCTATCGAGCAAAAACTACTGGTTTACATCCCAGTTGTTGAACGCCAAGCAGTGAAAGAGGGATCTAGCGAGGAGGGAGTCGGCGTTAATGGCTAAACGCAAAAAGAAGCATGAAGAGCATATTGATGAAACATGGCTCATTCCTTATTCGGATTTGCTAACCTTGCTATTAGCCCTCTTTATCGTATTGTTTGCGGCTAGTTCCGTAGATGCTAAGAAGTTTAGCCAATTAGCTGGATCATTTAATGCAGCTCTGAATGGTGGAGTCAGTGTACTAGATTTTCCTTCACCGGTTGAGCCAATCAACTCTGAAGAGCAATCCCTTATGAAGCCTGAGGGAAATGAGCAGGTTGTTGACAAGACCAAGTATGAACAACAAATGAAATATCTACAGGAAACAGAGAAGCTTGACCAGCTAAAAAAACAGTTGGATAGTTATTTGAAAGAGAATAATCTTACAGGCAAATTGCACACGAAGGTCACCGATGAAGGATTGCTAATTACAATTATGGACAACGCCCTTTTTGCATCAGGCAGTGCAAAGGTGAAACCGGAAGCAAGGAATTTGGCATCTGAGATTTCTAAGCTGTTAGAGCCAGATGGAAGACGAGTAACAGTGTCTGGTCATACGGATAATGTACCGATCAGAAACAGTCGATTCGAATCTAACTGGCATCTCAGTTCTGCGCGTGCTATGAATTTTATGACCATCCTATTGGAAAACAAAAAGCTAGATCCAAGTAAGTTTAGCACACGTGCATTTGGTGAATTCCAGCCAGTAGCTTCCAATAAGACGAATGACGGTCGCGCAACGAACCGTCGTGTAGAAGTGGCGATTCTGCGTAATTTCGAGAAAAACAGTCAAATAACAAAATAAGCTCGTATCGGAATTCAATATGAGTTTGTTAAAAAAGGCCGGTTTATGACGGCCTTTTTTATTTGGTCATGTGATGGAAGCTAGATGGGGAAAAAAACTTGTATCCCTAAACCTTTTTGAATAACCTTTTATGGAATTTTATGAATACGGATAGCAATCTTCTGCTATTCTATAAAACATGAAGAGTTTACCATTCAATGATGTAATGAATATGGTTCCACTGATAGGGGAGGAGTTATGAACAGTATTTGGTGGTTGCTACTCATTCTATTCATAATTGGCATGCTTTATCATCTCTATCAGATACGCCATGATAAGAAGAGTACATTTGCAAAAGAAGCCCTGTTTCTATTTTACTTAATAAGCTCGTTGCAGCTATTGATCTTTCTTCTATTTGCTGTGCTGCACTAGCTAGAGAGCCCGGAGTAAATGAGATAGGCAGAGGCCAGCCAGATAAGAATAGCTGCCAGTTTATTAATAACAAGCATGATTCGACCAGTATTATCTACTTTGCCTAGCATCCTACCTGCCCACGCTAGAGATAAGAACCACATCCACGAAATAAGTATACATGCCACCGTAAAGGCCACTTTCTCATGACCAGTATAGGCTGTTGAACTGGTTCCAATTACACCAATCGTATCCATAATGGCATGCGGATTTAAAAGTGAGACAGATGCTGCGAACATGACCTGCTTTCGCCACGTAAAAGAAGCATGGGTAGTCACGTTCGCCGCGTTGGTCGTTGATCTCCAAGTCATATACCCCAAGTATAGCAAGAAGCAAGCTCCCACTACTACTAAAGCCGTTTTTAACCATACAATTTTCCACAATAGCATGGATACTCCCAAAACTGCGAGTAAGGTCAGAATCGTATCGCAAATACTAGCTGTAATAATCGAAGGTAGGGCTCGGGTAAACTTCTTATGGGCGGCTCCTTGATTAAAAATAAAGATGTTTTGTACGCCTAAGGGTAAGATTAGTCCAAATGCTAGCACCATGCCATGTAACCAAGCGAGTACCATAATGATCACCTCTTTTTCTTTATTTGTATCTTACCTGGAGGAATTTCTACTGTCTGCATCCAATTGGTTGGTTGATCACCCAACCAAGTTTAGATTTCTACTTGAACGCAGGGAGGAAGCATGTGAAGAAAAAAAGGAAACCAAGTATGGTAATAGGCTTGGGAGAATGGAGACCGAAACGGGATGACCCGATCCCTCTTTATCGCCAAATTGCGTCGTATATACGCGAAAAAATTAGTGTTGGTGAATGGCCAGTGGGTTATAAAATTCCGCCGGAGCGTACGCTAGCTGTTACCTTTAAAGTGAATCGCAGCACAGTGGTTGCAGCGGTTCAGGAATTGACTGCGGAGGGCTTAATTCAGGGGAGAAGTGGAAGCGGCACGATAGTCGTGCAACAGCCAGATCCATTTCCTACGCTTCACTGGCCTAGCTATGTGAATGCTGGTATGTTTCATCCTAACCTTCCTACCATTCAAGAGATTAATCGACTAGAATTCGTACCGAACATGATACGCTTAGGAACGGGAGAGCCATCTAGCGATCTATATCCTCATGCCAACATGAAACAGGTACTAGCTCAGGTGGCTGAAAAAATCCCTTCCCTTGGCTATGAAGAACCCAAAGGGCTGTACAAGCTCCGCAGGGAGGTCAGCAGACATTTAGCCAAAAAGGGTATAAATGTACCACCTTCATGTATTTTGATCGTCTCAGGGGCTTTACAGGGGCTACAATTAATTTCATTAGGCTTGATGAACCCTGGAGCAACCATGTTGATGGAAAAGCCCTCATATTTATATTCATTAAATCTATTACCATCTACGGGTATCCGAATGAAAGGGATTGAACTGGATGCACAAGGAATATCCCAGCGGGCTCTACTAGCAGGTATCCAGCAGCAGACGGCGCAGATGCTGTATACGATTCCTACTTTTCAAAATCCAACTGGTAAGGTATTAAGTGAGAGTGGCAGAGAGCAGTTGCTGAAGCTGTGCCAACAAGAGCGCATCGCTTTAATAGAAGACGATGTGTATTCGGATTTGTGGTTGGATGAAGAGCCGCCTTTACCGATTAAGGCGTTAGACCAAAAAGGGACCGTACTGTATGTAGGCAGTATGTCTAAAACGATCAGCCCCGGTTTGCGCATCGGATGGCTGGTGGCACCAGAAACAGTGATAGACCGTTTGGCTGACTTAAAGATGCAGACGGATTATGGAGCCAGCTCCCTCTCACAATGGACTGTGTATGAGTGGCTAGCAAGCGGATTGTACGAACAGCATTTACTTTATGTGAGAGAGCAGCTTCGAGCTAGAAGAGATTTTATGCTAGCTTTACTCGAACGATATTTTAATGATCTAGCTACATGGTCTATTCCAGCAGGGGGGTTTTATATCTGGCTTTGCTTTTTACATGAGAAGATATCCATGCGTTCCTTGTTTAAAAGAGCCCAGCAGCAATCCATCCTATTAAATCCAGGTAATCTATATGATCCCCTGGATGATACCCATTTACGGCTCTCTTACTCGTATGCTAGCTACGAACAATTGGAATTCGGGATGAAGCAGTTGGCTCAAATCGTCAGGAACTTGGTGGAATGCCCACGAGGATGTTGCGACAATTACAAAAAACAGCTATAGTGATTACTGATACACTGGGCTTTCGTCTGTAGAAAGGAACATGTAGAATGTCAAATGATCTACGCATCTGTGATGAGTGCAAAGGATACAACGCCGAAGAATTCGCGGAACGGTTAAAAGAGATGGTTCCGGATGCGAAGGTAGAAATCGGCTGTCAAAATATGTGCGGTCATTGCTTAAAGCGAGCTTTTATTTATGCAAATGGACGTTGGTTTATTGGGAATAATGAAGAAGAACTAGTAAAAAAAATGCAACCGCACATTAAAAGGAAATAATAGACCGATTGCTATTCTCGGTCATTCTCCAAACAAAAAGACAAAATCTCTGCTTACAAGCAAGCGGTGATTTTGTCTTTTTTTCTACAAACTATGCTGTTTTCATTACCTGTCGCCATTCTAATAACATTTGATCAGAATAGAAGTAAAAAGCGGCTAACAGTCCGGCTAGCACTAGATAAGCAAGTAACACCTTCCAACGCGTAGCAGCGCTTGCTTCATAGTAACCAGCCTGGTGTTCCAGTTCTTTATTCATGTCAGCTAGCTTTAATTCCGTACTGGATATGGTGTGTTGTAAAATTCCCTGCTCAGCTTGGGACGTATCCTGCTCTGTTGGGGGAATATGATCCGCAGCATTTGCAGTGTGTTCAGAAACGGCCTGAGCCTCTGTAGCTGATGCAGTAGTATCGGAATATTGATTCCACGCATTCCGATATTGCTCTTGCTCGTGAGCGACCAATAACTCCCAGCGTTTTATGATAAATTGGCGATCAAGCTGGAGCTTCTTATAAGCCAATTTTTTCTCTTCCTGAAACAAAGGAAAAGTAAAGGGCTTTTTTGGCTGAGCTTTTTGCGTTTGCAGGTATAAACGTTGCAGATCGTATCTTTCCTGCGATGTAGGAGGCTCAACGATCCAACGCGAAAGTTCCTGATGAAGCTGCTCCCATTTATCACGTTCATATTGAAGCTGTTTATGTTTGTAATCGCTGGTAAGATGCGACCACCACGAAAACATCCCAAAGATGAAAATCAGCACGAGCATAGGACTTGGTGAAAAGAAGATAAAAGCTCCTAAAATAAGTAAACCTAAAAACCAAATATTAGGGGATAAAACTCCTACGATACGACCTCCATCAAGTGGAGAAACCGGAAGTAAATTAAATAGGTTAAGAATCGCTCCCAAATGAATGACTAATGCCCATAATGGGTCTTCTGTATAGATATATAGTGGGATGGCGGGCAAAAACGAAAGTAATCCAGCGAGTGGACCCCCATAGGCTAGAAATGCTTCTGTTGTTGCATCGCGCGGCAGTTCTTTTAAATTAATGAAAGCTCCAACAAAAGGAATAAACATGGGCAAGCCTGTATTAATTCCTTTGATCCGCGCGGCAATTACGTGTCCTAATTCATGAATAAAAATCAAGTAGATAAGGGCGACTGCAAATTTCCATCCAAATACAACAGCATAAAAATAAAGAGCAACTCCCATGCTGATAATGGTTCCTGTAAATTTAAATCCTTTCAAAAAGAGAAAAATAAATTTAAACTTTGTCAGTAAAAACAGCCCAATCGCTACTAAAATCGAACGATTTGCATTTTTTGATTTGGCGGACATGATTTGAATTCCTCCTGGAAATACGTGGTTTCTTTACTAATACGATTCAACATACAGAATGGTTTCCTAAGGTTGCAAACCCGGATTCGTAAACATAAAGCCGTATTCTCCTAACTGCTCATCATATGATAAAGTGCCTCCATCAAAATACCAAAAATCACTGGGGCGAATCACGAAGCGCAGACCTGCTACTTCATAGAGGGCATCATCGGATTGAAGCTGATCCTTTTCTACAGCATAAAACAACCCCCCAGTACCTGGTCCAGAGGTTCTAACATACAGACGAATGGTTTCACCAGGGATAAACCCAGCATATTTTTGATATGCCTTTGAAAATTCAGGCGTTATTGTTAATTGAAGTTTCATTGAGATCGTTTCCTTTCTGGCATTTCAGTTGCTTTTGTTATTGTAGCATAAAAAACCAGCACCTTTCCTTGTTAGAAGGAGATGCTGGCTTTTATCTTAATCGGTGTGATAGCTTACGTCTTTATCCAAATGGGTAAACATGTCCTTTTTCTTTCGAAGCTGTTGTTTTTCCAGTAGCTCACGGTTTTCTCGGGTATTCCAGCCAATGTCATTGGTGGGATGTACCCATTCTGGACCAGCCATGATAGCAGGGTCGACATCGCGGGACCAATTGTTTATCGGAGAATCGGCGGAATTATAGGCGCTATCCCCAATCATAATCCCGTATTGGTTAACAAAGGGAGCCTGCATGCTAATGTGTGCCTGCTTAAAGTCAGGCGCATTGATTTGATGCGGCAGTGTTTGATCAACAGCAAGTGGATTCCTATCTGCTGGAGGCTTGCTTTTCATAAAAAACCTCCTTTATGACAACGTATTGTACCCTGCAAATTAGCGGTTTTCTTTCATCCGTTCTTGGGGCTCAGCATTAATTGAACCATTAGAGCGCACAGCCTCGGATCGTGATTTTGGACCTTGTATATCTGCGGTTTTTCCGAAGTCCTTTGATTTGTTTCGCACCATGTGAATCCCTCCAATGATTTTCTCGCTTGTAGTATGACCTAAAATGGTACAATAAATAAGAGATAAAGTTGGAAAGGTTGGTAGTCACTATGGCAAAAAAACGTGGGAATCGCACACAAAATCAAACGAAACCGGCACAGGATGCTTTGGCTTCGGATAAATCAGGAAATAGCTTCAAGGATTTGCTAGGCGAAAATGCTTTAAGTAAGCTAAAGCAAATGGAAAAGGAATTGAAGGAAGGAAAAGAAAAGCAGGCACGCGAAGAAGCGGAAAAACGCCGCAAAGAATTAGAGGAACGAGAGAAAAATAAAAGCTTCGGTGAGCTTTTAGCGGATTACGAAAAAAAGGGGGGCAGTAAGTACTCTTGAAACCAGAAGACCGACGACCAGACACCTCTAAAAATGGGATGATGAAAAAAAATACCCTAAAGGTGCGGGAAGAATCGATACGTGAGCGAGGACGCTCTATAGTAGATAGACTAAATGCTCGAAAAATGCGGGCAGAAGATCATAATAAATAGCACCTGTTTTGATGAAAGAAAAAGGCCCGCACATTCGCGGGCCTTTTCATTATATTCGCATTAGCCAAAAATAATATGGCTTGGTTTTTGTGTTGGTGCTTCTTGTGTCGTCTCTGGAAGTACGTTTGGATAGAATTTTTTCATGGCTTCATTTCCAGATGCCGGAGCTACTTCTTGTGTTGGCAACATAGCTGGGTAGAACTTTTGAATAGTATTTGCTGCTGGCTGATCGGCTTGAGGTGCTACAGGTAACATAGCAGGAAAAAACTTGCTGAAGTTTGAATCCGTTACGTTGCTTTGTTGTTGAGTAGTTGGCAGAATTGCTGGAAAATACTTTTCGATCGATTTGTCCACTACGGGATCAGCTACGGTCTGAGCTGTGTTAGCAGGTAGTTTGAACAAATAATTTGCTTCTGCAGCAAATGCAGAGCTTACCATCAGTAATGATCCTACGGCAGCTACTCCTAGAGTCAACATAGCTTTTTTCATGTTAGTCCCTCTTTTCATGTCTCTCTTTTTAGTTTGACTGGTCAGCATAAATATCTATACATTTTTCATTTTAGTTAATTTATCCAATTTGTAAAGGGGTTTTATAAAAATTAAAATAATCTGTCAATTTATATAAAAAAACAGGCTGAAACCCTGAAGGGATCCAGCCTGTTAAGTAGTTTATTTCGTACTTTCTCTTCCGATTATTCGTAACGCAATGCTTCAATTGGATCAAGCTTGGCTGCTTTGTTTGCCGGATAGATTCCAAAGAAGATCCCGATTGCACTAGAGAAGCCAAATGCGATCAGAATACTATCCCAGGATGTAACAGGAGGCATGCCTGCAAATGAGATAATAATCGAAGCTAACCCAAGTCCAAGACCGACCCCTACACCACCACCAATTAAGCAGACAATAATGGATTCGATCAAAAATTGGGTCAGGATATCCCGTTTTTTGGCACCTAGGGCTTTTCGAATCCCGATTTCGCGTGTGCGCTCCGTTACGGAGACGAGCATGATGTTCATTACCCCGATACCGCCCACTAAAAGAGAAATTCCGGCGATAACCGAGAAGACCATCGTAAGCATGTCAAGCATCTTCGTGATCTCTTTTAGATCATCGGCGCTGTTTTTTACCATGTAATGATCGGTATGCTTATGTACACGATTTAGATATTGCTTGGTAAAGTCCATCGCGGCTTGAATCGTAGCATTTGATTTTGCTTGAATATGGAACATGTTTACCGTTGCTTTTTCGTTATGGTTCAAATAGGTTCGTGCCGGCATGTACACCAGATCCTGCATGCCGCCGCCCATAAAGCCCTGCATATCATTTTTTAGAACCCCAATGACCACAAAGGAGGCATCTGACATGTAAATCCGATTTCCTACAGCATTTCCCTGCGGAAACAATTTATCTGCTAAGCCCTTGTCTAATACCACAACATCTCGCTGTTCTTTATCGTCATCTCTGGTGTAAAAACGACCCTTCTCAATCTTATAGCTCGAATTTACCTCTAAAAAGTTACCCGTTGTCCCATATACTTGAGCACTGATATCCTTTTTCTTATCCTTGATGGTTCCGCCACCGTAGATTTGAGCCATAACATTTTGAATGTAAGGATTAATTCTTTCCAGGGTAACGGCATCATCGATGGTCAAATCATCATCCTTGACAGGTTCTTCGGTCTCCCAGCTTATCATCGCGGTAAACTTAGCATCGGCTACATTTCCGAATTGACTTGTCATCATTTCTTTTCCGCCCTTACCCATTGTCATAATGGCAATGACGGAAGCGATGCCGATAATAATTCCTAGCATGGTTAAAATGGAGCGCAATTTATTGGACCAAATACCATCTATAGCAATGCGAAAGCTTTCGATGAGGTTCATGTAGCGAACACCTCGTTTTCATCTGCGACAGCAAAGAGTCGTTCTTTTACTTTTTCATCCTTTATAATGACACCATCTTTAAAGACAACAATACGTTCTGCGTGCTGAGCGGTATCCAATTCATGCGTGACCAGAATAATGGTAACTCCCTGTGCGTGCAATTCTTGGAAAATGGCCATAACCTCTCTAGTAGAACGGCTGTCCAGGTTTCCCGTTGGTTCATCCGCTAGCAAAATCGCCGGGCGATTCACGAGAGAACGGGCGATGGCTACACGTTGCTTTTGACCGCCGGACATCATAGGCGGCTTGTGTTCCATACGCTCTTTTAGACCTACGCTAATGAGCGCTTCTTCTGCACGTTTTTTGCGTTCGCTTGCCGAGATGCCTGCATAAAGCATAGGCAATTCTACATTGCGAATCGCAGAAATACGGGGCAATAGATTAAATGCCTGAAAGACGAACCCAATTTTTTGGTTTCGAAGATCAGCTTGTTGATTTTCGTTTAAGGTAGTGACCTCTACTCCGTCCAGTACATAAGAACCGGAAGAGGGGCGATCCAAGCAACCCAGCATGTTCATAAAGGTGGATTTACCAGAACCAGAGGGCCCCATGATTGCGACGAATTCCCCTTTATTAACGGTAAAATTAACTCCTTTTAGGATGGGTAGCTCAGAATCACCGTTCATAAAGGTCTTACGAATATCAGTAACGGTTAGCATCTGTTTCCCTCCTTTTATACTGCTCCAGGTACGCCTGCTTCCATTGCCATTACAGGCATGCCTTCCATCAAATCAGCGGAAGGGCTGCTAATGACACTGTCTCCTTCATTTAGACCGCTTGTGATTTCTACATTCAAGTCACTTTCTGTACCGGTTTGTACGGGACGTTTTTTCGCCAGACCGTTTTCTACAACCCAGACAAAGGAACCGCTTGGATCATTCACAACCGCTTGGAAAGGGACAACAAGAATGTTGTTTTTATTGGTGATCATAATATCGACATCGACATTAAAGCCAGGTTTTAGTACAGAGACAGCCTGATCCAATTCCAATGTAACATTCACTTTTGTTTTTCCTGTCGTTTCCCCTTTTTGAATCTTTGTAGCCAGCGGCGAAATACGGGTTACTGTAGCTGCTGCTTTTTCTTTGCCCATAGAAGTGCCGCTTACAAGTGCTTTTTGTCCCAATTGAATCTCTTTTACATCTGATTCGTTAATATCTGCTACTACTTGTAATTTTGTCACATCACCCATCGTAATGATTTCTGTACCCTTCGTCACGGCTTGACCATTCTTAGCATCCACCTTTAAAACGGTACCGGAGAAAGGAGCCACCACGGTGGATTGAGAGCTTTGCTTCGCTAGCTCCGCTTTTTTTACCTGTAGCTGGTTAATCTGTGCTTGAACGGAAGCAATATCTGTGCTTTTTGGACCTTTTTTATTGAGGGCTAATTCGCTCTGGGACATTTTAAGAGATGATTGCGCTTGGGATAATGAGTCCTTAGCCTTGTCCAAATCAGTGGCAGGAGAAGCACCAGCCTCTACCAATTGTTTGGTACGGTTGTATTCCTTCTCGGCAGAGTCAACCTTTTCTTTCTCTTGACGAACGCGTTCTTCCTGTTGGGCAATCGTTTCAGGTTCTTTGCCTGATTTAACACGATTTAGTTCAGCATGCTGCGAAGCGATTTGCGCATCAATGGATGCCATTTCGCTTGATAGATCGGTAACATCTATACGAGCAATGACTTGATTTGCTGTAACCTTGTCCCCTTCTTGTACGTTAAATTGCAGCAAGGTCCCATTATTTGGGGAGAAAAGCGTAACCTCTTGCTTTGCTTTAACCATTCCTGATGCCATTACTTTGTTTTCAATGCTTCCTTTTACAACAGGAATGACGGAAACAGGAAGGCCTGTTGCGTCGACAGCGGTCAATTTCAAATAACCATAGGCGCCGGCGACTAGTACTCCAGCTGCAATAACACCCCACCAACGTTTCTTCATAATAGCCTCCTTAAAAAATTTGTTTACAATGGATTTACGCATCAACTGCTAAATGGTTACAAAAATTTATGTTAAATTAGTAAAACGTAAGGAATAACAGTATTATAATAATCTTTAGAAGAGACTGATTTTTAAATTGACGTGATTCCGTTAAATTCTGCGTGATAGAATAGAGAGGATATCGCGTACAATAATAAGCATCAGTTTATTATTAGTTTTGCAACTTACGATTCAGGGGGTATTATCGTGACAAAAGCGATCCGTTTTAGTTATGACAAAGCATTGCCATTCGTTTCCGAGCATGAAATGAAGCATTTAGAAGCGGCTGTAGGGCTAGCGCATCAACAATTACATGAGGGTACAGGTGCAGGTAGCGATTATCTAGGCTGGGTAGACCTACCGGATACATACGATAAAGAAGAATACGCACGTATTAAAGCGGCGGCAGAAAAAATCAAAGCTGATTCTGATGTATTGCTCGTTATTGGTATCGGAGGCTCCTATCTTGGAGCTAAGGCAGTAATTGATGTACTAGGGCATACATTCTATAACTCTTTAACAAAAGAACAGCGCAAAGCACCTGAGATTTATTTCGTGGGTAATAATATTAGCCCTGTCTATTTGACTCACCTTATGCAGGTTATTGAAGGCAAGGAGGTTTCGGTCAACATTATTTCTAAATCCGGAACCACTACAGAGCCAGCTATCGCTTTCCGTATTTTCCGTGAGTTCATGGAGAAAAAGTATGGCAAGGAAGAAGCGCGTAAACGCATTTACGCAACAACAGATAAAGCGCGCGGGGCTTTGAAGCAAGTAGCGAACGAAGAAGGTTATGAGAGCTTCGTTATTCCAGATAATGTTGGTGGACGCTTCTCTGTTTTAACAGCAGTAGGATTGTTGCCTATCGCTGTATCAGGTGCAGATATCGATGCCTTGATGAGTGGGGCACAGACGGCTCGTCAGCGCTATATGAATCCAGCTCTTGAAGAAAATGAATGCTATCAATATGCTGCTATCCGCAATTGCTTATTACGCAAAGGGAAGCAAATTGAGATGCTAGTAAGCTACGAACCTCAATTCCATTATTTCAATGAATGGTGGAAGCAGTTGTTTGGAGAGTCTGAAGGCAAGGATGGTCGCGGAATCTTCCCGGCTGCTGCTGATTTCTCTGCTGACCTTCATTCTATGGGGCAATTTATTCAAGACGGCTCGCGCAATTTGTTTGAAACGGTGCTTTCCGTTGCACAACCAGCTACTGACGTTGAAATCATGCAGGATGCCGCTAATTTAGATGGCTTGAACTTCCTTAGTGGAAAAGGCATGGATTTTGTTAACAAAAAGGCAATGGAAGGCACGATGTTAGCGCACATGGACGGCGGCGTTCCTAACCTTGTAGTTGAATTGCCTGAGCTATCAGCGTATCATATTGGTGAGCTTCTTTATTTCTTTGAAAAAGCATGCGGCATCAGCGGTTATCTGCTAGGTGTGAATCCATTTGATCAGCCTGGCGTAGAGGCTTATAAAGCGAACATGTTCGCACTTCTTGGTAAGCCAGGTTTTGAAAAGCAGAAGGCTGAGCTGGAGGCCCGCTTAAAAGGACAGTAAACCATGTATTTAACTGTAAAGGAAACAGCTGCTTATCTGGATATGCCTGAATGGTTTATACGAGAAAAGATAGCGGAGAGACGTATCCGTGCCGTCCATAATGGTGAGGACTACTTTATTAATAAGGAGCAGTTTACTTATCATATGGAGGAGCTAGAGAGACTCAAGGCTTTTGAAGAGGCGGAAAAATTCGAGCCAATTCCCGAAAGCTATGATTACAAGGACGAAGATTAATAATTTCACATTGATCTACTGGGGGAGTCCTAACTTGCAGGGCTGAGAGGACAGAGCGTGTCTGTTGACCCTTTTTACCTGATCCAGGTCATGCTGGCGAAGGGAAGTGGTTAGATTTGGTGTTGGTGATTTTCCCACTTTTCCTGCGCGGAGAAGTGGGTTTTTTCATTTCTTTGTGTAGAGAGCCAATCGATTCCCCACTCAGTAGATACGAGAAAGGGTGAAGGACAATGAAAAGCTGTTCAGACATCATTGTGATTGGCGGAGGAATTATTGGTTTGGCGATTGCCACGGAACTTGCTCCTGTAGGCATGACGGTTACTCTCATCGAAAAGGGAGTGTTTGGAGGGGAGGCATCCGTTGCAGCGGCGGGAATGCTTGCTCCTTTAAAGGAATTTACGAAGCCAGGGCCACTTCTTGACATGGGAATATGTTCATTGGATCTTTATAAGAATTGGGTGCTTGAACTGAAGGAGGCTACCGGCATTGATTGCCAGCTATCTACAGCAGGTATTTTGACAGTAGCCATGACCGACATGGAGGAGGAGTGGTTGCAGGAGCGCTACCAGTGGCAAAAGTCTGAAGGTTATGATATCCGATTGTTGTCTGGAAAAGAAGTGCAGAAACAAGAGCCACATCTATCAAAAATGGTACGCCAAGCCATCTATTCTCCACACGAGGCTGACATCAATAACCGTCTGTTAGTAGAAGCCCTAGTGATACAGGCCAAAAACCGACATGTTCGTTTATTCCAAAATACTGCTGTAATCAAATTAAAGCATACTGGAAGGAAAATGACAGGCGTTGTAACAGAGAAAGGGGAGCTGGAAGCTAATCACGTGATTGTAGCAGCCGGGGCGTGGACTGCTGATATCTTACGTCAGGTGGGAGTGAATGTACCTGTCTATCCAGTAAGGGGACAAATCGCGGCGGTTGATTCGAATCATTTGCCTCTTTCCCATGTAGTCTTTGGAAAAAACGGCTATCTAGTGCCTAAGCAGGATAGACGAATTATTGTTGGAGCTACAGAAGATTTAGCCGGCTTTGATCGCTCTTCCACTGTTTATGGTGTTTCGAAAGTATTAACGGGGGCAATGTCAATTGTACCAGCGATTTCTGAAGCTCCATTTTTACAGGCTTGGGCAGGATTACGGCCTGCTACGGCTGATGGACATCCTATTTTAGGGCCAGTGCCAAACTGGAGTGGGCTAACCCTAGCCTGCGGACATTACCGGAATGGAATCCTGTTAGCACCGATTACGGCGAAGTTGATCGCCGAATATGTCAGTTCAGATGAAACAGAGCATATGAATCCTTTCTTGCCTAATAGGTTCAGTCTTG
Source organism: Brevibacillus laterosporus LMG 15441 (assembly GCF_000219535.2). NCBI lineage: Bacteria > Bacillati > Bacillota > Bacilli > Caryophanales > Paenibacillaceae > Brevibacillus > Brevibacillus laterosporus. The sequence goes on from NZ_CP007806.1 coordinate 651,682, forward strand.
TTTCGTCCGAGGAAAAATGAGGAGAAGGCGCTCACCCTTTTCATAAAGCATGGGAGTTTGAGGAAGGTTAACAGAAAAAGGAGATGATCGCAGATGAAGCAATGGGCAAATAGATGGCAGCATATGGTGATAGTTGCTTTTACTTTGCTTCTGTTTACTGTATCTACCTCTTCAGAGATCGCATGGGCTCAACTACCATCTCCTGTACCTTCTGATCCGATACAAGGAGCTCTTATTTTGACGATGAATCCCCATGTAATCAAAGCAATCACTCACTACTATGGTTATCCACGAGCCTATGATCTATCCTCAGCCAAGGTGGTAGGTGTCTCTCGTCTAACCAATCAGCCTCATTCCTATGAAGCTGTTTTTCAGGTGAAAACCTATGAGGGAAATCATTCACCGCCTTTTGCAATTGAAACGATTAAGCTTGCAGTACACCCAAACGGGGTACAATTGACTGGATATTCTCATGAAGGCGACGAGTGGGAGGAAAAGCGCAAGGTGGAGGAGCAACAGGTACAAAAGGAATTTGAGGATTACTTTCAAATAAAACTGGCTGGCTATCAGCAAATCGGATATTACCAAATTGCTCACCAATATCGCGATGAGCCTGATAATGCCTTACTCTTGCTGAATCAGGAATTGCTTTCCCAAAAAGAAGCGATTCAAAAGCAAGTTTATCTATTGCCTATGACCTTTCTTGGTAAACGGGACGGCTACATCTTGTATAAGCGACCAGATGGGCGGCAGATCGTCTATTTCCTGCTTAAGGAGCTAGGGACCTGGAAGCTGGATAAGATGAAGCATGTACCTAGTAAGGAAGTGTCGAAAGTCAGCTTGGCATTCGTCTAGAATAGCTCAAAAGCCGTCAGCAACTTGAAATGCTGACGGCTTTTGGAATGGAAAAACCAGTTTTCATTTATGACTTAGGAAGAAGCGCCGTCCAAAAAGTGTCGTTCTCATATCCGAGGCGCCAAACGGCAAAGCCAGCCAGCTTGTACTTTAGAGCCAAGCTACGTTTAGCGGCGATACTATATTCATTCTCATACCAAAGGGTATGCCAAACGCCGTTTTTCATATAGTGCAGATAGGGCGATTTATATGTATCATGCCATGCTGGAACGGCTTGATTTTCCTTAATGATGGCAGGTATATTACGGAAGCTGATTGCCCTTTTTTTCTCGGTACTCCACTCGTAGCCATAGCTTGGAATACCCATTAATAGCTTATAGGCTGGTACTTGAGAGACGCTATAGCGTATAACATCCTCCACCCAATTGTAGGAGGCAACTGGACCTTCCTCTGACCATGTTCCATGCTCATCATACGTCATTAGTTGAAGATAGTCGGCCTTGGCACCCAGTGCTTTTAAATCAAAGCCATATACCCAGAAGATAGCAGGGTCATCGTTTGTTTTGGCAGGCACAGAGACGATTAATTGCTTTTTAATCGCATGAAGCTGGTCTGCTAAGCTTCCAACGAACGAGGAATAGGCCTGACGATCTTCGGCCGGAACATTTTCAAAATCAAGATTAGCACCTGATAATTGATTTTGCTGTACGGTGGTAAGGACTTGTTGGATAAAACGCGCTTTATAATCCTTGTTGGCCAGGATCGAATGGACGATTTCCTTATCAAATAATTTTTTCCCATGATTCGTAATGACTAAAAAGCTGCCCTTTTTTGTATCTTTCGTTAACTGTAACGCTGTTTTAGGCAGGACTCCTACCAAATTGCCTTCCTTGGTAGCATTGTAATTAAAGAAGGCGACGTCAGAGATTCTATCCTGGTAATGATGCAGGGAGGTATAGGCGGCTAAATCACCTGGATAATTTTCGGCATAATAGCTAACTACCTTTTGTGTAGCCGTTACCTTTGGAGCTGCCGATACATTTGAGCCAGTGGCTGCTTCTAGCTGGCTTCCTCCGAGTGTAATTGAAAGTAGCGATAGTGTTAGCAAGATTCGTTTCACAAAAATAAAATTCCTTTCCGAGTAAGTACATGTTGTAAATTGATAGATTTCTTCTTGTCCTTCCCTTTCGACACAGAGCATTGAATTCCTTTAAAAGCTACTGGTGGTAAATGATGGATGCTAATTAAATCAAAGTAATTTGGAGAAGGCTATACGGATAAGAAGAAAGGAAAGGGGTAGCTTCGATGAAACAAATAGCAAGTCAAATTGAAGGGAAACAAGCGACATACGGTGATCTTATGGAGACGTTGGGGAAAGAAGGCTTTACTTTGTCCAATTGGGAATATAGAAGTGGCTTTTTGGATCGCAAGCTCGATGATAAAGGCATGGTGTTCTTACGTTTACCTGTACAGGTAGTGAGCGGCGAGCTAGATCAGCCTCAAGCTGTTTTACGCTTTGAACAACCATTTGTCCTGAAGCATATCTACCAAACCGGCTCTGATGATGATACTGATTACGCAGCCGCTTCGGTCGTTTCTTCTATGTTTAATCAGTTTCAAGAACCCATTAATAAAGATGCGGATATAGAATCGACATACATAGTACAGGCTGAAGAACTGTTGAATAGATTAGAACAGACGATATTTGCGGGAGAATGAGGAAAAGAGAAATCCTCGACCTTTTGTAAAATAGTTGTTAACTCATTTGCTGATAGCTACTTGCAATAGTATGATGAATATGAAATCAAGGTTATCGCAAAAGAGAAAGGATTTTAACGAAATGAAAATCGCAACGGTTTTACGTAATGATGATCATACACGTCAGGTGGATATAAGATTGCGTGAAAAGCTGGCTGCTTCCACTTCGCGTTCCTATCGTTTTTTAGATGCCAATAGTCAAGAAAAACCGGATATGGTTTTGTCTATTGGAGGTGACGGAACCATGCTGGAAGCTGTTCATCAATATGGATTCGAGCCGCATTATATTGGGATTCATACGGGCCATTTGGGATTTTATGCGGACTGGCATCCTGATCAATTGGATGAATTTGCTGAGGCCTTGGAACAGGTAGACCCTTTAATAGCCGAATACCCAACTGTTTCCTGTCAAATTCGCACCAAGGATGGACAGCTATTGGAGAAGTGGGCACTAAATGAACTAGTCATTCGTAATGCCAGCCTTTCTTCCTTGGTAGTCTCCGTTTTTATTAATGAGCAAGAATTTGAACATTTTCGCGGAGACGGTCTTATTATTTCATCGCCTTCAGGTAGCACTGCTTATAATAAAGCGGTGGATGGTGCCTTGCTGCATCCTTCCCTAGAGGCAATCCAGCTAGCAGAAATTGCTTCCATCAATAATCAATCCTATCGGACGATAAACAGCGCACTAGTTTTACCTAAGCACCATCAGGTAGAGCTGATTATTATGAATCCTGAAATCATGCTTGGCATGGATCGAGAGCAGGGCGTTTGGAAAAATGTTGATTCAATCACCTGTCGTGTTGGTCCTCAAAAGGTCAAATTTGCTCGATACAAGCGTCTAACCTTTTGGGATCGTGTGCGTAAAGCTTTTATTCATGGTTAATATTACAAAAAAATGGTTTTTGGTCTTTACAAGTTCCCCTTCTTTGCCGATATAATTATATGAGATATCAATTTCATTTACGTTAAAGATAGTTAGAGGATGGGTGAACGAATGAGAAAGAATAGGTTTTATAAGATATTTGGATTGGGTTTAGCTATTTGTATGGCCTTTGGTATGCCGACTACTTCCGTTTTGGAAGCCGCAACCAAGCCTGCAACCAAGCCTGCCGAGAAGGTTCTGTCTTCTTTGAAGATTTCAGCCAATACTCTGGCACTTGAAGCAGGGAACACGAAATCACTTACTCTAAGTGCACAATACACAGTAGGAAGACCTGTTTCTGTCACTTCCAAGGCAGCTTGGAGTACGTCAAACAGCTCGGTAGCAACTGTTACTAACGGTAGAGTAAAAGCTGTAGGAGCAGGAACAGCGGTAATTACAGCCAGCTATATGGGTAAATCAGTTACCACGTCTGTAACGGTATCCAAAAAGCTAAAAATATTGGAAGTAAGCTCGAAAAAAGTGGATTTGCTTCGAAATGATTCGAAAAAAGTTTCTGTGACGGCTGTTTATACGGATTCTTCCAAGGAAAATGTTACAGATAAAGTAACTTGGCAGGTAAAAGGTAATGCAGTTACTGTTGATAAAGGATTAATTAAACCAAAAGAAGCGGGTTCGGCTACGGTAACAGCAAGCTTTGGTAACAAAAAGGCAACTGTAAGCGTACAAGTCGACCAAATGAATAAATTGTTGGTTACGACACAGCAGCTACACCTGTTCAAAGACGATGATGATTTTGAAATAAAAGCTACTGCTATCTACAAAGCAGGATCAAACGAGGATGTTACCTCTAAAGCAACATGGACAAGCACGAATACGGATATCGTAACAGTTAAAAACGGAAAAATTATTCCGCGCAAGGCTGGTAAAGCAATTGTTAAGGTGAAATTCGGTAACAAGAACGTAAACATCACCGTGAATGTTTACTAAGAAGAGCATCTCGATAAAGTAAAAAAGCATCCCCTTTACATTACCTGTGTGAGTAGCACAACGGTAAGCGGTAAAGGGGATTTTTCATGGGGAATAAATAAACCTCAGTCCAGCAAATGGGACTAAGGCTATTTGAGATTAAGTAGTCAATTTTTTGGAATGAGTACCTTCATATTCTTTGGTCTTTTGTCGTATCTACGGGGTTTCAATAATCGCTACAGGCCTTGTCCAAGCTCCACTTGCTTTGTCGATTTTAATGGGAAAACAACTGATTTTGAAGCCATAAGGTGTCGGGATTTTATCTAGGTTAGCAAGCTTTTCGATTTGGCAATATTCTTTATCTCTTCCAACGTAATGAGCTGCCCAGAGAAGTCCTTCCCGTGGCTTTTGCTTGTAATTCGCAGCTTGAATAGTAAGAGGGATGTCCCAGCCCCAGCCGTCAGTACCCATGACCTTGATTCCTTGCTCAATAAGCCAGCGAGTTGCTTCGGCAGATACGCCAACATGAATGTAAGCATAGTTGTCATCCATCATTTTTTTATCAGCATCGGAACGAATTAACACAATATCGTATGGTTTTAGCTGATAATCCATTTCCTTTAGCTTTTGAATTAGGTCATTCGTCGTAATTTCATAACCCGATTCCTTGTCACTAAAATCAAATACAACACCGTCTGCAAAAAACCATTCTAGTGGTAGCTCATCAATGGTTTTGGAAGGTTGACCTTCTGAAGTCGGCCAGTAATGCCAAGGGGCGTCAACATGTGTTCCTGAATGAGTATTTGCGGTCACTGTCTCCGTTGCCCAAGCTTTTTTCTCTGGAAAGTCTCCAGGAGTAAGACCTAGGATTTGAGCTGCCTGAATGGCACCTTCCTCGTGGGAGGAATAATCAATTTTTGCCGGTAACGGCTCTTTTATGTTGGGACTTAGGGTAACGCTTAAATCAATAAATTGTGGTTTAGCCATAAAATCCTCCTCTGGTCACAGCTTTTCAAATGTTTTTCTACAAGCATATGTGTGGAAAATGATCCTACTATTTTTTCCTCCATTTGACAATGACGACACGGTGAATTATGTTTAAACCAAATTATTTTGTTGCTTTTTTATCTTTTTTTCAAAGATGTTAATTCCTAATTCAGCAAGAACCTCGACAGCTTCTCTTACAGGTAATCTGGGGAGCTTGAATTCCTCCTGTAAGACCTTCTCTATCTCTTCCGTATTAGACAGAAGTTTAAGCTGTTCATTCCCACTTTCATCTACAATACTAAATTCATTATTGTAAATCGTTACCTTCCGATGTTGATCTAGCTGGAATAATTGAATGAATAGTAGAGACATAAATTTTCTATCTAGATCAAATGATTTTGCCACTGTATTATTAAAGTAGATCAGGTTTTTCGTGACAGTTGGGTCAAACGTCCAGTCCTGTTCGGTTAATTGATTTTTAACGTACCGGTTGTAGAGATAGCGTCCCGGATTTTTTGTATCTGCAACTAAACGAACGGCAATATCAGCGTATTCACTGCAATTGTCCGGGTTGCGTGTAAAATCAACGGGTGTAAAAAAAGGAGCAGCAGAAGCACAATCTACATATAAAGGTATGCCTGGTTCCTCAGGATGATCAACCAGAATAGCAATATGTGTTTGGCCAACAGGAAGTAATTTTGCTGAGAATCCAAGCTCTAATAAAAGCTGCTGCAACGTTGAATTAAGCACGTAGCATGTTCCACCAAATTGCATGGTATAGAGGTGCAGAGTAACAATATCCAGCGGGGGAATGTAGAAGTTGTTTTGGTTATATTCTCGATAGTAAATCAGCTTGCTTATATTTTCGAAAGGTATTGTTGATAGGTGATTACGACAAATTTTTTCGAGAAATTCGTAGGAAGGCTTTTCTTGTTTCAGGTGTATTTTATGCAAATAAGACTCAGCCCACGTTGGTAATTTCATAGCGATTACCCCCTTCATTTTAAAATCAATAGAGTATTTTCTGGTAGGTGTCAAATAGTATTTTAATTGTAAATATTTAGATAAAAATGAGCAAGGAATTTATATCCGGATAGCTTGCTGTTTCATGAGGTATTCCTTGATTTCATACGCAAAAGCATTAGGGTAAAGGTTATCCAATTTATTACTTTATTGTAACAAATGATTTTAAAAACTGTCTAATAAAGTAAATTCATCCTAGGTATAGCGAAGGAGGAAGTATGTATGAAACGAAAGGGATCGAGACGGAAGATGATCGGAATGCTATACGTCACTTGTCTGACGGCCTTGCTGATTCCAACCTCAGGCTGGGCACAAGCCGAAATGATAAAGCCAGCGTTCTCATTTCCAAACAATACGGGAAAAAGTGGAGAGAGAACAATAGTTAGACCATTGAAGCAGCAGGACCCTCAGAAGGCTTGGCCGAAAGAATGGCGCGAGAGAATTGAGCATCTGATAAATAGCTATGAGCCATGGAGCCAGTATCAGATTGTGAAAGGAACATTTCGCCGAGAAGAAAGTCGGGAATATTGGGACGTTCAATTGGCAAAAGGAACAGATGAAAAGCTATCTCTTACAATCAACGGTAAAAATGGGCGCTTATTGCGAGCCCTATCTATAAGTGAAAAAAATCAGCCTGCCCCCCTCTTATCCAACGAATGGGAAGCAGGAAAACAAGCTCAGGCTTTTCTTGAGAGTATGCTGGGCAGAGAAGCTAGTGAGTATCAGATAGTATCTCATTTACCTTATGAGCAATCCGTTAGCCAAGTCACTGCTGAACCAAATAACATCTTACAGGGCATCAGAGTAATTACCTACCAGCGTATAAATGCCAAAAGCTCGCCTGCGGTAGATGATGCTATACAGATTGGGATAGACGGAGAAGGAAAAATAAAGAGCTTTGTTCGTGTTGAAATTCCTAGAGGATAGCCTAGAGTATCTTTGCCGTATGGTGAAAAGCCAGCTTGCTTGCAACAGCGCATTTATTGCAGTATGGAGGCTTTTCAACGAATATTTGCTAATTATTTGGGCAATACCAATCCTAGGAACACTAGGATGGAGGAGTCATATGCGTTCACTAATGAACTTTTTTCAGAGAGCTAACTTATTAGCGTGGATTGTGGGATTGTTTATTGCTCATATCGTCATGTATCTTAGCCTAGGGACTCCGACGTGGTTTGCTACTTCGTTATTAGCCGTATCTGTATATGCTGTACTGTTCATGGTAATGAAAATGGTTGCCCAGCGTTATCATGAGAAACAACGAGAAGGAAACCGATAGGGCCAGTCTCTTTACAAACGAAAAAGCTTGCACCTACAGCAAAAAAAGCGTACAGAAGAGTAAGCTCCTGTGCGCTTTTTGTCTGCTAGATAACAAAAGAACGTTACCATTTTCCGAACCATTGTAATACAATTATGCAAGCGCCTAAAGCGAATACATAATAGGCAAAGACCTTCAGTGACCCACTACTGATCAGTTTAATCATCCAACGAATAGCGATATATCCTGTTATACCTGCAAAGATAGCTCCAACTAGCATAGGAATAATACCGTTTGGTAGCACAGACATCTCAGCCAAATCCTTTGCCTGTAAAACGCATGCTCCTAAGATAGCGGGAAGAGATAGCAAAAAGGAAAAGCGCGCGGCATCATTACGATCAATTCCTCTTAGCAATGCACCAGCGATTGTGAGGCCAGAACGGGAAATAGCAGGTAAAATAGCGGCTCCTTGTAAAGCACCAATGAATAAGGCATCTATATAATTGATTTGTTCAAAAGCTCGTGTCCCCTTGCGCATGGATTCCACGGCCCATAGAATTAGCCCTGTAGCAAGGAACTCTACCCCGATGGTTTGCCCCGTCTGTGAAATCTCCTCGAAATAATCTTTGAAAGTCAGACCAATAATGCCAGTTGGAATGGTACCTACGATCAACAGTCGAGTTAATTTGCTGAATGGATTGCGAATCACATAGAGAAGTTCATCCCAAAAGACAATGACAACGGCAAACAATGTACCTAGATGCAGTAATGTATCAAATAGCAGACCAGCTTCACGTAGTCCGAATAATTTGCCAAACAAGACAAGATGTCCTGTACTTGATATAGGCAAAAATTCAGTAAAGCCTTGAATGATACCAAGAAAAATCGATTCTATATATGCTAGCATGCTCTTCTCCCCTCTTAGCATGATTCCTACTCGATAAGACAAGTGTATGCAGATAAGTAGTCGGACTTGCTGTTTTTATGGATAAAAGTTTAGAAAGATGTTTATTGTAAATGATGTAAGGAAAGCTGTTCTTTGGATACAGCTTCAAGGAGCGAAAAAGCTACATTTTGTATTTATTTTTTACAAAATCCGTACAAGCGGTGAAGTCTCACGTGGAACGTACCAACAGATTGTGTATAATGAGGGGACGAAGGGATAACCTTACGGAATATATTGAGCGTGACATAGAGTAGGAAGTGACGAAATGAGAGATAAACGACAGTTTGGTAATAGAGACGGACAGGGAAGAGGAGGACGCGGTGTCAGAAGCGGCGGAGGCAGCGGCAGACAGCAAGGCGGCCGTTTTAGCTCACCACGTGCCGGATACAGAGGAGATAGCAGGAACGCCAGCTTTTCTGAAAAGACGATGCCAGCTCAATCTACGAAATACATGGCAGGGACGATTGTTTCTTTGCCTGTTTCTAGAGTGGAAGAGTATGGCTATTTCTTAACAGATGGCGACGTAGAAATTTTATTGCATCAAAATGAAGCGACAGATCAGCTAGAGGTAGGCGATACTGTAAAAGTCTTTTTGTATCACGACCATGAGAATCGCTTAGCAGCAACGATGCAAATGCCTCTGGTCAGAGAGGACGAGTATCAATGGTTAGATGTTGTGGATGTCTCCACACGCGTGGGTGTTTTCTTACATAATGGAATTCAAAAAGACCTGTTAGTATTTAAAGATGATCTGCCTATGCAATGGGAAGAGTGGCCACAGGTTGGGGATAAACTATTGGTGACCTTAAAGCGTGACAAGCACGGTCGTCTTTTAGGAGAGCCAGCCGCTGAAAATGTCATTTGGGACCTATCTCGGAATGCAACTAGCGAAATGAAGAATAAATGGGTAGAAGGTATTGTCTACCGGGTGTTTATGGAAGGTGTATTCGTATTTACTGACGATAAGCATATTTTATTTATTCATGAGGATGAAATGACAGAATCCTTACGTATGGGACAAAGAGTACGAGCTCGGGTCAGCTATGTACGTGAAGATGGCCGCTTGAATGGGTCCATGCAGGAACGTAAAGAAGTACGCTATGGAATTGATGCTCAAATCCTTTTAGGTGTGCTAAAGGAACGTGGAGCGATGCCATACACAGATAAATCCACACCAGAAGAGATTAAGGATCGCTTTAACATGAGCAAGGCTTCCTTTAAACGTGCTATGGGCAAACTCATGAAAGAGGGTCTGGTTGAGCAAGCTGATGGCTGGACGCATCTGAAAAAGGAAGTTTATATGAATCACCAAAGAGAGCTAGAAGAGAATATGGAATCATAAACAAGTAAAACCCTCCCTGTGGAGGGTTTTAGCTGTTTGAAAGGCTTGGGGAGCTACAAATAGAGCGATCAGTCAACGCTAACAGGAAAGCTTTTTAAACCGTATATGGTAGTGCTATTTGCAATAGGCACCGGCTGATTGTTCTCGTGAAAGGAAATATGCTTGATATTTTTAAATAATTCTGTCAAAGAAATTTTTGCTTCTAATCTTGCTAAAGGCGCACCTAAGCAAAAATGTATGCCCTGTCCAAAGGCAAGATGAGGATTTACCCTTCGACTGATATCGAAAGTAGAAGCTTGCTCGAATACTGTCTCATCCCGGTTAGCTGACCCTATCCAAGCAATGATAATCTGATCTTTTTTAAGCAGATGGGGCCCAATTTGCACATCCGCCCCTACTCTTCTGACGACTCGTTGCGCTGGAGAACGATAGCGTAATGATTCCTCTAAAGCTTGGGGAATCAGGGATAAATCCTGCTGAATTTGTCTATAAGCTCCGGGACTCTCCAATAGACTATACATTGTATTAGAAATAAAGTTTGTTGTCGTCTCATTTCCTGCTACCAATAACAATTTACAAAAAGCGACAAGTTCATCAATGGAAATTTTGCTTTTTTCGCTTTCTGCCTGGATAAGAATAGAGATAATATCTGATTCTGGATGAGGGCTTTTTCGTTTATGTTCAACAATTTCTGTAAAAAAGCTTGTTAACTCCTGATCAGCTTTTGTACGAACAGATAGGAATTGCGTCAAATGATCTGGATCATCGTTATCTGGGGAACTTACCACAATATCTGACCATTCCTTAAACTTCGACATCTCTGATGAAGGAACCCCCAGCATCTCGGCAATTACAATGACAGGTAGCGGGTAAGAAAAATCTCGTACTAGATCAAATTCTTGTTGCTCTTGCACATTTTCTAGAAGCTGCTTCGTGATTTCTTCAATACGTGGGGCCCACGCTTTCATCATTTTCGGGGTAAAAGAATGCATAACAATAGAACGAATATCTGTGTGCATAGGCTGATCCATGCCAATCACACTTCGATTAAATGGAGATGCTCTTTTTGGGGGCAAAACGCTAGAAAAATTTTGTTTGTCTTCCAGTACCCGTTTGACATCGTGATAGAGAAAGACGTTCCACATGTCTGCTTTTTCATTATAGAAAACAGGGGATTGGTGCCTCATTTTTTCGTACCACAAAAAAGGATGATAAGGATCTAGTTGAACTTCTTCATCTCTAAAATAATTGCTAGGAATCATGATAAAAGATTGTTTCATGTCATTCATGATACTCTTTCCTCCTTTAAAGATGTCGAAAATAATTAAACTGAATATCATTCACTGAATATCATTCAGTTTATAAAGTAAGTATAAATCAAGGAGGAAGAAATGTAAATTTTTTACTTTAAGAGATTGTGTGCTGTCTACTGGAAAAAATTGATACAATATTCTCTAGGAAGTGGCGCATCTTTTTCAACGCGGAGTATATGTCCTCTTCCAATACGTACATGTTAATTAGGAGAATAAATACGATGCCGGAAAGAAAATTAACCAAGCGACAAGAAAAAGCCATAGAAACAAAACGCACTATTTATCATGTAGCTCTGGATTTGATAAAAGAAAAAGATTATGAGAGTATCTCTATCGAGGAAATTAGTAAGAAAGCAAGTGTATCAGTGGGAACATTTTATTATTACTTTAGTTCCAAGGAAGAGATTTATCTTTGCTTATTTCAGGAAATCGATAAACGCTTTGCTCTTGATATACAAGCTGACGAAAAACAAGAGCCAACAAAAGATCGGCTCTTACATTTTTTTGTTCAATTAGCCAAGCATACATCTGAGCTGGGATTGCACATTAATAAGCAGCTTTATCATGGAAATAATCGACTGTTTACTTTGAAACCTTCTTCTACTTGGACAAAGCTTCAGGAGATTATCAGTCAGGGGCGAGCTAGACAAGAATTAACCATGGATTTAAAAGAGGAAGAAATACTTGAATATTTAATTATGCTATCAAGGGGGATTATTTTTGATTGGTGCATCCATAATGGAAAGTATCCACTGGTTGAGGTGATGCACAAGTACATGAAGAAGACCATTTCATCTATATGTAAGTAAATACGAATGATGGATAGCCAAGGAGCCTATGGATTGAAGGCTGTAAAATCTTAGGAAGCCTCGTATTAAAGATATATCAAATTGGTTACACAAGGGGATAAAGCAGATTTTTCCTCCAGAGATATGTTAAGATGTTTTATAGCAAAAAACCAAAGGAGGAACTTTAGCTTGCAAGCGAAACCGATTCATAAGCCTTGGCAGTTACTTTATCGCGTCTATCGCTATATTTTGCCCTTGCTTGAGCAAGAGTTCGCTTATTGGTATGAACGAGCGAAAGAAATCCCGGATAGGGAGCTTCGAAAACAAGCCATAGCTAGCATGGATACCAAGAAATTTCATTGTCAGGGTGGTTCTGTTTATGCTTCTCAGGTTATGGCCTATAAAGAAACACTGGTCAAGCTAATCGTAGCTTATCAGACTATCAGTGATTATCTAGATAATTTGTGTGATCGTAGTACGTCACTTGATCCAATTGATTTTCGTCAGCTACATTACTCCATGCAGGATGCACTAACTCCTGATGCACCGCTAAGGGATTACTATGAATTTCGTGAGGAAAAGGATGACGGCGGCTTTTTGAATGCATTAGTTTTGCGATGTCAAGAAATGGTCCGAAATCTACCTTCCTATAAAGATGTTCAGCAGCATATTGTGAATTTATCTACGTTGTATAGCGATTTGCAGGTATATAAACATATCGCTTTAGAGAAACGGGAAGAAGCCTTATTAACATGGTGGGATCAGTATAAGGAAAGCTATCCAGAGATAGAATGGCAAGAGTTTGCTGCGGCGACTGGCTCGACCATTGGTATTTTTGCCTTGTTTTGCTTGGCAACAGAGCCTGCGGTTGATCCTAAGGAAATAGAAGCATTACATCATGCCTATTTTCCTTGGATAGGCGGCGTACATATTTTGCTAGATTACCTGATTGATTTAGAAGAGGATCGAGAAGGTGGGGATTTAAACTTTGTCAGTTATTATCAATCTGATGAAGAAGCGTATGAGCGGCTGCAATACTTTATTGAACGAGCCAAACAAAGCATTGATCAATTGCCTCATCCTGCGTTTCACCGCATGATCGTTGACGGGCTACTTGCCTTTTATTTGGCTGATCAGAAAGTGAATCGGCAACAGCCGCAAATTTATACGATTTCCAAGCGTTTATTAAAAAAGGCAAGCAGTTTTACTTCTTTTTTATTTTACGTAAACAGCCTATTTATTCGCCGGAAGGAAACATAATTTATGGACGAAGATGTTTCTTTTTATAAGAAAATCCGAACCCCATCAAACAGGTTGCCAATACCAAGCAGCCAATGATACCAAGTGCGCTTTTTAGTCCAATAAAGACACCTACTCCTACCAAGCAGAAGGCAACTAACACTGCAAGGAAAAAAGTCACCAATTTATATTGATTCATTAGGGAATACCTCCTTTGTTGACGGTGTTCCTATTATACCTTATTTTTTCGGTTTGTTTTACATTTTCTGAATTTGGAAGTGTCGTTAACAGTAGTATTTTCCAAACACAACTTATCTTCATAAGCCTTTGCCAATCTTATTAGGTTGGTAAGGGCTTTTTTTGCATGCAAGAAAAAAAGAGGTGTATGATTTGACTGTGCTTTTGGGCTGTAGTTGTGAAAGGGATTGACACCAAACACAAAAAGAAGTAGTGTATTAAGTGTACTACATGATATAGTACACACCGAACTGTAAGAGGTGGTTGATTATCATGATTCTGATTAATGAACGAAGTCCTTCGCCCATTTATGAACAGATCATTCAGCAGATAAAAGAGTTGATTCTAAAAGGTATATTACAGGAGGGAGAAAAATTGCCATCGGTACGAGAACTGTCCGGCATGATTGTTGTTAATCCAAATACAGTGAGTAAGGCATATCAGGAATTGGAAAGGCAAGGAATTATCGAGACGTTGCGTGGAAAAGGAACTTTCGTCGCTAAGCAACAGGTCCCTCGGATGGAAACAGAGCGTTTGGATAAATTCGAGGAATCCTTAAAACAAATCGTTATTGAAGCAAGTTACCTAGGGATTAGCACACAGCAAGTACAAGAGTGGGTTGAGAAGTACATGTTAGAATTACGAGGTGATTCAAATGCTTAGTTTATATAATGTAAGTAAAGTAATTGATGAGGAAGAGATATTACATAACATTAGCTTTGAGATACCTAGGGGTGTGATTGTAGGTCTTGTAGGTCGTAATGGGTCGGGTAAAACAACCTTGTTGCGTACGATCATGGGAATTTTGGATACGGATGGGGGAAGTGTGGATCTGGATGGTCGCTCCATCCACCAGCACCCGGAGTGTAAAAAAGACATGCTTTTTGTTCCAGATTCTCCAGAAGCGTTGCATTTTTATACACCTGATGAATGCGCTAAGCTGTACAAAGCTATGTACCCTAACTTTGATTATGCTTACTATGTAACGCTGATGGAGCGCTTTAAGCTTCCAAGACGAAAAAAAATTCGTCAATTTTCTAAAGGAATGAAAGCTCTGGCGTCACTTATCTTAGCGTTCTCCTCAAAGGTATCCATGATTATACTAGATGAACCGACAAACGGAATTGATCCGATAGTCAAAAAACAGGTACTAGGTATGATTGTTGAAGAAGTTGCCCAACGTGAAGTAAGCTTTATCATTTCCTCGCACCAACTTGAAGAGCTAGAAAGAATAGCTGACATGATTATCATGATTAAAAAAGGAAGTGTTGAAGCTACGACTTCGCAAACAGATACTGAAGAGAGATTTAAGAAGTTTCAGGTGGTTTTTAAAGGAGAAGCTCCACAGACATTGCTTGACCTGCCGCAGGTATATCTTCTTCAGCAGGTAGGGCGTGTACATACCTTATTACTGGAGGATCCAACAGGCTCAGCATTAGCTCGATTACAAGAGGAACAACCACTCTTATTAGAAAAATTACCAGTTGATTTAGAAGATTTATTTATTACCAAGCTAGGTGGTGACGATTATGTTTCATAAAGCATTATGGCTAAAGGAATGGAAACAGAGTAAATCAATGATATGGTTGTTACCGTTTATTACCTTTCTGTGTATGGGCTTCACCCGTATGCAGAATACCTTATTTCTAACTGAAAACCAGGTTATCATGAATGTAGCTCGATTAAAAAAAGAAGGAGCAGAGTTTTTTTACTTTGCTACTAATAATTCAAATTATCTATTTGCTAGCTTTCCAGTACTGTTGTTGATTGCTTTGACATTGATGGGATCGGAGAGAAGAAGCCTAGTAAACGATTTTACTTTCTCTATGCCTTTTTCACGCAGAGATATTTATTTGACCAAATGGATGCTAGGGGCATCAACGATTGTTATTAGTTTAGTATTGAATACTTTAATTGATATGATCGTTATCCTGGTTTCTCCATTCCAAGAATTTTTCATTTTGAAGGAGCATCTTTATCCTTTACTTCAGTCATCATTAGCTCTCATCGCTTTTTATAGCTTTGTCCTGATGATTGGAACCTTAGCGGGTGGAACAATGGTTCAAGCCATGCTGTCCCTAATCTTTAGTATCTTTCCTGTTGGAAGTGCCTTCTTAACTAACGGGTTTTTACAAATGAATTTTGGCATCGAATTAAACTTTGACTTATTTCCAATCAATCTTATCTTGTTGACAAGTCCATTAGTAGTAGTAAACATGTTTGGAAAGCTATCGTCACCTTTTTTGATTCCGTTTTTGCATTTGCTTGTTACATTAGGACTCGGTATTTTCTTATATCAACGCAATCGATTAGAGAATAATGGCAAGGTTATTATGTTTCCAGCGTTAGAGCCTGTGTTTTACGGGGGAGCTATTCTGTGCTTTGCCTTACTTGGTGGACTTTTTGCCTCAACTGTAATTGAAAAAGATTTATTTACGTATTACGCCGGTTTTATTTCTTTAGGGATTTTAGCAGCCATCGGGTCTTACTTTTTGCGAAATGCTCGGATTCGTATGTAGCCCACATGTAAAAGGGTAAGCTTGTTGCCATTCTGCAAATTTTTATTTTACAACCAGAATCAAAGCTTATGGTCGATAAATAGCGTCGTTTGGACAATTGCTTCCACTTTTAGGAGGAGGCTTGGTAGCGTTGGTGCCAAGCCTCGCTTTTACTTTGTGGTAGCATGCTAGCCCTTTTCAAGGATAGGCGCTGTGATCCTACAACGTCACCTTTTGCCACAAAACAGGAAAAGTATGAAACGAAACATACGAGACATCAATGTGTCTTCGTGTAAGTGTAATGTTATTGTTTGATTGATTCCTCTACAAGTCCATACCTTCTCATTTTGTTATAAAGCGTACCGCGTGACATTCCTAGTAGCTCCGCGGCCGCTTTTTTATTTCCATAAGTGCGTTCTAATGCTTGTAATATTTTTGTTTTTTCCATATCGCTCCCCTTTTCCAACCGAGCTGGTACATATTCGTTGTGTAAGCCATATATCTCAGAGGTAGTCTGGCTGATGGCAGAAGGAGATACAGTGGCTGCTATATAGGCTGAAGACAGCTCTGTAGCTGATGAGCTACTGGATTTGGACGGATGATCCGAATTACGTTCGTGAGCGTTCTTTAATGCGGCAGGAAGATGCTCCCAAGTAATGACTCCATTTTCTTGTAAAATGGATAAACGCTCAATGATGTTGCGGAGCTGACGAATGTTTCCGGGCCAATGATAGTCAAGGAGTGCTTGCATCACATCTGGCATAATGCGGGGCACTGCTTGATTATTAGCAAGAGAATATTCATGCAGGAAAATCGGAACCAATTCTAAGATATCCTCTGAACGTTCCCGTAACGACGGAAGCTCTAGAGAAAAAACATTTAATCGATAATATAAATCCTCACGAAAACGTCCCTCTGCCACCATTTTTTCTAGGTTTTTGTTTGTAGCTGCAATGATTCGTGTATTCACATAAATCGGTTCTGTTCCACCGACACGATAGAATTGTCGCTCCTGTAGGGCACGTAATAACTTCGCTTGCAATTCTAGCGGTAATTCCCCAATCTCGTCTAAAAAAAGCGTACCTTCATGAGCCAGCTCAATCTTTCCTGGTTTCCCTTTTCGCTCGGCTCCCGTAAAAGCTCCCCCCTGATAGCCAAAAAGCTCGCTTTCAAATAAGGCGGCAGGAATGGCTGCGCAGTTAATGGCTACAAAAGATTTTTTACTGCGTTTACTTACCTGATGAATAGCCTGAGCAAATAGTTCCTTACCCACTCCGCTTTCTCCATATATAAGGACAGTAGCATCGGTTACGGCGACCTTTCGGGCTGTCTGCATAGCTGTTTGTAAAGCAGGCGAATGTCCCTTGATAGGGAAAAATGGATCAGTGGGAGCTTGGTAGCGAGTCATTTCCTGCTGCAAATTGTGTAAATGCTCTGTTGTATTAGTTAATTCCTCATGCAGTTTGACTAATTCAGTAATGTCCTGCTCAATGGAGATGGCTCCAATAATCTCTGATGATTGAATGATTGGGGCTGAGTTAATCAAAACGTGTTGATTAGGACGCGGGATATGGTAGAGCCTTTGGACAGCCGATCCCTCTGATAATGCAATCTTTAAGCGAATAGATTCGCTAGCAAAATGGTTATCCAACGAAGTGCCCACAACATCTTCTTTTTTGATTTGATACATCTTTTCTGCTGCTGGATTCCAATAAACAACCTGATTAAAAGAGTCTACAATGGTGGTCGCCTCGCTCATAGTCGACAATAAAGTATGAAGGAGAGCTTCTTGATTGCTGGCGACAGTGCCAATGATCTCAAATAATTGCCTAAAGGGCAGATAGCCAAGAGGCTTGCCGTCTGCGGAATCCAACACAAATAGCTTTGAGTGGAAAGCTGGAGCTGTTGATTGCGAAAGAAAGCTAGATGCACATAAAAAGGCCTGCCATAGCGTATGTGAACTAGGAATGGCACAATATTCAGGCAAGTAAGAATGCATGACATCCCCAGCAGTGTTAGATTGACTTGTCACATCCTCAGAGAAAGAAAGCGGTAACATACAAGCGGTTACCTTCATTTGTAACGAGAAGAAGGATTTCATGAGATCACCTGTGCTGTTTGACATTATGATTGATACTTTCACAAAAAGGACACTCTTTAATCATTAGTGTACATGATTTTGAACAAAAGTGTACATAAATGTCAAAATACTATGTGTTTTCATACGACGGGACACCAGAAAGGTTAGAAATTGACGATTTTATGAGATTTTTCCCGAATTCGCTCGATTGGCACGATGCTTGCTTGGTATATAAAGCAGAAAGTAAATGTACTGGTAAAGCAGCTTGAGGGGGATGTAATGATGGAACAAATCTTAAAGAACTTTTTCTTATTCCTTTCTAAAAATCAGGGATTAAATAAAGCGGCAAAGAAATGGGGGCTTCGTTTTGGCGCCAAACGAGTGGTGGCGGGAGAAACAATCGCAGAAGCCATTCGTGGTGTCCGTGAATTAAATCAAAAAGGGCTGGTTTGCACGCTGGATCATCTTGGAGAGTTTGTGTTTAGCGTAGAAGAGGCTAATGAATCCGCTGATTATTGCATGAAAACGATAGAAGCCATTTATGAATCTAAAGTGGACTGTAATCTTTCGCTTAAAATGACACAACTGGGCTTGGATATTAGCCGTGACTTATGTGTTGGCAACATGCGCCGAATTTTAGATACAGCCAAGCGATGTGGGAATATTTTTGTGCGCATTGATATGGAGGACTATGCTCATAATCAAGTGACCTTGGAAATCCTGCATGAACTATTAGAGGATTATGATAATGTTGGTACTGTTATTCAAGCATACCTCTATAAATCAGAGAATGATGTGGAGAGTGTGAAAGATAAAAAAGGTAACCTACGTTTGGTAAAGGGTGCTTACAAGGAATCACCAGAGGTAGCGTATCCAGCAAAAATAGATGTTGATGAGAATTACAAGAAAATTATTAAGCAACATCTCCAAAATGGTAATTATGCAGCGATTGCCACACATGATGATGCCATTATTGCCTATGTGAAGCAATTAGAAAAGGAGATGGGTTTTTCGCGGGATCAATTTGAATTTCAAATGCTGTATGGTATCCGTCCACAGTCCCAGCTAGATTTGGCAAAAGAGGGCTATAAAATGCGTGTGTACGTTCCGTATGGTAATGATTGGTATGGGTATTTCATGCGTCGTTTGGCGGAGCGTCCAGCCAATGTAGCATTTGTAATCAAGGGTCTATTTAGTCGTTAATTACGCAAGGCATGATAACTATAGGGTTGTAATATGATGTAAAAGCCAAGTTTATGCATAGAGATGAAAGCGGGTACAATTTAACCTGTGTCTATGCATGGAAGCTTGGCTTGTTTTATCTTCGCGTGTTGAATCATGCAGATATTATCTTCCAGTAGATGGCACATGAAGTCAGTTATCAATTTTGCTATGCTTATATCACATCTTTTGATGGATTATCGGAAGCTATTAACAAATCCTGGAGGAGTGCGATATAATAAGGTTGGTTGTTCACGATGGCTGAATCGCTATTGGTTAATATGGTTTATAAGCTTCTGAGGTAAAATGATCAGAAGATACATAAACCAATTTTTTATAAGAAAATTGAAGTTTTTTAAAGCAGGAAAAATGGGGTATAAATGTAGTATAATTATAATTATTCTAGTTGTGGGGAGAGAAACGAAATGGAGCTTACTGGTCAACGCTTGTTCGTATTATGGAGAACCTTTTCTCAACTTGATTTTCTACGTCAAATTAGAGGACGTGACATCCCGGATCAGTCTGTAAATGAATTAATTAACAAAGTGAAAAATTTAGATGAAGTGGAAGTATTACCGATTGATACGGAACAATTACGTGAAACGGTAATCAAACTTCGTAAATAAATAAAAAGAAGGATGCTTAGGTTGCATCCTTTCTATTTCTATTTCAGCATAGGATGTGTAGGCTATGTGCATACCCCTTGCTAGAAAATGAATCATAGATGAAAAACCGGCCTCTCCTCAAACAGGATAAGTCGGTTTTTCATTTTGTTATAGAAATTTTGCCATGCATAAGACCGGCTGCGTCAGCTTCCCTACTGAAGCAGTCACCTGCCGATACTGTTCGAAACCTAATTTTCCCCAAAAATCTAATGCGCGTTGATTGGAGGTGATGACACCGATATGTACGGTCTTTTTATCCAATGAACGAAAATACTCTTCTAACATTAGATAGGCTTTTTTCCCGTATCCCTTGCCCTGATAGCTGGAATCTATCAGTAATAAACCAATCCAAGGTTTTTGGTCGTTTGGATTTTCCAACAGAATATGCGAGATGCCAATGATTTTATCTTCATACCGAATAGCTAGCCAATGACCGGTTGGATATTGGTTTGCGTCCTCATATTCTCGGCTTAGTTCAGCGAGAGTTAATGTAGGTTCTCCGTTTGTAAGTACATTATAGTTCGGATTGCTGTTATATATTTCAACGGCACGAGGCAGTTCCTGTTGCTCTAATGAATTGATCAGCAATTGATCCTGATAAAAGGATAGACTCATATTAGGCTTGCGCTCCGTATTTTTTTATCCAGCCAATTTGACCAGCGTGATATCCTTTATGATAAAGTAATAGACCAAAGGCATCACGCGGGGTCATGACACCAATGCGAGATTCGACTGGTTGATCCCAGCTTTCTTCCGGTAATAATTCCATTGATTGCAAGAGGAATTGGCTAGCGCGTTCCGTGTAATCCATCAAATCGTTTAGGTTAACCCAGACTCCTGTGTCTGTAACCTTGCCTAAGGTAAAGATGCCTTCTTCCTTAGCAGGTGTTTGGTTAAAAAACATCTGAGAAAAAGCATACTCTACCTCAGCGATGTGCCTGATAAGAAACCCGATCGAATTAGTGGCAGGAGGAAGTTTCCACGATAGATGTTCCTCACTGATTCCCTGCAATAAAGCTAGATAACGCTTTTGATGAGTAGCATGGTATTGTGGTGCTAATTCTTGAACAATCATGGGACACACCCTTCCTTAACGTATGGATACATAGCCTTGTCCTTTATTATATGAGATAATTTTTGAAATTTCACGCAAGCAAAAAAGAAAAATGTTCAAGCTCTACAAGAATCGTATATAATCAAAAAAAGGGAAAATAAGGAGGCTACAGACATGGCACATACCTTTGCTTTTACGGTTCGTTCTACAGAAGTTGATTTTATTGGTCATGTGAACAACGCCAAATATTTGGAATATATGGAATGGGCTCGCTTTGACTGGTTAATCACTGAGGGATATACTATAGAGGAGCTACAGAGACGGCATATTTTCCCGGTAGTTGTGAATATGAATGTCAATTATCGAAGTGAGCTTGTCATGGGTGATGAGATTACGATTCACACTACCTTGGTTAACGTAGGCAAACGGAGCTTTGTCATCAAGCACGAATTGCATCATGAGAAGAAGGGTTTGGTCGCAGATGGCCTTGTTACAATGGTGATGATTGATCAGACTAAACGGCGTGCGGTTGAATTGCCGAATGAGTTAAAAGAGTTATTTCTTTCTATACAAAAAGAAGAATTGATACCCTAAGTAGTTGCTGCTACAAATTTGATTCCTTTTGGGGAATAATATTTGTGTGCTGTTTACCCTCCGCTATCGGGGGGTTATTTCTTTTCATATGAAAACAAAGGAGGGGAGTGAGCTGGAAAGAAACGATTGACAATTGTCTTTTTGTGAAACATAATCAACTATTATGTATAGAAAATAGCAATTACGTTTATGAAGAAAAAGGAGTACGAATATGGTACGTTCTAAAAGAAGCATCCTGACCGCTTTGATGGTAACGACATTTTTAACAGCCATTGATACGACTGTAGTAACAACGGCAATGCCTGCCATCGCAAATGATTTGGGACAAACAACCCTCATTTCCTGGGTGTTTTCTATCTATTTGCTAACAACGGCTGTTACGACACCTATTTATGGAAAGCTAGCTGATTTGTTTGGACGAAAAAAAATCTTCTTATTTGGTACGACTGTTTTTTTAACAGGTTCATTTTTATGCGGCTTGTCTGGCTCTATGACACAGCTCATGCTATACCGAGGTATTCAGGGCTTGGGAGCTGGAGCTGTTCAACCGATCACTATGACAATTATTGGCGATTTGTTCACACAGGAAGAACGTGCTAAATTGATGGGATTATTTAGTGCGGTATGGGGAGTAGCGGCAATCGTAGGGCCTGTAATTGGCGGTTTTTTCGTAGATTATGTGGCTTGGGAATGGATTTTTTATATTAATATTCCAATTGGACTTGTTAGCATCTTTATGATTTCAAAATATTTCAAGGAAGAGCTTACTCCTAAAACGGTTCATATCGATTATTGGGGAGCATTATTCTTCACTGGCAGTTTAGTTTCGTTCCTGTACACACTCTTAGCAGAGGGTGAGGGACAAGGGATTACTTTTAATGCTACAACCATATCCTTACTGATCGTCAGCCTTGTTCTATTTTGCATCTTTCTTGCTATTGAAAGACGCACACCAGAACCGATGCTTCCATTACCCTTATTTAAGCGTCGTTTAATTGCAACTTCGCAGGCTATTTCTGTTTTACATGGAGCTTTATTAATTGGTGTATCTGTTTATATGCCCAACTGGCTTATCAATATTGTCGGCTTATCCGCAACGCTTGCGGGGATTGTCGTTCTGCCATTGTCGCTTGGCTGGCCATTAGCAGCTTCTGTAGGTGGACGTTATTACAGTCGCTTGGGATATAAATGGCTGGTGGCAATTGGTGGAGTTTTCTTTTTGATTGGTCAACTTCTCCTATCATTCCTTACGCCAGCAACATCTGTGTTCTATATTGGCTTCTTAATGTTTATTCTGGGACTGGGCTTTGGGCTGACAATGACTGCTATCACGATTGCAGTACAAAGTAGCGTCGTCTGGCGCCAACGTGGTGTCGCGACTAGTTCCGTACAATTCATGAGAACGATGGGACAAACTGTAGGGATTACGATGTTTGGTGCTGTATTTAATATGTATCTATTACAAGGACATATGGAAACCGGTTTAATCAAAGTTTTCCATGCTCTATTTGTAACAGCGATTATTGGGATGTTTGTAACGATTCTACTGCCGAAAAAAGCAGAGCAAGTAGAAGAAGAGCGCTAATCTAAAAAAGCAAGATCAATAAAAGGGCGATTCCTGCCTTTCATGATCTTGCTTTTTTATGTAAACAGGCTTGTTTTGGTACAGTTCGTGCTTTGTGCTGTCTTCATTATCTTGTCAGTCTCAGGGCTTCATGATAAACTTGTCAAAATCTATCAAAAACAGGGAAGAAGGAGGATACAGCATGAAAACAATCGGTCTGTTAGGCGGTATGAGCTGGGAATCTACTACTGAATACTATAAGAACATCAATCAGATGGTGAATCAACGAGTCGGAGCTCTTGCGTCAGCCAAATGTGTTGTATACTCAGTTAATTTTGAAGAGATTGTTCAGTGTCAAAAAGAAGGACGTTGGGACGATGCTACGGCTATATTAGGTCAAGCGGCACAGCATCTTGAGAAGGCTGGAGCAGAATGTTTGCTAGTTTGTACCAATACCATGCATAAAATTGCCAAACAAATCTCTGCCTCCGTTACCATTCCCTTTTTACATATCGCAGATGCCACAGCAGAAAAGATTCGGGAACAAAAGCTGCGGAAAATAGGATTGCTGGGTACGAAATTTACGATGGAACAGGACTTTTTTATTGAAAAGATGAAAGACCACGGCATCGAAATTATTGTACCAGAGGAGAAAGAGCGAGATATTGTTCATCAGGTGATTTTTGACGAGCTTTGTAAAGGGATCATTACCAGCGCATCACGTCAAGCTTATCGGGAAATTATGGATTCCCTAGTGAAAGCGGGAGCAGAGGGGATTATCCTTGGATGTACGGAAATTACCTTGTTAGTGAACGCAGAGGATGCGACTGTTCCATTATTTGATACTACGCGGATACACGCGGAAAAAGCAGTTGATTTTGCGTTGTCACAGGTGAATAATGAATAATTTCATCACCAGCGATAATGCTAATCCTGAGTGACAAGGTAAAAAAAGACCTTCCTTTTTTTAAAAAAGGGAAGGTCTTTTTTTCTCAGAAGTATGTGATTACTGACGGCGATCTATACAATCTTGTGAATTACCTTTCAGATTTGGTAAGCTTTTTTAAGGGTAAGGAAATATTTTGAAAGCGTGTGAAGGAAAAACACCCTAGAATGACAATTAAACTCCCATATACCTGAGTCCAGGTCATCTGCTCATCTAGCAGCAATAAGGCTAATAACGCCGTAAAAATGGGATTAAAATTAAGAAACATCCCTGCTGTGGTCCCGCCAAGCTGCTTAACCCCCATGTTCCAAAGCACCATGCTAATAACAGTCGCAAATACACTGATATACAATGTGCCCCAAATAAACTCAGCATTAAGATTAGTGATTGTAAAGCTACTGAAATTGAAGGGCAACAGCATCAAGACCCCGAAGAATCCAGAATACAAAGTGGACATTAGTGCAGAAACATCGCGCATAGCCCATCTCCCCGCTACAGAATAGAGCCCCCAGGTAGCTACAGCGGCTAACATCAAAAGGTCTCCAGAATTAAAGCGAAGTGACAACAGGGCATGCCAATCTCCCTTAGATAGTACCAGTAGGACCCCTGTAAAGCACAGAATCATTGAGCCTATCTGTAAAGCCTTTATTTTCTCACGCAATAAAAGAAAAGAAAAGATAGCAATTGAGATGGGGTTAAGTGTAGAGAGTAAGCCGACATTTGTTGCAGCAGTACGCTCTAGGGCCCAGAACATAAATAAATTAAATAAGACCACGCCAGTAGCTCCCATCAGGATGAGCGGTAAGATCGCCCTGCGAGGTGGTAGGAGGCGTTTTTCCACTAGGTAGACTACAGGAATTAATACAATGACGGCAATCATATAGCGTAAATTGGTTAAGGTCATGGAGGATGCATGGTTTACCAAAAATTTACCCACTACAAAATTGCCACTCCAGAGAAAGCTTGTAAAAAGTAATAGAGCGACATACATCGGTTTCATCTGCGTGATCTCCTACTCCTAACATTATCAGATTGTTACATTCTCTTTAAGAGAGACATTTTGAGTGGATTCTATACCTATCACCAAGGGTTTGCTGAAACGGTAGAATCAACTAATGGCGATACTTAGTGAGTGATGTTGATAGTAAAGAAAGATCACCCCATTCAGTTTCATTCCAAAAGATCCAAAAGTCCTCTTTTCTAATGTGGAATTCTGTAATTATTCACCCTTTTCCTTCTTGCTTTTAAATATGCAGGTAAGAATCAAGTTTGCGTTATTATTTTTACGACATAAATTTGATTCTTTATAATTTATTACATAATTTTTGTGCGTCGTCAGACAATAATAATCTATTCCATTCAAAATATGTGTTTTTATCTGATGGTACATGCCCTTTCAAAAATAGAAAATCACCATATAATGCAATAGCACCAATAATATTTATTATGAAAGTGGTGATTTATATGTCCTTTATCAATAGAATTGTAAATGGAGATTTTGAAACGGGAACCCTTACCCCATGGGGTTCTTCAAATGTATCCATTACTAACCTGCACAGTCACACAGGTAATTTTTCTGCACAATTACTTGGAGGTACGACTAGTAGTCTCTTGACTCAATTAGTACCTGTAGTACCCGGAGAGAGTTTTGAATTTTTTCTATCAATCGCAAAAACAGGGGGATTGCCAAGCCCTCAGGTAGATATTACAATCATTTATTTAAATATAGTTGCTCTCCCTGTTAGTATCGGTTTGAGTACGCCAATTCCGTTTGATCATCTTCCTGATAACACGAATAATAAAAATTGGACTACCATTTACGAAACAACTTCAATTGTACCTCTAACGGCGATTGATGCAGTGGTTCTTATTAATAATGTTCCTTCTCCAGCAACTGCAGATATAGTAGTTGATAGCATCGCATTATTACAAACATCGTAACTGGACTACTATCTACGAAACAATTTCTGTTGTACCTGTAACGGCACTGAAGCATTGGTTCTTATTAATAAGATTCCTTCTGCATCAACTTTAGATATAGTTGTTGATGGCATCGTATTATTATTACAAACTGGTGCAGGAGCAAAAGGTGTTACTAGCGACACTGGAGCAACCTGAGCAAAAGGTGCTACTGGAAGCTTAATAAATTTCTGAGTTTTTTGAGAATAAAACCAACACTAGCGGTCACAATTGTAAGAGTGGCCGCTTCCATTGTATATAGTCCTTTTACAAGCTATTGAGCCGAGAAAACCCTTGTTTTTAATCTATGAGATGGTATCGTCACCAATTTCAAACTGATCTAGCTGTTTGCAGTATCCATAACATGGTGTAGTAGCTTATTAACTATAATTGGACCTATTACTGAAGTTCTCATGATGAATTACAACAAGCAATAGTGAAACTCCTAACCTGACATGATATAATTTTCTTGTTTATACATATTTTTGTGAAAATATAGAATAAATGTATAATCCATTTTAATAAACTTGGATTGTATTCCTATCTAGTAAAAAAGAAACGAGAGCAGGAAACGATATTTTTATCCCGAGACTAATAGCTTCAGCCAGCTAACAAGAGAGAAAAGTACTGTTTGCCAATCTTGACATCTTATTAGGAATGGAGTGCTATGCTTGTCTATTGCTGTAATTATGGGATTTATAACCGTTTTTATTGTACTTATTGGCTTACTTGTTTTTTTGATGTTTAGACAAAATCAATTACATAAAGCGGAAGAAAAACAGCTACTTACTAGCTGTAAGGTTTGCCAAAAGCAGATTTCAGTAAAGGCTGAGATTTGCCCGCATTGTGGAAAACGGCTTAAAATGTCGCCAGTGATGAGGTGTCTTATTGTCCTTCTCATTTTAGGAGTGATGGGAGTAGCTACAATTGTTGTAGTTAATTTTACCATACCCGCAAATGGTACAAGTAAGCCGGCTAGTGTAGGTCGGTTATTTTGGGATGAATCCATAGCGATTTACAATATGCTAGATAAAAAGATCAGCTACAATACCGGCACAAACTCTGAAGAATCACAGTTTATTCTTGATTATATAGGTAAATATGGGATTAATAATTTAACCCCTGATGAGCTTACCATATATTCTTATGTATTGGATATTATTATGACTCATCAAGATCAGCAGGAGGGGGACACCGATGTGGTCCATTCACCCAAATTTGTAAAGGCAAAATCGAAGCTAAAAGATATGTTTGAAAAGTAATAGTATCAATATCAATTAGGGTGTTCTTGATTCTTTATAGGAAAATCCCCCTTTACGTAACTAGATAGGTTATTCTTATCGTCTACGTAAAGGGGGATTGCTTATCTACATTCTACATTAGTCCTGTTACTTGTCCATTCTTATCTAAGCGAATATGCTGAGCAGCAGGTACTTTTGGCAATCCCGGCATGGTCAACACATTTCCCGTAAGAACCACGATAAATCCAGCGCCGGCCGAGAGACGAATTTCACTTACATTCACTACGAAATCCGCAGGAGCTCCTAATAAGCTGGCTTGATCTGAGAAGGAATAAGGTGTTTTAGCCATGCAAATAGGCAAGTCTGACAACCCTAACTCTTCAATTTTACCTAACGTTTTCATGGCTGCTGGTGAGAAGGAAACATCAGAGCCACGATAGATTTCGGTCACAATCGTTTTGATTTTATCTGTTATGGGTTTGTTTAAGTCGTACAGTGGCTTATAGTGAGAAGGAGCTTCCTCCAGCACACTAACTAGCTTCTCAGCAAGTTCCACACCGCCAGCACCACCATCTGCCCACACATTTGAAACTGCCACTTCGATACCGAGAGTCTGACATTTTTCTTTGACAAAAGCGACCTCTTCAAGAAAATCTGTTGCAAAATGATTAATCGCTGCTACCACAGGCACACCAAATTTTTGTAAGTTCTCGATGTGACGTTGCACGTTAGCAAAACCGGCTTCCAAAGCAGGCAGGTTGACTTTTTGCAGCTCGTCTTTTGTTACACCTCCGTTATATTTAATTGCTTTTACAGTAATGACTAGTACAGCAGCCTGAGGTGTGAGGCCCGCTTTCCTGCATTTGATATCAAAGAATTTTTCAGCACCAAGATCAGCGCCAAATCCAGCTTCTGTTACTACATAATCGGCTAGCTTTAGAGCAAGTTTGGTACCAATTACACTGCTGCAGCCGTGAGCGATATTGGCAAAAGGCCCACCATGCACAATGACAGGAGTTCCTTCAGTGGTTTGTACGAGGTTAGGCTTGATTGCTTCTTTTAAAAGAACAGTCATAGCATCGATAGCTTCTAATTGCTTAGCTGTTACTGGGTTATCATCCAGGTCATAACCGATAATGATCTGACCCAGACGTTCTTTTAAATCTTCCAAACTTTCGCTTAAACAAAGGATGGCCATGATCTCTGATGCTGTAGTGATCATAAAGCCGTCTTCACGAACTACTCCATTCGTATCGCCTAATCCAACTACAATATGTCGAAGTGAACGATCGTTCATATCGAGTGCTCGTTTCCAGACGATTTTGCTTGGATTAAGTCGTAGTGAATTATGTTGAAAAAGGTGATTATCAATAAGGGCGGATAATAAATTATGCGCTGCTGTAATGGCATGAATATCGCCTGTAAAATGTAGATTGATTTCTTCTGCGGGTAGTATTTGAGCATTGCCACTGCCTGTAGCTCCGCCCTTCATCCCCATGCATGGCCCTAGTGAAGGCTCGCGTAAGGCGGCTATTGTTTTTTTACCAATATGATTTAGTGCCTGAGAGAGTCCAATAGTTGTCAGTGTTTTACCTTCTCCAGCAGGTGTAGGGTTCATGGCAGTCACTAACACTAATTTTCCATCTGCTTGATCCTTTCGTTTTTCCCATGCATCTAATGATAGCTTAGCCTTGTATTTCCCATACAGCTCCAGATCATCCTCAGTAATACCTACGTGATTTGCAATTTCTACAATCGGCTTCATTTGCTACCTCCTGTTCCATTAGGTGATATTCTGTCCATCCCCACCATTATAGCTCCTCTGTAGGTAAGGAGAAAACGAAATTTACCAATAAAGGGAGAAGCAAAGTGTTTTTCCCCCGCTAGTAGACGATTAACTTGCTATGACAACAGTAAGCTAATGAAAAAGGAGATGAATGAAAAGAAAGAATGGGGAACATAAATCAATAATCACATTTAATTATAGACAAAAACATATAATGTCTATTATTATATAAACAAATAAAAAACCTGTTTGATTTTAGGTGAAGGCATTTCTGACAGCCATATCTTACACAGAAAGGAAAATTATGATGTCTACAAGCAGAAAAGCGGAATTAAAACGCCAATACAAAGAAACCAAGCCAGTGGGAGGAGTATATCAAATTAAAAACATCCGCAATCAAAAAATATTCGTAGGAAGTACGCCTAATTTAAAGATGATGAACGGTCGGTACTTTCAATTAAAAACAGGTACTCATCCAAATAAACAGCTACAGCAGGAATGGAATGAATATGGAGAGGAAGCTTTTATTTTTGAGGTTTTGGAGGAGCTAAAGGAAAAGAAAGAGGGATATTTTGACCCTGCTGATGAATTAAACAAGATGTACGAAAAGTGGTTAGTCAAGCTACAACCTTATGGGGAAGCGGGTTATCATAGCACAGCACAATAGGAGCTGAAGTGTGGTTTTTCGCTAATTGGAGTCCCCCTTGAGGTAGTAATAGGGGTACATTTTTGCTTAAAGTTTTTTCAGAGAAGAAGGCGTTCTGTAGTTATACCAGTAGCTTTTTACGAATAAAAATTTTCAACAGGGGATGAATGGAGATAGCAAACTGTGACTATCTCTTTTTTCTTTCAAAAATAGGGGGAAATATGGTGGAAACAATAAAACAACCGCATATTTTTTCACATACGTTTATACGCGTTATTCTTTTATCAGGAATTTTTCTACAGATTGGTACGTGGGTTCGTAATTTTGCTGTCCTTCTCTACGTCATGGAGATTACAAATAATGACCCGTATATCGTCTCTTTGATTTCAGTGGCAGAGTTTGCCCCCATCTTTATTTTTTCATTTATTGGCGGGACATTTGCTGATCGCTGGAGACCAAAGCGGACAATGGTATGGTGCGACATATTAAGTGCCATTTCTGTGTTTTGTGTATTGGGAACGCTGATGTTTGGATCGTGGAAGGCTATTTTTTTTGTTACATTGTTTTCTGCGATTTTATCGCAATTCTCACAGCCGTCTGCCATGAAGCTGTTTAAACAGCATGTACCGGCTGAACAAATGCAGGCCGGAATGGCTATATTTCAAACCCTGGTAGCAATTTTTATGATTCTTGGTCCAGCGATTGGAACAATGATATATCAAAGCTTCGGCATTACAATTTCTATTGGAGTAACAGGGATTGCCTTTTTATTATCGGCAGCCGTCCTGTATCAATTGCCAAAAGATCAGCGTCCAGAACAGAACCATGGTCAAACAAGCCTGCTCCAAGAAATGGGGGATGGGTTACGGTATGTATGGTCTAAATTTGTCTTACGCCGGTTAAGCATGTGTTTCATAGGAGTGGGTCTGGCTGTAGGTCTTATCCAGCCATTGGGTATTTTTGTAGTTGTAGAACAATTAGGATTACCGAAAGAGAACTTGCAATGGTTGTTCACAACGACGGGGGCAGCTATGCTCCTTGGAGGGGCGGTGGTAATGACTCTTTCAAAAAAAATTGCACCACAAAAACTACTTGCATTGGGGCTTTTGAGCAGTGCATTTTCCGTATGTGGTATTAGCCTTACGCAAAGCTTTTGGATTGTGTTGATCTTTCAATTCGTAAACGGGTTATTTTTCCCCTGTATTCAAATTGGGATTAATACCATGATTTTGTTTTCCTCTGAGCAAAAATTTGTTGGAAGGGTAAATGGAGTTCTGAGCCCCTTATTTTCAGGAATGATGGTCGTAACAATGAGCTTAGCAGGGGTGGTTAAAGAGGCCGTTTCTTTACAAGCAAGCTATCAAATTTCCGGACTATTATTCATAATAGCCGTCTGTGTAGTGATTCCTTTATTTAAAATGCAGTTGCAACAACAAGCAGATACCAGTGAGATAGTAGTAAAGCAAGAAGGGGGAGTAGAGAGTTAAGTCCTAACGGGAAGCTTCAAACGAGCGTACAAATTTTGCCACTTGAAGATGTACATCGTAGCTAATCTCAGTGCTGTATCTTCTTCAGCAATTAACGTAGTAGTGAACGTTTACTTTATGGAGCGAAGCAAACGTCTCGTGTAATGATCTAAGTCAAATAATTGGCAATGTTCAGCTTAATGATAAGAAAGGTTTCAACGGAGGGGATACTCCCGTTGAAACCTTTTCTTTTACGCTTAGGACCAATTCTGTACTCGCCAGATTTGCGTAACCCAGTCTTCATAAAACGCAGGCTCATGAGAAACAAGCAGTATTGTACCCTCATATTGTTTGAGTGCCTCTTTAAAAGCCTCTTTTGCCCCAGTATCCAAATGATTCGTCGGTTCATCTAACACGAGTACGTTGCTGTTTGTTAGCATAAGCTCGCATAGTCTGACCTTTGCTTGTTCTCCACCGCTCAATGAGCAGACCTTTTGCCGAATATGCTGTTCACTAAGACCGGATCTTGCTAGCTCCTGTCTTATTTCCTTTTGTGTTAAATCAGGCCGTAATGACCACACTTGCTCAAGAGGTGTTTGATTCGAAGCCGATCCTTCTTGTGAAAAATATGCTGGTTTTACTCGTTCTCCAATTCGTACATTACCACGTAACGGTTGCAGATATCCTAGCAATGTGCGAAGCATGGTAGATTTACCTATACCGTTATAGCCTACAATTGCGATTTTTTCACCGCGGGTTACTCGTAAATCAATTGGCCCCAATAAAGGCTCTGTATAGCCGATTTGTAAATTGCGCGCTTCTAAAATCTGGCTAACTGGCTCCGAATGAATGTGAAACATAAAGCGTGGCTGCATGGAGGAGGTGGGTTTCTCCATTCGAGCTATTTTTTCTAATGCCTTTTCACGACTCTTTGCTTGTTTAGCCTTGCGAACACGATTTTTTTCAATAAAATTCTCTAGCCTGGATATTTCTTTTTGTTGCCGTTCATATGCATCATGTAGTTGCTGTTTATTTTGGGCATAGCTTGTTAGGAAAAAATCATAGTTACCTGTATATTGTTTGATCGTCTGATGCTCTAAATGATAGATGGCAGTTGTGATTTCGTTGAGGAACCGCTGATCATGTGAGACCACAAGAAAGGCATGCTTATAGCTTTTTACATAATTGATAAGCCATGCAATATGTGCGTCATCAAGATAGTTTGTTGGCTCGTCCAGTAACAAAACATGGGGTTCTTCTAATAAAAGCTTTCCTAGCAAAAGCTTTGTTCGTTGGCCACCGCTGAGCGTTTCCACATCGCGATCCATACCAAGCTCATAAATGCCTAGTCCAGAAGCAATTTCTTCTATTTTGGCTTCTATCTGATAAAAGTCAGAGTGATCCATAATACTTTGCAACTCACCATAGCGAGCTAACAATCGTTCAAGATTATCTTTAGGGGTAGCCATTTCCTCTGTTACTTGAAGCAGCTTTTTTTCTATCTCATACAGATGGGCAAAAGCTCCTTGTAAATACTGCAAAATGGTTGTGCCAGCCTGTAAATGAATATGCTGCTGTAGGTAACCGATTTTGAGATGAGAGAGCCACTTCACTGTCCCTGAATCAGGGAGGAGTTCCCCTGCTAAAATGCGAAGGAGAGTTGATTTTCCCGCTCCGTTGCTGCCAACTAGACCTGCATGCTCTCCTTGAAGTAGTCGAAAGCTTATATTTTGAAAGATAATGTTATCGCCATACATCTGTGTAACATTTTCAACCGCTAATATGCTCATTACGTATTCTCTCCTTATTCTTTCACATGGAAAGCCAACGAGAGAACAGCATGATAAAAACAATATTCAATTAGCTGAACATAAAAATGGGTAAGGCGAATATACCTTACCCACTACCCAATAATGTTAGTAAGAAAGGAATAAGATTTTTTATCTACTGTCCTCAGATTGGCTTATGAAAAATGGGCAGACTTCTCCCGTAGTAAGCCTAATCTCTTAGAAGAACAGTCGATAAAATCATCATATCCTTTTCTACACCTCATTATCATGTTAGATTTTTATACACTTACAGTATATGTAAATGCTTATTGGAATGTCAAGCAACTAGACCGGTTTTGCTTACTTTTCGTGTTAGACTTCCTTCTTAAATGGATGAAAAAAAGTCTTAGGAATATCTGTTTCAAAACGCAGCAGTTCGCCCGTACTAGGATGCACAAAGGCTAAGACTCGTGCGTGTAGCCCTAATCGACCGATTGGCTTAGATTTAGCGCCGTATTTCTTGTCACCTACTATAGGGTGTCCGATATCTTCCATGTGGACGCGGATTTGATTTTTCCGGCCTGTCTCTAGTTGGACTTCCAGCAAGGAGAAATTCCGATCAGACTGGAGCACTTTATAGTGAGTAATAGCATGCTGTCCATCATTTGGACGGTGACTGGAATACATTTTTAATGTACTACTTTCTTTTAGCCAGGATGAAATCGTTCCCTCTTGCTTTTTCACGTTACCTTCCACAAGGGCAACATACAAGCGTTCCTTGACACTGTCTTTCCAGGAATTTTGGAGTGCCTGTTGAACCCGTTCACTTTTAGCTAACATCATAACGCCAGATGTATCTCGATCTAGGCGGTGCACAACGAAAATCCTATTTTGGGGATTCTCAAGACGAACATAGGCCATTAATTGACGATAGACAGTTAATTCCTTCTCTTGCGGTGAAGCAATTGATAGCAAGCCAGCTTCTTTTTGGACAACAATAACATCAGCATCTTCATATAAAATTTTGATGCCAATCATCGGAGGCGTTTCCGAAACCTTCTTATTCTGTAGACAGACCGTTTGCCCAGGGTGCAATACATGGTTATGGGTTGTCACAACTTTATCGTTAACTAATACCTGACCACGTGTTAACAGGGACTTAATGGAGTTACGGCTGAGATTTGTAATATGCTGTAATAAAAACGGTAGTAATTCAGACGGTTCTTTTACCGTATATTGTTTGGCTGGAGCTTGATTTTTACTGGTAAATTTCCTGTTGTTTTTCGTAAAGTGCTGTTTGGGGTGGTTCCTTCTATTATTCATGAGACAAACCTCTTTCTTAGAAACTACGATACACGCTACACGAAATTGTAACCGATAGCTTCTATACTAACAAATAAAAAACAATCCACCAAGCAGAACCGAGCAGAGCAGGTATTCCAGGTGAGGAATGAGAGATAGTGAGAAGAGAAAGTTAGCGAGTAACAGGGTATATTTGGAAAGGGATTCTTGCGAAAACGTTTGTTTAGAAATAATTACTACTTGATAACATTCGTGCTTTTTTCTTTCCCTGTCTTCTTCATTTTTGTTATAATGGTGCTTAAGCCAATTAAGGGAGTGTTACAAAAAGATGGATGCATTGTTTGACCAATTGAAAGAATATCTAAACATGGATACAGAAATCTCTTTCCTTGAATTTGATAAGTATTATAAAGACGTATTGGTATTTTTAGATAGTGAATGGAAAAACTTGAGCGAAGAAGATACCATGCGTATGATCTTCATTCTTGATAACTTAAAGGCAAACAGCGAAGAGCGCTCTAAGCGTAAAGGGAAAGAAGCAAAGAAATTCGCTAAAATTGCTGAACGCACAAACATTTGGGCTCAAGTAATGATTAAACGTATGAAAGAATTCGGTTTAAACGACGAAGAAATCGGTAAGCGTTACGAGGAAATTTACGAAGCTGTGTAGGTATGCGCTTTATCCGAGTAGTTTATTAAGGCCTGATTCCTTATGGGAGTCAGGCTTTTTTCTGTTATAGTACCCATCAATAAACCAAGAAACCTTACAAAAATTTAAGGTTTCTGTAAGACTTATCAATAGGTAATGGGAAGATTGTTGGACTACAATTAGGTTACAACGAGGCAAAAGTCGAAACATGTCAAAGAAAACAACGTCCTATAAATAGAAAGGAGGCAGCAATCATGAATCATGTCTTACAAGGAACTGCACAACCGTTAAAAAAGAGCAAGCCTAAAGCCCGACGTACACGTGTACCAAAGTGGTTAGTAATATTATTGATTGCTGCGCTTTTTTTCCAGATTATTGCATACTCTATTGTAACTATAGCCGGTTCTTATTTAATAGACCAACAGATCTTAAGTAAGACGGTAGGAAGTAGTTTAGGAGGCAAAGGGACGTATGTTGCTACAGATGAGATGCCTGCTTATCTGAAGGACGCTTTTATTGCGATTGAAGACCATCGCTACTATTACCATAAAGGAATTGATTACATTGCATTTGGACGAGCTTTATGGATTAATACGATGTCAGAAAGCAAGCGGCAAGGCGGAAGCACGATTAGCATGCAACTAGCTAGAAATTTATTTTTAACAAATGAGAAAACCTATACACGCAAGCTAAAAGAAGCCTTCATTGCGATGAATTTAGAACGCCAATATTCTAAGGATGAAATCCTAGAGATGTATTTAAACAATATCTACTTTGGTCATGGAAAATATGGCATTGAAGCAGCAGCACAATATTATTTTGGTAAAACGGTACGATTACATGATCCAAAGCTAAAAACAATTAATGAAAGTGAAGCAGCAATGCTTGCAGCCTTACCAAAAGCACCAGAAAATTATTCACCAATCAAATATCCTGATAAGGCAATGACCCGGCAACATGTGGTATTAAGCCGAATGAAAAAGCTAGGTTATATCACAGAAGAGCAGGAACTGAATTTTTTGAAGCAAAAAATAAATGTACCAGCAACAGGAAATGAACTTTCCAGAGCCGCCTCGCAGTCTTAAGCTGTCAGGTCCCCACTGGTAATAAATCTGATTTTAAATAAAACAATAGCCTTCCATGATGGGAAGGCTATTGTTGCTTTTACTCGATAGGACTGTAGGTTAAGACACTGCTTTGAGTCCAGTTACACCGATGACAATGATGATGAGGCTTATAATACGTCCTATGCTCTTTGACTCATTGAAAAAAATCATATTCACTAGTACTGCACCGGCTGTTCCCACACCAATCCAAACGGCATAGGCTACACTTAACTGAAGATATTGAAGAGCTGTGTAAAGGAAGGCAAAAGATGCACCGAACCCTCCAAAGAAAAGAGCCGTATTTATCAAAGTTTTATTTGTACTAAATCTCTTTAAGCCTATTACTCCCATTAATTCAAATATTGCCGCTAGAAAAACAAATAACCAACCCATAATTAAGCAGCTCCTTTCCCTTGTGTGTTTCCGCCTTTATTGTCTGCAAGCTTTAATGAGATCACGCCAATGACTAGAAGCCCCATAAATAGACCTTTTGCCAAGCTGAATACCCCTTCAAAGATAAAAATATCCATAAGGGCAGTGCCTACTGTACCTGCTGCTGCGAAAATAGCATAAACTGTACCCGTTGGTAATGTCTCGCATGCTTTAGAGAGTAGATAAAAATCTGCAATAATAATGACAACCACAATAGCCCAATGCCACCATGCTGCTGCCACGTTAAAAGCATAAACCCAAAGCAATTCGAATAAACAAGTTAACATGACATAAATCCAAGCTCTATTCATAAACAATCATTCCTTTTTTTAAAATGGTAAATCACTCATTTCAAAATGCTCGGTATAAGCACAAAGAATTAGTTACGTAATCGGCCTCTTCTTCATGTACTTCTTTGCTTTTATTGTCTGTAGGTTCTAATGAAATTAAACTTAGAATGTAGAGTCGCGTAACGGTTATGCTTTATCACTAAGAAATGAATGAATGTCAGTCATTTTTGTCTTAAAAAAAATATGGCACATACCTGATAGCTTTATTTACTTTGTAACAGTGATCTCTTGATGAAGTTATAGGTCTCAGCCTTAACTATATCCACAGTATCTTCCTGATCACGCCCTATATAAAATCGTTCAGCCGCATTCTCAACAAGGTTAATAATCATTTTTGCCATTCGCTCGATATTAATATCACTGATAATCTCGTTATCGTTTATGGCTTTGTTTAAGATAACTTCAAACAAATGATAATAGGGACGGTATATCGCTTCCCATTTCTCCATTGAATGGTCTATAGCAAGACCGGAATAGCAAAGGACAATAATGTCTTTGTAAGAATCGGTTATGTGAAAGGTTTCGTCAATCACAACCTCTAAGACGTCCCAAAAGTTTTCTTTCCCTTGAATCTTTTCTTTAATTCTTTCTAAGGTGGTGGTGAGAAGATTATCTGCAATGGCTGGAATTAAGGCTTTCTTAGACGAAAAATATAAATAGAAGGTTCCTTGTGCAACTCCTGCTTTTTGTACGATATTTGAAATGGAAGTCTTATCGAGTCCTTTTTCTGAAATGACGTCAATGGCAGCTTTTAAAATTTTATTGTATTTATCATCAGAAGTGTTAGCTATGTTGATTACCTCCCTTTCAAAAATGAATGACTATCATTCATTATATAGAAACCTTACTATAATGTCAAAAAATCAAAGGCATCCATATTAATCTATTACGTCATGACGGGAGAAGAGGGCAGGTTCAAGCATGTTTTCATTTAGACGCTACACAAAAAATTAGAAACACGAATTCATTTTTCCTTTCCTTCTAGGTGTAGTAACCTGTTGTTTACCCAGTCCTTTTCAGCGCTGGATATTATTTCTTGTATTATAACAGTGTTATTTAGTAAAAATAGTATTAATACAGAGAAATAAAGAGTATTCGAGAGATAGGGTAACCAAATACCAGATAATCGCTGTAAAATGTGATATAACAAGATTTTTTATTTAGATACTGTTGTAGTACAATAAGATCAACAAATGACAATTGAAGCACGAAAACATACGGAGGCGATTAACATGGAGAAATTGACTCATTTCTTTGCTACATTGGGACCAAAACAATGTGAATGCTGTGGTCAACCGATTGCAGAACAAGCCGAATCCTATATGTCCGAATGCTTGGAGTGCTCCGAGAAGAAGTACATCATCGTAGAAGCTTAATCAATTTGCAATAAAATACTCTTTTATGGAACCCTTTCTTTTCTCCCTATACACACCCTTTCTTAAGCCATTCTGCCAGTCAAGCAGAGTGGTTTTTTTTTATCGGTATACATTTTGTGTATGAATGTAGCTGTTAATGAGAAAAGGATTGAAGTCATTCATTTTTCTTTTCGTTTTACTTGCACCAGCCAAAAAAACAGGGCATTCTAAGAACAGAATATGGAGAGGAGCTATTTGATGTTTCATCCAATTATTTATGACAATATAAAGGTTGTATTAGAAGGCGCTGTTTATGATCATGATTTGGATGGCGATATTTTGGTAATAAATCGAGTAGATGCTGTTGATATGGCTAAATTTGGACGTTATTTTCATATTCAATTTCATTTATTGTCTTCCAAGGAAGACGATAGCAAGCATAAGGTTACTGCCGAAATTCAGCTCTCAACAGAACTAGCGGATATCGCAAGTGAGCAGTTAGAGCAAACACTTGCTGTACCGATGGGCTGTCGGATATGCATTCATTTCGATGTATCCATGAGGGATGTACGCTACGAATCTGTTCAAGTAATTGATTTGTTAAATGAAATTTGGGGACATCGACCGCATATCACACAACAGGTCATGTTTACTGTAGATGAGCATCAGGAATTTAGATGGCCGCCTGAACAATTTCAGGTACGAATTAAACTGGATTTTCATCGGAAAATCGATGAAGGAAATATCCCTGATATAAATGAAATTGTGGAGTATTGTATTGAATCCTTGCGATTACTTGAGGAACGAGAGGCATAATCCGGGGATACCGTCTGTATGGCAGTAAGGAAACGATAACACGGCCATAAAAAAATACCGCATCCAAGTAGCTCGGATGCGGTATTTTTTATAGTGACCTTCTTAGTTGATTATCCTGTGGGAAAAACGGTTGGTTCTCCTAATCCTGTGGTACAGGTATATCAGGCGCTGTTTTTTTCTGTTTAAGCGGAATGGTTACGGTAAAGGCGCTTCCTATACCTACCTGACTGCTTACCGTGATTTTTCCAGAATGCCGTTCAACAAGTCGCTGGCAAATTGTTAAGCCTAATCCTGTACCACCACTATTGCGATTACGTGATTTTTCCGCACGGTAGAATTTGGTGAAGATTTTCGATAAATCTTCTTCTGCGATACCGTCCCCTTTATCAATGACAGAGAAGCTCACCTCATTGTTTCCCATATCACAGGTAAACAGGATACTTCCATCAGGTTTATTATAATGTATCGCGTTATTTAGTAGGTTTTCTAAAACACGTCGTAGCTTTTGCTCATCCGCCTCCATATGTAAGGAATCAGAAACGCGGAATTTACTGGAAAAGCTGATGGGGCTTTGCTCCAGACGGGTGGCGTATTCCTCAGCGATGTTGCTAGCGAATGTTCGGATATGAATACGAGTTAGGTTGAGTGGAAAACGACCCATCAATTGATTATGATCCTGTAGCTCATCCAATAGGTTTTCCAAATCAAGAGCCTTGTCTTCTATTTTTGCCATTTGCTTCTGTATTCGCTCAAGATCGGTAACCCGACCTGAAGCAATATAAGAGGCATACCCCTTGATTGTAGTTAAAGGCGTACGAAAATCATGCGCAATTGCAGCCATCAATTCTTGTTGTCGTTCCTCGACAAAATTGAGCTCTTCCACCATGTCATCGAAATAGCGGAATAGTTGCCCAAATTCATCGGTAGATTGATAAGAAAAGGCAACATCTCGTTTGCCTAGCTTAATTTCCTGAGTAACACGAGAAAGCTCATTAACAGGGCGGAGTATCCAACGAATGACCACAATAAATAGAATAATACCTATGAAAATTAAGCTGACATAAATATACACAATGATCATGGTAACTCCTTTAGAAGAGAGAATATCATAATCATCTGTATAAAATCGAACAACAGTCCTACCTTGTACAGGAGCACTACGATCAATGGAATACTCTGCTATTACCTTTTTTAATCCTTTGCCTTTTGCATTATAGGCTTCGGAGGTTTTCGTGGTAATGGCATGTCCATTCTCATCCTCTACCACAATCGTATACATCAGGTCTTCTGGTAACTGTTTCGTTAATTCTTTTAATTCATTGGGATCTTTAAACAAGGAACGACGAATCACTTCATTAAAGCTGACTCTCTCAGCCACTTCTTTTCCCAGCAAAAACTGCTCGTGGCGATCTGTTTTAAGCTGATCCACAATAATGTTTTGAAAAACAAAGCGATAGGCCAAAATATGAATCACGATGACAGCTAAAAAGGCGAGCAGTATTTTATTGCTGATTTTCACGAATTAGATACGCTCCCCAATAAAGACGTAACCAGTTCCCCATTGTGTTTTAATAAATGTGCGTTCAGTTTCTAGCTTTTCGCGCAGGTTCTTAATATGTACCGTAACAGTATTAAGTGAGCCATAACCATAGCCCCATACGCGATCATAGATTTGCTCTCGGGTAAAAACAATACCTGGATTCTCTGCTAGAAAGGTTAATAATTGAAATTCTTTTGTAGATAAATCAATTTTATTTTCCCCTACATAGACAGAGTAAGTTTCCTTATGAATTTCCAACCCTTTGAATTTTAAGATGGTGAGAGCTGAATTTCCAGCTTCCTTGTCTAGTTGTTCATTCTGGGCAGTTAATTTTCTCAAACGGTCATAGCGGCGAAGATGAGCACGGATGCGAGCCAACAATTCTTCCGTATCAAAAGGCTTGGTGATATAGTCATCAGCACCGATTTCTAGTCCTACAACTTTATCTACTGGTTTACCTTTTGCACTTAAGAAAATGATAGGCATTTCCCGTTCACGGCGAATTTGCGCGCATAGTTCATATCCGCTCATATGTGGCATCATGATATCAAGTAAAATGAGGTTGGGGGTTAGCCCGCTATCTAGCTTTGCAAGTGCTTCTTCTCCACTATTAGCATGAGAAACGTCAAAACCTTCATTCTCAAGAATATCTTGGAGCAGATCGACAATCTCTTGGTTATCGTCCACGACAAAAATATGATCTTTCAAGGGAGACCCTCCTAGTTTCTACGAAATGCAGTTAATTTCATCATATCATGGATAAGGGTGTATGGCACAATTAAATATAAGGAAAGATATAGTCTTATCATGTGAGCTGGTACTAATTATAGTCAGAAAAAGCCAGAGACTCATGTCCCTGGCTTTTGTATAAAAAGGTTGTGCTTCTTTTTCAGCTTCCGTGAAAAAGATTTTAGTCTTCCATTTCTGGAATTGCTACACGTTTAGCGCCTACGTATTTTTTGCTCCAATAGTAGGGATCATCAAGGCTTGTCTTCGTTACTCCAATTCCTGTTTCCGAGTGAGCAAACATATTGTTTCCAATATAGATGCCTACGTGTGAGATGCTTCTTCCATTCGTGTTAAAAAACACTAAATCTCCTGGTTTCAGGTCTTCTCGATCTACTGATTCCCCGATTTCAAATTGGGCAGAAGAAGAAGCTGGAAGTTTTGCACCTAAAGCCCCAAACACGTATCCAGTAAATCCGGAGCAATCAAAACCGTAAGTAGATTTACCGGCTGCTTTGTAAGGTACGCCATACAAAGGATTGATGGTCTTGTCTAATGAGTCGGAGGATGCGAATACAGAACCTCCACCCACGGCTAGTAATGCAGTCGTTAGTATGGAACACACAAACTTACGCAACGAAAGAGCCCCTTCCTTTTAAGCCTCCGAGGTTAGCTGATGGGTTCGGTCGAAAGGTTTCCCTAAGCTGTTTTGAAAGAACAGCTATTCACCCCAAAGTTTGGTTCCCCCGTTTCCATTGTCTGGAATTCGGCTAATTTTCGATTTTTTTTTACACAGAGAGATTAAATTCTACTTTCGTCGCGATTTCCCTTTTTTTTATATTAAAGTTCACCATTTTGACATATTTTTAAGTAATCTTTTTGGAGAATACCCGTCTTATCTATTTTTGATAAGAGTGACATTTCTCTTCTATTTTCTATTAGTAGAAACAAGGTGAAAATTTCTGTCGTTTCCTGTTGCTTTATCTAATTTTCCTATCCATGTAATAGGGTAATCTATCTTTCCTTTCAAGGATGGACATTCTCTCCGACTCAGGGCTGAGTCGAAAACCATCCGCTCGCCCGTTATAGATTATTTCAGGGTCGACTACAATAAGGTCATGAACAACAAGCGAATGAAAAAAGGAGGGAAAACACTTGCAAGGGCAATCCGGAAAATTATTTCTGGGGCTTACGCTGATTGTCGTAGGGGTACTGGTATTGCTTGACAAACTAGGGCTAGGAATCGACAGGTTAATCCCCATGTTTATCGCAGGACTGTTAATGGTCTATGGTTGCAAAAAGGTGTTAAGCGCTGGCTCAACAGGAAATAAAGGATGGGGAATATTTGTTTTCCTCTTCGGGCTATTAATGCTCTTAAATAAATTGAGCTTGCTATTTGGTTGCTTGCTAGCAATTGCGATCATCTACTTTGGATGTAAGCTTATGAAAGGCCAACGACATACGGCTCCGTATGAATCAACTCCATCGATGTGGGAGAGAGAATGGGCCCAAAGTGTATTGCGTGAAGATAAGCTAGATTGTTGGGAAAACGAGTTAAAGAAACGTCAACATAAGGATTTGTTTTGATTACAAAAACCAAAAAATGATAAACTCTAAGGAGGAATTCTAAAATGAGTATTTTTAAAAGACTGCGTGATGTAACGGTGGCTTCCGTAAATAATGCGATTGATTCCATAGAAGATCCGGTTGTTATGCTTACACAATACATGCGTGATATGGAAGCGGAGATTGGTCGAGTAGAAGTAGCGGTAGCTCGTCAGGTGGCTCAGGAGAAGAAATTCCGCCAACAATATGAAGAGGCGAATACTTTAGCAACTAAACGCGAGCGCCAAGTGATGCTTGCTCTTACTGAAGGCGAGGACGAATTGGCTAGACGTGCTTTATTGGATCAGAAGACATACGAATCACGTGCACTCGAATTAAAAGAATTATTGGATTCGTCTAGTAATGCTGCCCAGCAAATGCGTGAAAAATTAGCTGAACTAAAAGAA
The DNA here is from genome assembly GCF_000219535.2 of Brevibacillus laterosporus LMG 15441. Lineage (NCBI taxonomy): Bacteria > Bacillati > Bacillota > Bacilli > Caryophanales > Paenibacillaceae > Brevibacillus > Brevibacillus laterosporus. The sequence goes on from NZ_CP007806.1 coordinate 695,057, forward strand.
GAGTTCTATAAAATGCGTGCGAAAAAGTATATGTTAATGTCCAGAGCTCAAGTAGCCCGTACACAAAAGCAAGTAAACTCTTATGTAACAGGCATAGGTGTTGAAAATGCGGCTCGCGGTTTTCATCGTATGGAGGAAAAAGTAATGCAGATGGAAGCGGAAGCTAGCATGAGTGGTATGTATGAGGACTCTGAATACCACCGTTCATTGAAAAAGCTGGACAAAAAAGACGAGTTAGATTATGAATTAGCAAAATTAAAGGAGAAGTTGGCAGGAAAATCCACTGAAAATAGGGAAGAAATAGAGTCAACAACAAAGAACTAGATATTATTACACACAGCAGCCCTGTTTAGGGCTGCTTTTCCCCTAGGAGGGTTTACTAGATGTCAGATTTACTTGTGTTTCTGAGACGCTTTGTCTCGCGACCGGGACAAGTAGGGAGCGTGATCCCCAGTTCGCGTTTTTTAAGTAGTCTAATGATGAAAAATGTTCCATGGGAGCAAGTAGGACATATTGCCGAATTGGGGCCAGGAACCGGTGTTTTTACACGTGCTATTCTTACTCAGATGAAGAAGGATGCACGGTTTTTTATCGTGGAGCGTGATCCACAATTCCAGCAAATGCTGCATCATCGTTTTCCTCAGGTACCAATTTGCTCGGAAGCGGTCAGATTATCAGAGTATATGAATGAATTAAATATTCCTTCACTGGATGCTATTGTTTCTGGACTGCCATTTGCTGTTTTCCCTGAAAAGCTACGCAGTGATATCTTAGATTGTGTGGTAGAATCCCTTGAACCGGATGGGGTTTTTGTTACCTTTCAGTACTCCTTGCAACTGAAGAATGAACTGGAATCGCGATTTTCTACGGTAGATATTAAATTTACCCCGTTTAATATCCCACCAGCTTTTGTATATGTATGTAAGAAAAGATAAAAATCAGTTGAGAGAGGAGTAGGCTTCGTTTGAAATTTTCTCGCGTAGAAAAAATGGTGGCAGGTACCATTATCATCTTTGTCGGTTTAGGCCTCTTCCTCAATAATTTAGGGCTGATTTTTTTCAGCATTTTTTCCTTATGGCCTCTGCTCTTTATTTTTTGGGGGTATCGATTTTGGAAAAGAGGAAGAAAAATTACCGGTGGTATCTTATTAACCATTGGTATTCTTAATATTTTTCAGGAATGGTTTGGTATTGCCATTCATAATTTGTTCGGCTTTATTTTTTCCATGTTCTTTATTTACTATGGCATTCGATTAATACGTCGTAAAGGTCGAAATCAGAATGATTTTGGCCAAGACTTTACTTATACAGAAGAGAAGCTGCAAGAAACAACCGCTTATTCTCAATCAGCAGAAACAGCTAAGCAAGATGATCTCGATCTTGAAATGGATGCGTTACTTAAGGAGAGTCAGCGGAAAAAGGCACAAGAAAAAATGCAGGCTGATATTCAGACACAGCCTACGAGTCAAAGCTTTTATACAGGCGAGCAGAATGATCAAAAGACAAAGAAGGAGTCCTATTCAAAGTTTGGGCCTAAAATTGAAGGCGAATGCTATTCTGGTTCTTATTATTCTGATACGGGGCCTGATGAACCAATTTCGGCTCAAGAAGGCACGCATAGAGAACAGCACAAATCTAGCGATAAATCCTTTCATAAAAGCTTTGATAAGACGTTTTACGATCACGTTCACATTCATAATCCACAGGATACACGTAGCTCGTTAATTGGTGATTATAAATTGATTTCTGGTCGTTTTGAGCTAAAAAATATGCGGATTTGGCAGGGGATCGGCGATGTGGTTATTGATCTGTCCCGTGCTGTCATTCCTGAAAAGGAAGGCACACTAGTCATCAACGGCTGGATTGGAGATGTCACGATCTATGTTCCGGTCGATATGCCAGTACAGGTGATGGCAGAGGTGACTATTGGAGAATTGGAAGTACTAGGCCATCGTCAAAATGGGATTACGCGTAAGGTGATGCTGTCCACTCATAACTACGCAGAAGCTACTGAAAAAGTAAAAATCATCATTTCGCTCTGGGTGGGCGATATTGATGTCAAGTACATCTGATGAGAGGGTGTACAGACATATGAAACAATCCTATTCGACATTAAAAAGTATTCAGTGGCAGGCGGTTCAACAAGCGCTGTTCTGGACAAACAGCACGGTATTGACGATGTTTGGTATTTTCCTATGGATCGGTCATTTTAGTAAGGATCGTCCGGAGGTCAATGAGTGGTTGGCTAAATATCTACATGTATCAGTGACCGTTGAATTTAGCTGGCGTATTTTCTTTTTTCAATTGATTGTAGGATTAGTAGTGGCTACAGTTGTTGGGCTAGTCAGCGGTTATATCGCTGGCAATCTGTTAAAAAAGCGTTTGCATTCCTTATGGGAGGCGACGATGAATTTAGAACGCGGTATGTTATCTTATCGGGTACCGGAATTAGGCTCGGATGAGATTGGCGAATTGGGCTGGCAGTTAAATCGACTTGCAGCTAAATGGGAGGGGCAAGTGGCATCGTTACAGCGACTCTCCACGCATAATGCAGAATTGCATGATCAGGTTAAAGCTGCCGCGGTGACAGAGGAGCGCCAGCGGCTTGCACGTGAATTGCATGATGCTGTCAGTCAGCAGTTGTTTGCTATTGCGATGACCACTGCTGCTATCAAACGGTTAATTGATAAAAATCCGAGTCGAGCGGCACAGCAGATTGAACTGGTAGAGGAAATGGCAGCAGGAGCTCAGGCAGAGATGAGAGCATTACTGTTGCATTTGCGTCCGGCTACATTACAAAACAAATCACTGGGTGAAGCGGTTGAGGAGCTATTAGAAGAGCTGAAGATCAAGCATACGTTGGATATTAATTGGGAAATCAGTAACATTGCCAATATCCCGAATGGTATTGAAGATCAACTGTTTCGCATTCTTCAGGAAGCACTATCCAACTCCTTGCGTCATTCCAGGGCACATAGCATTACAGTAAAATTATTCACGCTGCAAGGGCATGTACGTTTACGCATTGCGGATGATGGTATTGGCTTTGATCCAGAAGGAGAAAAAATGACCTCCTATGGATTGGTGTCCATGCGTGAGAGGGTTGATGAAATTGGTGGTGCAATGGAGATTTACTCATCCCCAGGCAATGGCACACAGATCGAAATACGCGTCCCGTTACTGCTGGACGTACACCCAAAAGGAGTAGATGGAGAGAATGATCCGGGTATTGTTAGTAGATGATCATGAGATGGTGCGTATGGGACTCGCTTCTTATTTATCCACAGAAGATGATATAGAAGTAGTAGGGGAGGCTTCAAGCGGGGAAGAAGGGGTGCGTCTGGTTGAGGAAATGCAACCGGATGTCGTACTCATGGATTTAGTTATGGAGGGCATGGGAGGCATTGAGGCAACAAGGAAAGTTCGGGAAGTGTTGCCGCAGACGAAGGTTATTGTACTTACCAGCTTTATTGACGATGAGAAGGTATATCCGGTTATTGAAGCAGGAGCATTTAGTTATCTGTTAAAAACCTCCCGTGCATCTGAAATCGTAAAAGCTATTCGTTCCGCAGTAGACGGTGAGCCTGTATTAGAGTCACGGGTAGCCAGTAAGATCATGGCAAGGTTCCGTACAGGCGCGCAGACGCCGGCTCATCAGCAATTGACACCCCGTGAGTTGGAGGTACTGTTGTTAATTGGGCAGGGAAAATCGAATCAAGAGATCGCGGATGAATTAATTATTGGTATTAAAACGGTAAAGACACATGTGAGTAATGTTTTATCAAAGCTAGGTGTAGAAGATCGAACACAAGCGGCAATATATGTCCATAAGCACCAACTACAATAATAAAAATAGCAACCCACCAAAATCCGGAGCGAGTCTTCGGGTTTTTCTTTATATTACTTATCAAAAAGGACTACTTAGGGTAATACTATAAGAATATGGAAAATAGTGGGGTTGGTCGCGTGAAAAAGTTTATACCGAAGCGATCCAAATTCTTCACAGCAAATAGCGGCGTAGATGTCATTGGAGATATACATGGTTGCTATGAAGAATTTATTGAACTGTTGTCGGTGCTCGGTTACACGTTCGATGCAAAGGATCAGCTATATAAACATCCTATGGGAAGAAAGATATTGTCACTAGGGGATATTACGAGTAGAGGGCCTGAATCACTTAAGCTGCTTGATTTTTTTATCAGGCATATTAAAGAAGGGCTAGCTGAGATGGTAGACAGCAATCATGGATGGAAAATTGCACGTTGGCTAGATGGGAGAAGGGTCACGCTGGCGCATGGTGATGAGCTGGTGGAACAGCAATTTGCACGTTACGAGGTGGAGCACGGTGCCCGACGCACTGCTCAATTTCGCTATGCTAGCTTGCAATTACTCATGTCAGCACCATCTCATATTATTGTGAAATATCGAGGTAAAAAGGCCCTGGTTGCCGTACATGCCGGTATTAAGGACAGTTATATTGGGGAGGATTCACCTGCTATCCAGAACTTTTGCCGATATGGAGATGTTGCAGGCTTAGGTCCAGATGGAAGGCCCATCCGCAAAGATTGGACGGTAGATCATTTATCGGATATGGTAGTTATTTGGGGGCATGACCCTCGCCCAGAGCCAGAACGAAGTAAGAGGCAGAATGCGATTAATATTGATCAAGGATGTGTGTTTGGAGGGAAATTAACCGCTTATCGTTTTCCAGAAGATGAGCTTGTCAGCGTTTTGGCCAAAACCAATTATTCCGGGTTGGAGGATACTCCTCTTACACGGTATGTGAAAAAGGAATAGCTGTATCTAAAAGCGAGCCAGTCAACTTTGGCTCGCTTTTAGACATAGTCTTCGTAGGAAGATTTTTTATCGGAGGAATCATGAGATGGCTGAGCAGATACGGTAAAAGATGCTTCACTGGACGATTTGAAGCTAGTAGAAGACAGGCTGTCTGGATCGGAGGAGAGGCTAGAAGAAGGGGCGGAGGTGGAGTGCAGAGGCTGGTTCAATGCGATTTCTACTGATGTTTGCTGTTCTGTGCTAGGCTTATCTATTGGACCCTGTGCTTGTAAGAGCGCAACCTGTGATTGGGATGGAGTGAATGGCTGCACAGAAGGCTGAAATGCTTCCTGATCTTCTGACGCGAGGACAGGCTTTGTAAGATCAATATTATTCGACAACATTTTAGCGTTTTGCTCATTATTGCTCCAATCATTTTTGAGTTGTTTCATATGCTGTTGGGTGTTTTTCGTGGTGGAATAAATTCCTACGGCAGCTAGTCCAGCTGTAATTCCATGCATGAGTGAATCCTTCCAGATAAATGGTACAGGGCCGTATAACCAATCATAGCCCAGTTTTAGTAGCAAAATAAAACCTAGCGTTGTCCAAGCTCTTAACTTCACAGGAATACGTAACCAGTCGGATAGCGTAGAGGTTGCCGCCATAGAGATGGCTATAATTGCACCAATGTCTAAGCTCATGGGAATGTCTCCTTTTATTTGATCATGTGAAAGCTATCATCATTTATTCATTACCTTTTCGTATAAACGGCGCAGCACGATGGCTTCTGCCCATAACGGCAAAGGTTTATCAATGTTTTGCCGCCATTCCTCATTGGTCAAAATACCTTCCTGATAAAGCCAGTTAACGGCCTCTTGTTTCCAGTCATCAGGTGGTTCAGGCTTTGGTGAAGTGGTCGATGGGGGAGTATAAGGTAGATTGGTGAACTCACAAAAGCCACGAACAATGGCTTCTGCTAGCTCCTTCCACTTCGTATTTAAAAACTCAGCATCTATTGGATTGTCTGCGAATCCATATTCGATTATGACCGTTTCCACATTTCCTGTGTCTCGATGCATAAAATAGTAATCAAGTTGGGGATTATTGGGAAGAGTACGCGTATAGATACGCCTTACAGGCATGCCGGCTGTCTCAATTTCCTCGAAAAGAGTACGCGACATGGCTGAGGAGGCGTGAATAGAATAGATTCCTTCTGCACCTCGACCGCCGCCTGAATTAATATGATTACAAAGACAATAACGTGCGCCGCTGTTGCGAACCGATGATGCACGCTGGTCGCTTTCAAGCGTTACATCTGTAGAGCGAGTAAGTAAAGCTGGAACATTTAATTCTAAAAAGCGTTGGTGCTGATAAAGGGAAATTTTTAAAACGAGGTCCTTTTCTTTAAACAAGCTGTTGGTTCCCCCTCCTGGATCAATGCCACCATGTCCAGGATCGATCACGACGAAAGCAGTCATTTTTCTTCACCTCAGCACAGTATATGCAAGTCCTATCATAAAAAGTTAGCCTCATTTCATACCATACGACACAAATCTACATGGACAGGAAAGCTTCTTATGGTAAAATGGACGGGATAAGATATTAAAAAAGGATGGTAATGGAACATGTGGTACAACTGGGTTATTCCAATTGTTACGCTACTCTTAGGTTTAGCTGGTGGGTTCTATGGTGGAGTTCACTATCTTAAAAAGCAAGTAGCCAACATGCAAATGGATGAAAAGCAAATTCAAACCATGGCACGTTCTATGGGTATGAATTTAAATCAAAAGCAGCTAAAACAAATGAGCCGCAACATGAAAAACATGAAGATGCCGAACAAATTCCCTAAACCTAAATCAAAATAGGAGGGAAGTAGCTTGGGCTCCACGCGTATTCGCTTTATGATGTTAGGCTTTATCATTGGAGTCATACTGTTTTTTCTAAAAGATTTACCGACAGGATTTCGAATGGCAGCACCTTTTTACGGTGCAGGTATTGGCCTATTAACAGACGGAATCATTGCCCGTATAAAGCAGCATAGGGACGGAAAATAACGGGGAGAACTGGTGCCCAATTAGCTAAAAATGCTTCAGCGATTAAACAGGAGAAAGTTAACCTGTTTTAGTAAAAAATTACGGCGTGTAACCACTGAGTGGTACACGCCGTTTTGCTTGCTCTTATTTGATTATTAATTCATATACCATTTTGGTAATAAGAGAGACTGACACGAGAAGAAACAGCGGGCGCACATAGCGAACACCAGTCATAACGGCCACACGGGCACCAATAGTTGCGCCTAAAATCATGGCCAAGCCCATAACCAATCCAGTAGAAAAAAGAACCTTTCCATTCCAGATGAATACAGCAAGTGACGAGATATTGCTGGCTAGATTGAGGACACGACCGTTGCCAGCAGCGATTACAAAGTCATAGCCGAACAGTAACACCATTAGGAAAATCAAGAAGGAGCCTGTGCCGGGACCGAAAAAACCATCGTAGAAACCAATCAAAAAGGCAAATAAAATGCCCCAGCTAATCGTAAAGGTTGTGTACCCTTTAAAATTTGCTTCATGGCCAAACTTTTTGTTTAGCAGAGTATAAACAAAGATAAGACCCATCATAATAATAACTAGCGTGTTGAGAAAGCCTTGTGGAATATCTAGAACCGTTAGGGCACCTAACCAAGCACCAATTAAGGAAAAGGGTGTGAGAATCAACATTAGCTTCTTATCGAATTTCCCCATGCTAATGAAGGTGATCGAGCTGGTTAGGGATGAAAGGGTGCCAGCGAGCTTATTTGTTCCCAACGCAAGATGAGGAGGAAGGCCTAACCCCAGTAAAGCAGGAAGAGAAATTAATCCGCCTCCACCAACGCAACTATCAATAAACGCAGCTAAAAATCCGATTAAAGCAAGTAAAACAATGGTTGATATGTCGAGTTCCATTTGAAAGTCAGACTCCTTTATTTAATTGCGAAATATTTGATAATGTACAGTTTATCATGAGTGATCGGGTTTGCAAGAGTTCTGCGTTCAGTAAATGTAGGGTAAAATACCTTACTATACTTTCAATACATTTTAGTTGCATTAATCCGGTCGTTTACGCTATAATTAAGGAGTAAAGCAAGCATAAAGGACTTTTTACTTACATAAAGGAGGAGTTTTTGTAATGGCACATCAACTACCTGCACTACCATATGCGAACAATGCATTGGAACCACATTTTGACGCATTAACAATGGAAATCCACCATGATCGTCATCATGCTACTTACGTTAACAATTTAAATGCTGCCCTAGAAGGAAATGCTGATCTTCAAGGTAAAAGCGTAGAGGAATTAATTTCTAATCTGGATGCACTTCCAGAAGCTATTCGCACAGCCGTACGCAACAATGGTGGCGGACATGCGAACCATAGCTTATTCTGGGAAATCTTAAGCCCAAATGGCGGTGGAAACCCAACAGGTGCTATTGCTGATGCAATCAATGCTGCATTCGGTAGCTACGATAACTTTAAAGCTGAGTTTACAAAAGCAGCTACAGGCCGTTTCGGTTCTGGTTGGGCTTGGCTAATTGTAGACGGTGATAAAGTAGCAATCACTTCCACCCCTAACCAAGATAGCCCAATTATGGAAGGGAAAACTCCTGTTCTTGGCTTAGACGTTTGGGAGCATGCTTATTACCTGAACTACCAAAACAAACGCCCAGACTACATCAATGCTTTCTGGAACTTGATTAACTGGGATGAAGTAAACAAACGTTTCGCAGCAGCTCGCTAATATATGGAATAAAGACAAAGGGTAGGCTCCTATTAGTCACATCTAATAGGTATGCTTACCCTTTTTTGTTGTGATGCTATAAAGAAAGACGGCTTACGCGTTAGTTATTAAGCATGTGCGGATTGTCAATCATTGACTGAAAAATTTCCACATAAACCCATTAAATTCTTTGTTCTGCTCACATTTTTCGTATCTTTAAGATATAAATAAATCTAGAGGTTGGGTTTTGTTTCCTCGTCCTAGTATGACGAATTTTTTAGGTGATCCAATAGCATGTAAGTAGTGTGTAACACCCTCAGAAAGAACTGACATACAAATTTTAATAAAGAAACGGTTAAAAGGCTTTCCCAAAAATCAGAGCCTTGCATTCCTACAAGCCCAATTGTATTTAGCTTACATAGGGTTTCCTTCATGCAAATCTTTTTCCTTATAGATGCAATCCTGCCTTTTTGCAAAAACGTTTCTCTGGACTAACACGCTTTTGGATCGTTACCATTAGAATAGAAAGTTCGGTATGAGGAGGAAATTTACTGTGGAAAGTATAGAAGGGAGCTCCAAGCTCCTGAAATACAAAAAGGGAAGCAGAGCCATTAAGATTAGCATCTTTCTTTATTTGATCCTGTCTGTAAGCAAGATTATGGCTGGTATGTTTGCTCAGTCTGAGGCATTGACAGCAGATGGATGGAATAACGTATCAGATGTGTTGGCGTCTATTACCCTGATGATCGGTATGTATATTTCCCAGAAACCAGCTGATCACAATCATCGATATGGACATTTTCGTGCAGAAACGACAGCAGCCCTATTAGCCGCTTTTATGATGGCAGTGGTAGGGATAGATGTGTTAAAGGGTGCTTTTATGAAATTATGGAGACCAGAAGCACAAGTAATGGCTCCCGATCCTTTATCAATGTATGTAGCTATTGGCGGTGCCCTGATTCTATATCTCTTATCTCTTTACAATATGGCGGTTGGTAAAGAAACAGATAATCTGGCAGTTATGGCTGCTGCTTATGATAATCGAAGTGATGCGATTATCAGCATTGGAACATTAATTGGTATTGGTACAGCTCGGTTGGGCTGGCTATGGGCAGATGCTTTAGTGGCACTCATCGTCGGCTTACTCATAATCAAGACGGCATATGTGGTAGGAAAACAGGCTGTCGATAGCCTGATGGATGCCTTTGAAGAAGAGAAATGGCAGGAAATTCATGATCGTATTATGGAAGTGAATGGCGTTAGCCGTGTGACTGATTTACGGGCCCGTTATCATGGAAGCGCTGTTCATGTTGATTGCATTATTGAAGTGCCTTCATCATTAACTGTAGAAGAAAGTCATGATGTTACGGATAGAATTGAAGAGCATTTGAAAGGCTTTAATGGAATTGAACGAATGCTGATTCATGTAGAACCAGCTTCGTGTAGACCGAATAAATCTCGAACATAAAATGTGTCAAAAGGAAAAAGCTCCTCACGAAAAAGGAGCTTTTTTTCTTTTTAATTGACTTGAATCTCTTTTTGGGGATTTAATTTTTTGGTTAACTGGTCTTCACTGTGGTGAATCCAGCCTACGAACGAATCACGAATTTGTTTATTTTGATCTAGATAGACGACAGCTACCAGCATGTAGTGGGATTTGCCCATATGCTTGGCTCGATAACGCAAATCTTTCCATTTGACTTCATAGCCAAAAGAGCGTTGTATGACTTCTGCATGAACATGGTGGGTAAAGGAAAGAAATGCTTGCACTTTTTTATCCTGTCTCGTGATGGTAATCAGCTCAGGTTCTTCTTTTGGAATCGGGAAGATATCAAGCACCAATGGTTCGGAGCCCTGATGCATCTCTCCTACATACCATTGCTGCGTGGTTTTAACTACAAATGTCCAGTTACTCCACGAATAAGTAGGGATTAGCGTATACTCTCCTTTTAGCCCCAATGAGGATTGCAGATAGGCTAGCTCACGAGCATGTACCCGATACCTTTTTACATAATAAAGGGCAATAAATAGATAGATAACCAAGAACAGCTTACCAGGCTCAGCACCAGCCGCCCACAATAGCAACCCGATGATGTGCAAGGCAAAAATTAGCGGATCAAAGATAAACATGGTGCAAAGGGCTACCCATTTTCGATTAAAGGGACGTAGTGCTTGTGTTCCATAGGCGTTAAATATATCGACAAAAACGTGTAAAAAGACAGCGAAGAATGTCCAACCGAGTAAATGCCCCCAGTGCACTTGCGGAATGAAATATTGGATAAGTCCACAAATGGAGAGTGTCCAAATGAAAATAGCGGGAATCGAATGAGAAGCTCCCCGATGGTTGCGGATATATGTTGCATTACCCAGTAGACGAGTAAATCCATCAAAATCGGGTGCTTGTTGACCGATGACTGTTCCAATCATTACCGCTTCAGCTAAACCCGGATCGTTTGCTACTACAGGATCTAGATGAGCAAGGGCAGCTAAACCAAAACCGATGGCAAAATGCGTGGCAGTATCCACTAGAAGATTTCTCCTTTCGCACGGGGATGGTGGAAAAATTATGGCACAACTTACTTAATTCTTCAATCCTTTCTAAAAAAAAGTATGCATTCTTCAAAAAGATTGCTTCGTTGGGTACCATTTTCTTTTACAAGTAGCCAAGCCATTAAATCAGGACGGTAAATGTAGGAGAAACTTGTTCAAACCTGTTTTTTTTGGCAAGATGGAAGTAGATGATCTTTGCACGAACTGTTATATAAAATTGGATGTAAACCTGAAAAGAACAAAGGGGAAACAAAGGAAAAGCATGACGAGAAAAAAACAACCAACTATTTATACACTGCCCGATGAATTTCAAGCGTTTGATTTTGCTCAGGATCTCTTATATTGGTATGATGCCCAAAAGCGAGATTTACCATGGCGAATAAATCGAGATCCTTATCGTGTCTGGGTCTCAGAAATTATGCTACAGCAGACCCGTGTCGAAACCGTTAAACCCTACTATCAAAATTTTATGCAAAAGTTCCCTACAGTGGAAGCGCTGGCAACGGCTCCTGAGGAAGAGGTTTTAAAAGCATGGGAAGGACTAGGTTATTATTCCCGAGCACGTAACTTGCAAGCAGCAGCACGCGAGGTCACGGTATCGTATGGTGGCGTGGTTCCAGATACTCCTGAAGAAATTTCCAAGCTAAAGGGTGTAGGACCCTATACAGCGGGTGCTATTTTAAGCATTGCTTACGAGGTTCCTGTACCTGCAGTAGACGGTAATGTGATGCGTGTGTTTTCCAGACTTCTACTGATGGATGATGATATTGCTAAACCAGCTACACGGATCAAAATGGAACAATTGGTTAAACAAACGATCCCAATCGGACGAGCAGGGGATTTTAATCAGGCCATTATGGAATTAGGGGCACTTGTTTGTCTGCCTAAAAATCCGCAATGCCTAACCTGTCCCGTCTTTGATTACTGTTTAGCTCGAAGGGAAGGCGTGCAGGATACGCTGCCTGTTAAAGGAAAGGCAAAGCCGCCGCGTCCCGTTCAATTACTGACAGCGGTAGTAAAGCGTGGAAACCAATATCTGATTCAAAAGCGTCCTGAACAGGGATTATTAGCAAGTTTATGGGAGTTTCCCATGGTAGAGGATGCAGGGACGAAAGATGACGAAGAACAATTGCTCCGGCTTTTGGAAAAGGAATATGGACTACAAGTCGATTTGGGGGATTACCTGATGAATGTACAGCATACCTTCTCGCATTTGCATTGGAATGTTGATGTGTATGTAATGCAGCACATCTCAGGTGAGCCACTCAAGGAGAATGCTGTGTTTGTCACATCAGAGGAAATGTCACAATATACATTCCCCGTCTTACACAATAAAATCATTGCTGAAATAACGGCGAAGGAAGAAAAATGGTAACGCAAAAAGCCCCTTCATACAGAGGGGGCTTTTTTGCAGCTTTATGATAGACACTTAGAAACGATTCATTAAATAATGATGTTCCATGCATCTTTGTTGGTTTTCTTCACGGATTTTTTCAATGCGTTTATACTGTATATAATCTCGGTATGTTTTCTCTGGTGATTTCTTTTTACGTTCAATAATAATGGTAAAAAAGATCATTGGAATATGCACAGTGCACATCCTCCTTTTATTTTTTGTTCATTCAGTCAGGTCCCATCTAGCGCCTTTACACCTATATACTTCATGCGTTGCTTACGTTTAACACTTCTCATCTCAACATTCCTCCCATCAAAATGAAGAATACCTACATAATATACGGCGATTGCGCGTCCAACATGTAGCGCTTTTCATCGCGTTCTTTAATCCATTGCTCCTGGAAATAAAGCTGTGTTTGCTGTTCAACAGGCGGTTTGTTGCGCTTGATCTGAACAGAAAACATGAAAAAATGAAATACCATGACTTGTGTCACCCCCTTTCAATTTCTATGAAAAAAGAGCATAAAAAGACCGTAAGATATGGATATCTCACGGTCTGAGCGTGTAAAAGAAAATATGCACCGCAAGAGATACCTCTCCTACGATCTGCTTATCAGGTATAAAGAACAGCTAAACAACCATCACCTGTCTGGAAGCGAGGAGAGAAGATGTTATGAAATTATGCATAGCCTTATTGTTGCCAGCTAATTGAGTAAAGATTCCCATAACCATCATTTTTCTGAACCTCCTTTCCAAGTGTTAGCATTATTCCTTAATAGTATGGTATTATTTTCAATTTGTAAAGTATAAAATTAATGATTTGTAAAAGAAAATAAAAAGATTGAAGTCTTTTTCATATGAAGGCAATAATTGGTTATAAAGACTGCACCTGATCTACATTTGCACGTAGCGATGCAATGTTATAGCTTGTATAATATAGAAGTTAATTAGTACCAGATGTTAATAGCTGGTAGATGGAACGTTTCTTTTTTACATTTTAGGAAGGAAGGGAAGAAATATATGAGTAGAAATGGAAAAGTAGCATTAGTTACAGGTGGAACCAGAGGTATTGGGAAGGCGATTGCTCACCAATTAGCTGACCAAGGCTATGATTTAGTCATTAACTATCTGCGTAATCGTACAGCAGCAAGAGAAGCAGCATCTGAATTAGAAGCGAAGGGTGTTCGCGTTCATTTGGTAAAAACCAATGTTGGAGATGTTGCAAAAATTAAAGAGATGTTTAAAGAGATTGATGAGGAATTCGGCCGTTTAGATATACTGGTGAACAATGCAGCTTCTGGTGTGCTACGCCCTTTAATGGAGTTAGAAGAGAGTCACTGGGACTGGACTATGGAAATTAACAGCAAGGCTTTATTATTCTGTGCGCAAGAAGCAGCAAAATTAATGCAAAAAACCAATGATGGCGGTAAAATCGTAAGCTTGTCCAGTTTGGGCTCTATTCGTGTCATTGAAAATTACACAACAGTGGGAGTATCTAAGGCTGCTGTAGAAGCTTTAACTCGTTATCTTGCTGTAGAATTAGCTCCGTATAACATCTCTGTAAATGCTGTGTCTGGAGGCGTTGTTGATACAGGAGCATTAAAGCATTTCCCAAACCGCGAAGAATTATTGGAAGCATCTGCTAATCGAACTCCGGTAGGGCGTATGGTCGAAGAAGAGGATTTAGCTAATACGGTTATGTTTTTGTTATCTGACCAAGCAAAAATGATTTGCGGTCAAACGATTATTGTGGATGGCGGTATTTCTTTACTAGTTTAGTTCCTGTTAGAAAACTGCTACAATGTAAGTTGTGTTTAAGGGGACAAACTTTCCTCAGTAGTGTACAATAGAAAAATGAAGCCGTCTAAGGGAGGCGCCTATTATGATTATTCGGACGTTTCGTCTGGGCGATTATGCGGCAATTACTCGTATTTGGCAAGAAACAGAATTAAATCGAACTGATACGGAAACGATGGATTCTCTTGCTAAACAATTAGCTTGGGACAGCGACTTGGTTATGGTTGCTGAGGAAGATGGAGAAGTTGTAGGAGTTATTGTCGGCACGATAGATGGAACTCGTGCTTATTTTTATCGGTTAGCTGTTTCACGTTCTTCCCAAGGCAGGGGCATCGGCCGTAATTTAGTAGAAGCCCTAGAGAATCGTTTTCACCAGCGTGGTGTCAATCAAATTCTCATTATGGTCAATCAGGCGAATGAACAGGTGTTACCTTTTTACCAAGCCATGGGTTATGAATTGCAACAGTATATTACGCTTTCTAAAAAAATTTCCTCCTAAGGAAATATTTCTTTAAAAGATGAAAATGGAAGAAAGGAGAGAGTCATGTCGTCGCAAGTACCAGGTTCTATTATACGCATTGAAAGCTTCAAACATAATCAGTCCTTACACCGTACTTGGGATCGCACTACGCTCATTCATACGAGCGATACAGTAGTGATAGCCGGTAATGATCGTGTCAAAGTCACAGAGTCTGATGGGCGTGAATGGCGTACAAGAGAGCCTGCAATCTGTACATTTGGACGAGGACAATGGTTTAATATACTCGCCATGATCCGTGATGACGGGATTTACTATTACTGTAACATCGGTTCTCCTTTCAGTTTAAAAGGAAATTTACTTAGCTATATCGATTATGATCTGGATGTGAAAGTCTATCCGGATATGACGTATACGGTATTAGATGAAGAAGAATATGCTCTACATAGCGCGCAAATGAATTACCCTCCATATGTGAAGGAACGGGTTCACTTGGCGTTGGACGAGGTTTTGGAATGGATTAAAGCAAAACGTGGGCCTTTCCAAAGTGGATTTGTTCAAAGATGGTATGAACGGTACCAACTGCTAAAGCACAATGATGAAGAGTAGTCAATTACATGTCACGGATACACACCCCTGTTATCGGTCAAGCGAAATTTGGCAACGATAACAGGGGTATTTTTGAATCCCATACGCGTTCAATCGTTAGAAAACAGAGAAAACCAGCTAAAAAGAAAAAGAAAAGTGAATTTATTGGAGGTAAATGGGCTGTTACCGTATACTTGACAACAAGACATAACCGTCTATCTGTTGTAAAATCGGTTTCACGGAGACTTAGACTTCAGGGAATGAAAGCGACGCATTCATCTTTCATACTAACAGCAGGAGTGGTGCTATGAATAGCATACGCAGATACTTACGTTATGTGGGACCTTATAAAGTGAAAATTATTTTAACCATTGGTATTGGTATTGTAAAATTTGGGATCCCATTATTAATGCCATTAATTCTCAAATATGTGATAGACACCTTAGTTACAGGAACAATGCCTAAGGAAGATAAGCTATATCAATTGTTTTGGTTAATGTTTGCAGCTTTTTTTCTGTTTACAATCGTGCGAGCCCCTGTAGAGTATTATCGCCAATATTATGCTCAATGGATTTCCAGTCGTGTTCTATTTGACATTCGTAACCAATTATTTAGCCACCTACAGAAATTATCCATGCGATTTTACAACAATCATAAGGTAGGAGAAATTATTTCACGGGTTGTAAATGATGTAGAGCAGACAAAAAGCTTTATTGAAACGGGACTTATGAATATTTGGTTGGATTTAGTGACGATTTTTATTACGCTTTCTATTATGCTTTTTATGGATGTAAAGCTAACTTTGATTGCTATTGTTGTGTTTCCTTTGTATGGATTTTCGATTAAGTATTTTTATAAGAGATTGCGCCAACTAATGAGGGAGCGATCGCAGAAGCTAGCTGAATTACAAGGTCATCTCCACGAACGAGTTAATGGAATTTCCGTTACTCGTAGTTTTGCTTTAGAGGAGTATGAGGCAAAGCAATTTGAAAAGAAAAATCAAAGATTCTTACATAAGGCTTTAGAGCAAACTAGCTGGAATGCCTATACCTTTTCTGTGGTTAATACGATTACGGATATTGCACCGCTTTTAGTTATTGGCTTTGCAGGCTATCAAGTCATCCAAGGTATGCTAACCATTGGAACGCTCATGGCTTTTTACGCTTATTTGGAGCGACTATATACGCCACTCAGACGGGTGGTTAATTCATCGACTACATTGACGCAAGCGATCGCTTCTATGGATCGTATGTTTGATTTTATTGATGAGCAATATGATATCGTGGATAGACCGGGAGCTTGTACGTTGCCCGTGAATCCTGAAACAAAAAGGATTAGCGGGCGTGTAGAATTTGATAAGGTTACTTTTGGTTATAGCGAGAAAGATGAACCAGTTCTACATGATGTACAATTACGGATTGAACCGGGTGAAACGGTAGCATTAGTCGGTATGTCAGGAGGTGGAAAGTCTTCTCTTATTAGTTTAATTCCACGATTTTGGGATGTGACGGATGGACGAATCCTCATTGATGGCATCGATGTACGGGACGTTACTCAAAAAAGCCTGCGTGAGCAAATCGGAATTGTCATGCAGGATAACATTTTGTTTAGCGAGTCAGCCAGAATGAATATTTCAATGGGGAATCCGCAAGCGACAGAAGAAGAGATAATAGCAGCAGCCAAGGCGGCGAATGCACATGAATTCATTAGTGAACTGCCAGAGGGCTACGATACTGAATTAGGTGAGCGAGGGGTCAAGCTTTCGGGAGGTCAGAAGCAACGAATTGCTATTGCTCGCGTCTTTTTGAAGGACCCCGCCATTTTAATTTTGGATGAAGCCACTTCCGCATTGGATTTGGAATCAGAGCACATGATTCAAGAATCCTTAGCTCATCTGGCAAAGGGCAGAACGACTATTATTGTAGCCCATCGTCTGTCTACCATTACACATGCAGATAAGATTGTTGTGTTAAAGGATGGACGCATTGTGGAAATGGGGAAACATGAAGAGCTTCTTTTGCAGCAAGGGGCTTATCATACCCTATGGAACGTTCAGGACTTTGGGAACATAGATCAAGAAGCTATTTCGTCGAATGGATGAGTAGATAAACATCCAACCTAGAAAAACAGCCTCTGACTTTTTCACTGGCTTAAAATAAGGAGTGAGGGTATGGAGACCTGGAAACGTAATTTATTTGTTCTCTGTGGTGCTTTGTTTATCGTTATGGTAGGAATGAGTATGGTAATGCCATTTCTCCCGCTCTTTATTCAGGAAGAATTACATATCACGAACACTCACGACGCAACGTTGTGGTCTGGGATCATATTTGGAGCCAACTTTTTAACGGCTGGATTAGTGTCACCTGTTTGGGGGAACTTGGCAGATAAGTATGGACGTAAAATAATGATACTCCGCTCTGGTTTTTTAATGTCAATTACGATTGGGCTAACTGGACTGGCAGGCAATGTATGGCATTTATTATTTCTGCGTTTATTAAACGGAACGATTAGTGGAATCATTCCTGCCAGCAATGCTTTAGTAGCCTCCAGTGTGCCTCAGGAGCGTTCGGGATGGGCCTTAGGCATTTTGCAATCCTGTGTTGTATCTGGCTCGATAATGGGGCCTTTCTTTGGAGGATTGCTTGCAGATTTAGTTGGATACCGTGCTGTGTTTATGGTAACAGGCAGTTTATTATTTATAGCAACGCTTATCATTACGTTTACCGTAAAGGAAGACTTTACACCTTTGTCAAAAACAGAACAGACAAGTTTGCGAGAGGACTTTAAAATGGTGTTTGCAAGCAAAACACTGCCGGTTCTGTTTGGTGTAACGGTAATTGTTCAATTTGCCCTAAATGGAATTGTTCCGATCCTCCCGATCTTTGTGAAAGAGCTGATTGGTAGTAGCGAGAGAGTGGCCTTTTTTGCAGGATTGGTGACAGCTATGACAGGAATAGCTAATGTTATTGCTTCCCCTCAGTTAGGCAAATTGGGAGATAGGATTGGTTCGCATAAAGTATTGCTCGGCTGCTTGCTTGCATCTGCTATTATCTATATTCCAACGGCGATGGTGCAAACGCTCTGGCAATTACTTATTTTGCGTTTCATGGCAGGATTATGTGTAGGTGGACTATTGCCGGCTGTTAATTCCTTGTTACGAAAAGCTACCCCAAGTCATATGGTAAGTCGAGTATTTGGCTATAATAACAGCTTTTTATGTCTTGGCAATATGCTTGGACCGGTGACGGGAGGCTTTCTAGCTGGATTTGTAGGCTTAAACGGTGTATTCTTAATGACGAGCATTCTCCTGTTTTTAAACTTTATATGGTTCTTGTATGCGGTTCGACATGGTTTTGAGGCAGTATCGAGTGAATAAGCGTAACGTGCCACCATGTTTTGGCGTCATACTGAAAAAGGAGTGAAACAATATGAAAAAATGGACAGGCTTTCTGATTTTATCAGCTTTGGTTGTAGCATTGGCAGGTTGTACAGGCAATCAGCCCGAACAGAAGCCTACAACTCCAACGACAGAAACTGCTCAACCAGCTGCGGAGATAACAAAACCGGCTGGAAGTAAGCATACCAATATGGATGAAAAAGAAGCTGTCGCGTTGGCAGCCGAGGGAGCAAATGCTTATGAGTATGTCTTACGCGGAGGAAAAATAGATCCAGATAAAAGTAAGAGCTTTTCTCATGATGGAAAAGACTATCGCTTTGTAGGTAGCGATATAGATACGAAAGAAAAGCTGATGAAATACCTGGAGAATATCTATACCAAAGCTGCAAGAGATAAAGTCATAGACAATCTTAAGCTAATTGAAAAAGAAGGAAAGCTGGCTCAACCAACCGTAGATAAAAGCAGTGTGCTTCAATGGGAAGGTGGGCAGGCAGAAATGATTACAGAAGATCAAAATGGCAGAGAGTATGAAATTAAAGTTCCTGTCGGAGAAGGCAATGAAGTTGATTTTAAAGGCTATTCTGTTCGTATGAAGCAAGAGGATGGGGCATGGAAGCTTGATACCATTCCTGGTGTGAAGGAGTAAGTTGCATCAACCATAAAGGAAAGGCGCCCCTGATGGGACGCCTTTTTTTAGATTTATAAAAAGAATTTTTAGTCGTCGCTGTCTCGTTTAAACAACCAAATATACTCAAGCAACTGTAGTACAGACATGAGAGCTGCGGCTACATAGGTAAGGGCTGCAGCACCAAGTACGGCTTTAACCTCACGTTCTTCTGAGTTGCGAATATAGCCCATTTTAATCATTAAATCTCTGGCACGGCTACTAGCGTTGAACTCGACTGGCAAGGTAATGACTTGAAATAGCACGGCTACGCTAAAAGCAATGATCCCAAGCAGGAAGAGACCACTGATTTTCAAGAACAGACCACCTAATAACAAGAAAGGGGCTACTCCCGAAGTAAGGTTGACCAATGGGAAAATACGATGTCTAGCAACTAGCATTGGATAATCAACCTTGTGCTGAATCGCGTGACCTACTTCATGACAGGCTACAGATACTGCTGAGATGGAGTCGCTAAAATACACAGGATCTGACAAGCGTACCGTTTTAGACATTGGGTCGTAGTGGTCTGTAAGAGTACCTGGTATATGTTCGACTGGAATATGGGATAAACCGTTAGAATCCAGTAAATGTCTAGCTGCCTCAGCCCCGGTCATTCCAGAAGAAACAGGTACCTCCGAGTATTTGCTAAACGTTCCTTTTACACGGAATTGTGCCCACATCGTTAGACCGAATGCCGCCAAAATTAATATCGTCCATGGGGTAAAAAGCATGTAAAATCACTCCTATCTATGATGATTCTCCTTGTCCTCTTCTCATCCTATGTTCATTGTGCACGAAAAATGGTGAGAAGACACAAAAATACATCTTTATTATGAAAATAAATCGTTGGTAGCTCGTTATTTCAGCTTGCCAGTTAATTTACATACGTATTAACTTAAAAAAGGTTTCATTTATTTTGATATTACCACAAAAAATTCAAATAAAAAAACAAGCCCACACCGGGGCTTGCTTTTCTTCTTCTCTTCTTCGCTACTGTTCTTACTCAGTTGATACAGAAGGATCGGCTTGCTCTCTTTTAGGTGTAATTTGTACAAAATGAGCTTCTGGATGCTCCAATAATTTTTGAATGAGCCCTGCTTCTTCATATTGTTCTGTGGCCAATAGCTCTTCTTTATATTTTGCTACTAGCTCGGATACATCAGAAATACCTTTGGCATCAAGCTTGTAAATGAACACTTTGGCCCCTTTGGCGATACGACGTTTCAGGGCATCCTCATCAAAGCCTAGTTCTGGTTGTAGTCGAACATATACAGTACCACCCGTCATTCCAGCACAAATCCATGGACCTGGATCACCAAGCACGACGGCGCGGCCATTTGTCATGTATTCAAAAGCGAAGCCTTTTAGATTGGCACGGGCCCCTAGTCCTCCTAAATGATCTTGAAGTGGCTCTGTAATAGCGCCGCCAAATACAACGTCTGCACCGGAGAGGCGAATGCAGGCACGAGAATCAGCATTTCCTTGAACAATAAATAGTCCCTTCTGTGCTCCGTAGCAAAAGCTTTTTCCGACAGAACCATTGATATAGTGCCCGTGGGCTCCTTTAGACTTGAGAATGGAGACAACACCTCCAAAGCTCGTTTTACCAACACCATCTTGTGCTCCGCCTTGTACGCGAATTCTCACACCCTCTGCATTGTAGGCCGCAAGCCCGTTTCCTGGAACACTGCCGTGATCAAAATGCAAGGATACCTCTGGTAATGACATATAGCTTCCGTCTAAATAAGGCTTCACACGTGATCCTGACCAACGACTTCCCAATACTCGCTCTCCTGATAAAATGGCTGAAAAATTTTGCTGAATCGGTTGATCGAGGCTTACATAGTGATCCCTTTCTTGAACTTGCTCTGCGTTTTCTATTGCTCCTGCGGCTATCAAGACTTTCGCGGCTGTGGATTCATAACTAGCCCCGCGATGCTTGGGAGTAGTAAATAAGGGATGGACACAGAGCAGTGACTCCAAATCCATTTGGTTTAAGCCGCGAGCCTGCACTAGCAAATCGGATCGACCTACGAGGTCCTGCGAATGGGTAAATCCAAGTTTGGCAGTAATTCGCTGTAGTTCTTGCCCCAATTGGGTGAACAGATTAGTAAGCCCAGATACGGCCAAATCAAATTGACGGGGAACAAAACGGCGTAAGCCCTTTTCGTGGGCTTCTTCCAAATTATCAATTTGCGTGGCTATTCCAACATGACAGGTATCTAAGTGGCAGCCGCGACAGGTAGTACATCCCACGGCAATCATAGCTAACGTGGCAAAGCCAATGCGATTAGCCCCCAGCATCATTAATTTAGCCACATCCAGTGCGCTTTTGACGCCACCATCTGCCCAAATCTCTACCTGATTGCGTAGACCGGCCTCCAGTAAGGCATTATGAGCCGCCTTTACACCAATCTCAGCGGGAAGCCCGACGTGTTGTAGAGCATGCACACGGGCAGCTCCTGTGCCACCATCAAATCCTGACAAGGTAATATAATCAGCACCAGCTTTGGCTATTCCCACAGCAATGGTTCCAATATTAGGCACGATAGGCACCTTAACGCATACTTTTGCTTGATGATTGGCTGTTTTTAATTCTGTAATCATTTGAGCCAAATCTTCAATGGAGTAGATATCATGATTGTTGGAAGGTGAAATTAGGTCGGACCCTACGGTAGCATTTCGGGCAGCAGCAATCTTTTCTGTAACCTTCGAGCCGGGTAAATGTCCGCCCTCACCTGGTTTTGCCCCTTGACCAATTTTGATTTCCAATAGGTTTGAAGAGTTAGCTAACTCAACATTTACGCCAAATCGTCCCGACGCTATCTGCTGACCGCGGGTGCGTGGGTATTTGCCCAGCATATCTTTAATTTCTCCGCCTTCACCGTTCATGGAAATCATATTGAGGCGATCAGCGGCTTCTGCATAGGCACGGAAGGCTGTCTCGTTCTGTGAGCCAAATGACATAGAAGAAATCATGAACGGCAATGAATGCTCCCCTACGCTGTTGTCCACTTGCTCCGGTTCCATTCGAGCCGTATTCTGCTGAGTGCCTCTTTTCTCATAGGCGATATCGGTTAAGTGACGGATGGAGATCGGGTTTTCCTGCTCATTTTCTTCTAATTTTAATGCGTAATCTGCATAAGGAATTTCAGCGCTGGCAATTTGCCCGATGGCCTTCCATAACCGTGGGAATAGGTGGAAGGTTCGTGCCTCACGTGCTTTTTCGTCCTTATATAATTCGTAGCGCTGACGACTTTCTTCTTCTAACTGGTCAAGTGATAGGCCGGCCTTATCTGAACCACAGAAGGTTGGGATTTGTAGAATATTAGCTACTTCCTCATGCAGACCTATTGCAGAAAAAAGGCGCCCATAGCCACGTAGCTCATGAATACCGATTGTTGATGTTACTTTTTCGAGCCCTTTTGTTAAAGCAGTAAATAGATTGTGAACTGCTTCTGTTCCTCCCTTTGCAAATACAGTGGCAAACAATAAGTGTGGAGCCACTGCCTCTGCACCGCTTCCCAGTAGAAGAGCGATATCATGCAAGGAACGAATAGCACCGGATCGAACGATGATGCTTACTTGTCTGCGTAGATTATGACTAGGGGATTCAGCTTGCTTGAGCGCTCTGTCAATATGGGCTGTTATCAGCAAAGGATCGATAAAATATTGATTTTCAATATGAACCATTGAGTCATCAAGAATTAATAAAGCGGCTCCCTTTTCCACAGCTTGACAAGCCTCTTGAGCAAGGCGATCCAATGCTTCCGATAAACGTTCAGTTTCTCGAAATACGGTTGGCAAGACGACTACACTATGCGGATTTGTGTGGAAGCAAGAAATAATTTGTTCTAAAGTCATCATACTTTGAGGAGATGCAAGCTCTTGGAACGATTGTCCTTCCACGAGCAGCGGTGAAGCGATCTCCATGCGAGTATGCGGTTCAGTTTCCTTTTGTGATAGGAATGTTCTTTTTCCTAAAACTACACGCGTTGAAAAATGTTCAATTTCTCGATCTCTGTCGATTGCTGGATTAGTTACGACTGCCACGCTTTCTTTAATGTAATCGCTGATATTTTGGCGTTCTTTGGACAAGGCAGCGAGTGGTCCGTCATAGCCAAGCGAACGAATCGGCTCTGCACCATTAGAAGCCATTTGCTCAATAAGCTGGATTTGCTCTCGATCCCAACCAAATGCACTAAATGCTTGAGCAGTAGGCGCTTCATAATCATAAGAAGGAGCGACCATTTCGCTTTGATAGGCGTAATGTAAATGCTGGCGGAAGTGTTGACAGGAAATTTTCGTCTGAAAGCTGGCCTTAACAAGCTCTTGCAGCTTTGAATGACTAAAGATTTTGATACCTTGTTGGCTTAGCTGAACACCAATTTTCTCGCCAGGGGCTAATGATTTTGGCTCGCTTACCATTTCAGACACAGGAATAATGCCTTGCTCGGAGGAGAAATAAAGGGATTCTTCACTTTCTACCATCCAGACGGGGCGCAATCCCAAGGAGTCCACACTAAAGACGCATTGATCGGCGTAGCGAGAAACGATACCAGCGGGACCTTGAGCAAAGTGCCCCCAAGCCTGTCGGAGATACGTGTATAAATCCTGTAAATCATGAGAAAATAATTTTATTTCATTGTGGATAGGTGGAAAAATAACCTCTAAGGATTCAAATAGGGTCAATCCATAGCGGTGAATAAAGGTTTCGATGGTACGATTTAGATTTTGAGAGTCACTGCCACCTTCGACTAACGGTACGTGTAGCATGCGGGCCTCTTCTTCAAGTTTACTAATGGTATTAATTTCTCCATTATGACCTAATAAAGAAAAGGGCTGGACTCGGAAAAAATTAGATAATGTGTTGGTTGAGTAGCGATTATGACCGATTGTAACAGTAGAGGCGAAGGATGGATCAGCTAAATCTACGAAATAGCGGGGTAAGATGTTCGCTGCACCCATCAATTTATAAGAAACGGTGTGATTGCTGAGGGAAGCAACATGTACATGATAGGTATCTTCAATTTCAACATGGAGTTCAAATAATAATCTGGCGTATTGTTCAGGCGTTAATGTGGTTGGGTGGATGGCTTGGTTTGGCATGAAAGCGATTTGCCAAAAGAGTGGTTCATCCTGCTGTGCGTTTTTTCCTAACACGTTTGAATGAACTTGATTTTCACGCTCAGCTAAAATAGTTAAGCCGTGTTTTTTTATAAGCAGGCCGATTTCTTCCTGGACTTTTTTTACCTCATGTCCTTTGCGGGGAACAAAAATATGAGCAACTGCAAAGGAAGAATCATAAGCCAAATCACTTTCGAAGAGTGAGTTTTCTAAATATTTCTCCCAAAGATAGCGAGGGATATCCGTTAATACACCACATCCGTCACCTTCTCCATCAATAAATCCAGAGCGATGCTCCATTTGTACTAGGGTCCGAATTGTTTCATCTACATTTTTCCTTGTAGGTGTTCCTGTTTTTTCGATGATACAGATAATTCCGCAGCTATCATGTTCTGTTGTGTGATAATTCCGAAAGTTACTAGTGTGCATATGCTTTTCATTTCTCTTTTGCATAGTAACGGTCAGTAGGTCTGACCTCCACCTCCTTCGTTCTTCTAAGACAGTTGAGTATAAGTCCTTTTTATAGAAGATTGGACTCAATGTGGATGCTCATTGTGCAAACAGGGGAAGCATATCGTTAGTTACCATTGAGAATAACACGAAAGAGGCAAGCAAAACAATATCAAAACAATTAATTATACAAATGTAAGCGTTTTTATGCAAACTTTTTTCTGATATTTGTGTGTTTATTGAATTGATAAGCAATTTTTTGGTATAAAATTGTATAAATTATACAAATAAACAACCCCCTATAATGGGGGCTGTCATGACTATTCGTCCCGATTTTCTGTTTTGTGCTGCTTCGTTTTGTGATGTTCTGTTTTACGTGGATTCTGGAAGCTTAAAAATTCCAGTGGTTTTGCACTCATCTTGGGATCAGTAAAGGTTTGCTCTGGTGCTTGTGGAAAGTCGTTTTTACCTCTGGACATTGACTAGCCCTCCTGTATTACGCTTTTTGAGTGAAGACACCAGTAGTTTTCCCCGAAAGCCAGAAGTTTGCCCGATCGTTTTTTTCCAAATGGAAAATAAGAAAGGCCTCCATACTTTTACACGTTTGGAGGCCATTTTGATCTTTTATTTCTGTGCCATTTTCGCAAAGCAACGGTCTACTGCTTCGATGGTTTGTTTAATATCTGACTCAGTATGAGCTGTTGTGATAAACCAAGCCTCATATTTAGAAGGAGCCAGACAAATTCCTTCGTCCAATAACAAACGGAAGAATTGGGCAAACTGTTCTCCATCAGCACTTTGGGCTCCATCATAATCCGTAACGGTTGCATCGGTAAAATAAACAGCTAAAGCACCTTTTACGCGATTAATGCGAATGGTTATGCCGTGGCTTTCTGCGGCTTTACTAATCCCAGCTTCCAAGAGCATACCGAGACGATCGAGCTCGTCGTATACGCCTGGTTGTTTGAGCACTTCTAAGCATGCGATACCCGCTTTAATGGAGGCAGGGTTTCCTGCATGTGTACCAGCTTGATAAGCAGGTCCAAGAGGTGCTACTTGTTCCATGATTTCACGACGACCGCCATATGCCCCAATTGGCAACCCGCCGCCAATAATTTTACCTAAGGCAGTCAAATCAGGCTCTACTCCCAATAAGTTCTGTGCTCCACCATAGCAGAAGCGGAAGGCAGTGATTACCTCGTCATACACCACAAGGGCTCCGGCCTCGTGAGTCAGGCGATTAACTTCTTCCAGGAAGCCTTTTTGAGGCATTACGATACCGAAGTTACCAACAATTGGCTCGACTAAAACAGCAGCAATTTCATGTCCCCATTTTTCTAGCGCATCTTTATATGCGTCAACATTATTAAATGGAACAGTAATAACCTCGTTAGCAATGCTTTGTGGGATACCAGCGCTATCTGGAATACCTAGTGTGGAAGGACCAGAACCGGCAGCTACTAGGACTAAATCAGAATGGCCGTGGTAGCAACCAGCGAATTTAATGATTTTTGTGCGATTGGTATAGGCACGAGCTACACGAATGCACGTCATAACAGATTCTGTACCTGAGTTATTAAAACGAATACGCTCCATGGAAGGAATTGCTTCCCGAATCATCTCAGCAAAGGTAATCTCCCAAGGAGTTGGCGTACCATACAGTGTGCCATTTTGTGCCGCGTCCACGATTGCCTTTGTAACGTGTGGATGAGCATGCCCAGTAATGATGGGACCGTACGCTGCCAGATAATCTATGTATTTATTTCCATCTACGTCCCAAAAATAAGCTCCTTGTGCTTTTGCCATGACGACAGGAGAACCGCCACCAACGGCCTTAAACGAACGGGAAGGGCTGTTTACGCCCCCGACAATAACACCGTAAGCTTGTTCATGCAGTTTAGTTGATTGTTCACGATTCATGATTTCTTTCACTCCTTTTTCAACCCTTTTATCATAACATAGGATACCAAGTGTATTTGGGGCAAGTTTCTTTTTGCAAGTTGTCTTTGGCTCATATACACTATCTATCGTGGCAGTTACACCATAAAGCAGGAGAGGAAGGAACGCGAGAAATATGATAAATGTTACGCAATTAGAGAAAGTATTTCGCATTCACCAAGCTCGCAATGGCTTGTCTGGTGCTTTTCGCGATCTCTTTCAACGAGAATATAAAACAGTTCGTGCTGTTCATGAGCTTAGCTTCGAGGTACAAGCAGGTGAGATGTTTGCCTTAATTGGTGAAAATGGAGCCGGTAAATCAACAACTATCAAAATGCTGACAGGCATTTTAACCCCTTCTAGCGGAGAGATTTTAATTAATGGTTATCATCCGCACCGGGATCGAGAAAAATATGTTGAGTCCATCGGGGTTGTTTTTGGGCAACGTTCACAACTGTGGTGGGACTTGTCTCCATTAGAGTCGTTTCGTCTATTGCGCCGGGTCTATAAGGTAGATGAGGTAGCAGGACAGGCGTGGCAGGATCGGTTAATAGAAGAATTAGACATGGGCTCATTTATTCAGCAGCCTGTTCGTAAATTAAGTCTTGGACAGAGAATGCGCTGTGAAATCGCTGCTGCTCTTATTCATAAACCGAAGCTGCTGTTCCTTGATGAGCCAACAGTAGGCTTAGATGTACTGGTAAAACAAAAGATTCGTGACTTCCTAAAAAGTCTAAACGAAACGGAAAATACCACCGTTTTGCTTACTACACACGATGTATCTGATATTGAGGCATTGTGTAAACGTGTCTTAGTGATGGACAGCGGCAAGTTGATTTTTGACGGACTCTTAACTGATTTGAAGGAACGCTGGGGGAATAAAACCGAAGTAGTATTCCAATTTAAACAAAAAATGACTACCGAGAATCTGCGGGCTACTTTATCTGAGTTTGAATGCAGTATTGAGGGGATTAATGCATACTCCCTATCTGTTTCTTTTCAACATGAAAAGCTACCGGCCATTTTGACGCAAGTGATGGCTAGCTTTGAACTAACCGATGTAACAATCAAAGAAACCTCCACGGAAGAGATTGTACGTAACATTTACTCGACGACAAGCGGGGGATTTTAGCATGTGGAAACTTTATCAAGAGCTGATACGAATTCGCTTTCTGACCCTGCTTGCTTACCGGGTAAATTACTACAGCGGGATCATCATTTATGCGATTAATATCGGAGCTTATTACTTCTTGTGGGGGGCAATCTATTCCGGGCAGGACAATCTCGTTGGTATGTCTTTGGTTCAAATGACCTCTTATGTAGCAATTGCTTGGATGTCTCGTGCATTCTACTTTAACAATATCGACCAAGAAATAGGTCAGGATGTCAGAGAAGGGAAAGTAGCTATTGAGCTAATTCGTCCTTATAATTACCTGTCAGTCAAAACAGCACAAGCCTTGGGAGAAGGGATTTTTCGCCTTGTGTTTTTTGCTTTTCCGGGACTTCTCATTGTTCGGTTGTTCATTCCGTTCGAGTTTCCAAACAGTGGGGAAATATGGGGGATGTACAGTGTAAGTTTGTTACTTGGTTTTGTGGTAAATACCCAAATTAATTTGCTCACAGGCCTACTAACATTTTTCTTCATGAGAAATGAAGGAATGATTATGGCAAAACGCATGGTGGTAGATTTGCTGTCAGGTGTTGTTATTCCGATTAGCTTTTTTCCTGGAGTCACCCAAACGATCTTACAATATCTGCCGTTTCAGGCTATCAATTTTACGCCTAGTATGATTTTTACAGGGGCACTCCATGGTGAAAAAGCCTGGATAGCAATTAGCACACAGGTTATTTGGATCGCGTTATTATTTATACCAATTATTCTGTTGTGGCAACGTGCAAAACGAAATTTGGTCGTGCAAGGAGGATAGCCAGATGGGGCAAGTTATACGTTTGTTTCAAGATTATCTCAGCCAGTATTTTAAAGTAAAACTGTCGTATCGGGCCAACTTCATCGTTGAATTGCTGTCCAATATCGTAAGTGAACTGTTAAATCTGGTATTCATTTTAGTTGTATTTACACATGTTCCAAACATTCAGGGCTGGACGATGTATGAGATTATTTTTATTTATGGATACTTTTTAGTTCCATATGCCTTGTTTACGATGTTTTTTGGTTTTTGGGATTTTAATGAGCGCTATATTATCAGAGGAGAGATGGATCGCATCTTGACGCGGCCAGTCAATCATTTGGCGCAAATTTCGTTGGAATCCATTTCACCAGATCGTATATTTGGAGTTCTGACGGGGCTGTTAATTATGCTGTATGCAGGATGGAAGCTACAGCTTACAATCTCCTGGTACGATCCCATTATCTTTATCCTGTTAGTATTGAGTAGTACCTTGATCTACGGAGGTGTTTATACTGCAATAGCATCCGTGAGCTTTTATAGCGACTCACGTACGGGAATTGCTCCTATGATCTGGAATATTCAAAACTATGGGCGATATCCAGTAGACATTTACAACAATGCAATCGCAATTTTATTGAAATGGATTTTGCCATTCGCATTTGTAGGCTTCTATCCTTCAGCTTATTTTTTGAAAAAAGAGGATTTATATGGGTACACAATGCTAACGCCTGTGATGGGAATCATCTTTTTTACCTTAGGGATTTTAATCTGGAACCAAGGGGTTAAAAAATATAGCGGTGCAGGCTCGTGAGGAATAGCTTCATAAAATGATATTGTCATACGTGGAATTTCAGAGTATAATAATTGCGTGAGAAAAATTTCACAATTCCTTCGGGGCAGGGTGAAATTCCCGACCGGCGGTGATGCGCATATCGAGCGTTAGCCCGCGAGCCACTTTTGCTGAAATGAGGCAGAAGTGTGCAGGATCTGGTGAGAATCCAGAGCCGACAGTACAGTCTGGATGGGAGAAGGATGACGACAGTACGATGCACACGTGCTTATTTTGTTGTGTCGGCTGAGGGAGAGGACTGCTCGATAAACAGACCTTTGTTTCCCTATACCCTCTGGATTATGGTAAAGATCGTCAGTATGCCCCTGAAGAAGCATGATGCTTTTTTAGGGGCTTTTTTATTCTTTTCTAAGAGCGGAACAGTCGTCGTAAGTTTGTTTGGCAGTAGAGTGAAAAAATAACACGTGGTTGCGGATTGCTGTTGCCATCTCTCAAGAAGGAGAAAGAAAAAGAGAGGATGGTCAACATGCAAGGAAAAACAAGTCACACGATTCAAAGACAGCGTCTGAGAAAGCTAGTTACAATCCCTATGCTTTCAGCCATTGCGTTTCTTTTGTACTATCTGGAGTTTCATGTGCCGTTGATGCCGACTTTTTTAAAGCTTGATTTTAGTACGGTGCCAGCCATTATTGGCGGGCTTGTCTTTGGCCCAGCAGCGGGAGTACTCATTGAAGTCTTAAAGAATGGCTTGCATCTTCTGCTAAAAAACACAGATGGTTTTATTATTGGAGAAATTGCGAATACGCTGGCAGGCGGTAGCTTTGTGTTTTTGGCTGTTTATACACAGCGTTTATATAAAAATAAAGTCGGTTTTGTTTTGGGGCTATCGGCAGGTACGCTTGTTATGACAGTGATTATGGCTATGGCAAACTACTTTTTATTGTTACCTTTCTATGCGGTACTCTACTCAATTTCGATAGAGCAATTACTGCAGATGTTCCATATGGAAAGTCTGTGGAGCATGATCTTGCTTGGTATTGTACCTTTTAACATTATCAAAGGTGTCTTGCTGTCGTTGATTGCTTACCCGGTATTTGTCAAAATGTCTGCACGACTTGGCTTACTAGTCACCAATCCTGCTTCGCCAAGTAAACCAGTTATTTCGTAAGCTTAGACGAATTTTGCATAAAACAAAAAGAAAAAAAGAGGTTGCTCCCTGGTAGTAGCCCCGTCAAGTAGACAATGAAAAAAGAGTAAGTTCGTTATGCGGCGATCGCTTCACGGTACTCTACCGGGGAGAGATCGCCAAGTTTTTTCTGAAAACGTTCTTGGTTATAAAAATTGATATATTCCGTGATCAGTTTTCGAGCCTCCATTTGACTTGCTGGTTTTTCAAGGTAAAGTTTCTCTGTTTTCAAATGTGAGAAGAACGATTCCACGCAGGCGTTATCAAAACAATTTCCCCTTCTTGAATGGCTTCCAATGAGCTGTTTCTCTTCAAGTAATATCTTGTAAGACTTTGTTGTGTATTGGAATCCCTGATCAGAATGCAAAATGGCCCCTTGTGCATTCAAATGCTTTATCGTGTCCAAAACGAGTTGTAGATCGTTGCGAGATGACATGTCCCATGCGACAACTTCGTTGTTATAAAGGTCTAAAACGACTGATAAATAGACAAAATCATGACCAACTCGAATATAGGTAATGTCTGTTACAAATTTCTTCAAAATCGTTTCTGCTGTAAATTCTCGGTTGAGAACATTCGGAAAGACAACGGATGGTTTTCGCCCCGCAAAGGGGCGTTTCTTACGGATGACAGAGCGAATCTCCAGCTCTCGCATAAGCCTACGCACCTTTTTGTGGTTAACCAAGAACCCTTCTTTGAGAAGGGCTGTTCGCATGCGTTTATAGCCGAAAATAGGACGAAGTCGATGAATAGCAAGAATATGTTCTTTTAGATTGGCTTCCAGCTCAAATTGAATCTGTCGATATCCTAAAGCCGATTTCCACTTGTAGTAACCAGCACGTGATACTTCCGCAATTTTACATAGTGTCGTGATGGAGTAGGTCTGACTCATTTTTTCGATGGTCCTAAATCGGGCTTGCTTATCCAACTTCCCTCCCCATGAAGATTTGGATTGAGCTTTTTTAGATATTCCACCTGCGCTTTCAGGTAGGCGTTTTCCTCTTCTACGCTGCTGAAATGCTTCTTATTCCAGCGCCCCCGATAGTCCACAAATGATTCTCCGTTTTGGTGCTTCTGAACCCACGCGATGATTTGGGCATCACTTTTAATTCCCAGTTTTTTTCTGATCATGGCATAGCTCCACTGGTCTTCGACCCGTAGGCGCACAGCTTCCTTTTTAATTTCTTCGCTATAGCGAGTAAAGACTTGTCCTTTTTTTGGTGGCATGAAAAAACCCCTCCGGTTAACAGTAATGAATCCATGATATCATGAACTCTTTTTTTACTGTCTACCGTAAGGGGATAATACCACCCAGCTAGATAAGGGAGGCCTCTTTTTTCTTTGAGCTTAGTTACTGCCTATATTCCATCTTTTTAACAGCCATTCCATCATCATCGCAGGCTCTGTAAATAATACATCGGGAGAAGGATCAAAAATCCCATTGCTTTGCGATGCAGAGAACCAATTTACACCAACCGCACAAATGCCGGCAGCTCTAGCCGCGGTGACATCAGCTTGGCTGTCTCCTACATAAAGAGTATGTTCCGGGTAGGCTTGGAGCTGTTGCATTGCATGAAGAATGCCTTCAGGATGCGGCTTATGATTTGTGACTTCGTCGCCTGCTATGACAATTTGAAAATAATCGGTCAGTTTTAATGCCTCAAGCGAAAGATCGGCACTCCTTCTGCCTTTCCCCGTAATAATTCCCATCTGAATACCCGCTTGCTTTAAAGCTTCCAGCATAGTGAGCAGCGGTGCAGGGGTTACTAGCCCGCGGTGTTCATCTACATATTTGTCATAAAAGCACTGAAGAGCTTCCTCATATCTCTCAGACGGAATCTTGTTTTTGATAATTCCAGCTTCCGGCGGCCCGAATAATTCCATAATCTGCTGATCAGAATACTCCTCTTGCAGAAACGTATAAAAGGTATGGCGAATGGCTGTAAAAATGGCTGGTAATGTATCAGCAATCGTTCCATCAAAATCAAACAGTACGGTATATACTTCGGACTTATGCATGCATAGCAGCTCCTTTCTGGATAGGGTGGGCTACTTATTCATCATCGTCTACGAATTCAGCGTTATCTGGATCATCTTGACGCGGTGAAGTCGGGAAAAGCAGATTTAGGTAATGAAAGTTTAGACGATCGGCTGACGGCTTGTTGTCTTTATAACGCTGGTAGAGATCCTTCATTTCACTAAAAAGCTGATTACGTTCTTCCTTTGTCAAATGTAAATTCCCAAAGTTGTATGCAAAGGTGTCTTGATAGTCCTTTCGTTTATCGATGTCAGAGGCAGCCAGATGATTCATGGTATAAAGCAGCTCTTGTTCAGTCGCATGTAACGGAGAGAACATGATTTCACTTAATTGCTGAGCATTTTCCTCCACAACGAGGTGCAAATTAGCCCTGATGACTTTTGCAATTGGCTGATAGTATTTTTCCACAATGGAGCCTTTTACACGGGTATCCACTTGTTGTAACAGACCGACTTTTACCAATTCCTTAACGTGGTAATGTAGCCGTGCCGCGTTTTCTCCTAGTTCAGTAGCAATTTGCTTTGCAGTTCGAGGCTCTAGGTCTTCAAAAAGCTGTAAAATTTTAACTCTTTCAGGCACAGCGAAGGATTTAAGTGCCTCAGGATCTGTTATTTCAAATACTTCTTTTATCACGTTAGCCATCACCAGGTTCTCCTTTTTCTATTTGGAAAGGTCGGAATTTTTACTATTATGTAATCGTAATGTTTTATTAAGTAAAGTGCAATGCATCTTCTCCCTTTTCTTTTTCCTGAACCTAACTTTTGTTACAATAAGAAAAATGAAGGAAAGAAGGGATTTTCATGTTGGAAGTCGGTCAAATAGCACCAACTTTTAAGAAACCTGCAAATAATGGACAAACGATAAACCTAGAGGATTATCGCGGCAAAAACGTCGTGCTTTATTTTTATCCAAAGGACTCTACGCCTGGATGTACGACGGAAGCATGTGATTTCCGGGATTACCATGCTGAATTTTCCACTCTTAATACAGTAGTGCTTGGGGTAAGTCCGGATAGCGTTACCTCCCATGATAAATTTATTGCAAAACACGAATTGCCGTTTCCTTTAATTGCGGATGAAGACCATAGTGTTGCAGAAGCGTACGGAGTGTGGGTACTCAAAAAAATGTACGGCCGAGAGTATATGGGTATTGAGCGTTCCACTTTTATTTTAGATACAGAAGGCAAGATTGCACAGATATACCCTAAAGTTAAAGTAAAGGATCATGTGCAGCAAGTAGTAGCATACATAAAAGAACATCTAGTCTAAGAACAGCAAGAGGAGAGGAAGAATTCGATGAACTTGTCCCTGTCTTACATGATTGATACATTTGTGAAATTGGCACAAATCCCAAGCCCATCTGGTAACACCAATCAAGTAATTTCCTGGGTAACTGAGGAATTGAGCAAAAGCGGTGTACATGTTGAGCGGACTAATAAAGGGGCATTGTTAGCGACAATATCAGGTCGCAACAATG
This sequence comes from Brevibacillus laterosporus LMG 15441, assembly GCF_000219535.2. Lineage (NCBI taxonomy): Bacteria > Bacillati > Bacillota > Bacilli > Caryophanales > Paenibacillaceae > Brevibacillus > Brevibacillus laterosporus. The sequence goes on from NZ_CP007806.1 coordinate 729,375, forward strand.
ATAAGCATCGCTTATTAACAGCTCATGTAGATACACTTGGTGCTATGGTGAAAGAAATAAAAAGCAATGGTCGCCTCAAGCTTTCCATGGTGGGTGGCTATGCATGGAATGCGATCGAAGGTGAGCATTGCCAGATTGAAACGGCTACGGGACGCATTTATACAGGAACGATTTTAACCTCTAAAGCATCTGTTCACGTGTATCGCGACAGTGGCAAGGCAGAGCGTACAGAAGATTTGATGGAGGTCAGACTGGATGAAAAGGTGACGGATGCTCAAGAGGTCAAGGCTCTTGGAATTAGCGTTGGTGATTTTGTCTCTTTTGATCCTCGTACGACTGTGACAGAGAGCGGATTCGTGAAATCTCGCCACTTAGATGATAAAGCAAGCGTGGCAATTCTTTTAGGTATAATGAAAGCGGTTCAGGAAGATAAGCTAGAACTGCCGTATACGACACATTTTTTGATCAGTAATAATGAGGAGATTGGGTACGGCGGTAATTCAAGCATTCCGTCAGCTACTGTAGAGTATTTGGCAGTGGATATGGGAGCTATCGGTACGGGCCAAACAACTGATGAATATTGTGTTTCGATCTGCGCCAAGGATTCCTCTGGACCTTATCATTATGGATTCCGTAAGAAATTAGTTGCCTTGGCTGATGAAAACGGACTTAATTATCAGGTTGATATTTATCCGTATTATGGTTCCGATGCTAGTGCTGCACTGCGAGCTGGATATGATATTGTTCATGGATTGATTGGACCTGGTGTAGATGCCTCCCACTCGCATGAGCGTACTCATTCCTCTGCTTTTGATAATACTGCTAAATTAGTCATGGCTTATATTTTATCGGACGAATTGGTAGTATAGGAGGGTCAGTTGTGAATATGTATCATTGGGCTGACTATTATGATCTCACACAGCAAGGATTAGCAGGAGATTTGGCTTTTTATGAAGAATATGCTAAAGCAGCAAAAGGGGAAGTCTTAGAATTAGGGTGTGGGACTGGACGAGTAACCATTCCGCTTGCTAAGGCCGGCATCGACATGACTGGGCTTGAAATTTCTCGGGAAATGTTGGAAAAGGCCGTAACAAAGGCAGAAGAAGCTGGTGTGGTCGAGCATTTGTCTTTTATTCAAGGGGATATGCGTCAATTCTCCTTAGGAAAAAAGTTTGGCTTAATCATGATACCCTATCGCTCCTTTTTACATTTGCTTCATATTCAGGAACAGATGAAGGCATTGCGCTGCATACGAGAGCATCTTCAGCCTGGTGGTAAGCTAGTCTTTAATGTCTTTGTACCACATATCAAGCATCTCTATGAAGAGAGCGAAAAATTGACGCTTCGTGGCATGTATCCGTTGGGGGATGGACAGGAAGTTGCGATGTATGATTTTACTCGCTACGATTATTTTCAACAAGTAGCAGAAGTAACACGTAGCTATGAACGTCTAGATCAGAATGGAAAAATGCAGGAGCGTGTAACTGGACGCTTTACATTGCGTTACGTCTTCCCGACAGAATTGCATCATTTATTGCGTTTAGCTGGTTTTAAGGTTTTAGAGCGCTACGGTAGCTTTGCAAAAGCTCCATTTGATGCAACTAGTACTGAATTCATTATAGTGGCTAGCCCAGCGTAATTTTTTACGTTGCTTATAAAAATGAAGAAAAGGTGGGTATGACATGAAGATTTATACAAAAACAGGAGACAAAGGTCAAACATCTTTAGTTTATGGCGTACGTGTTCCGAAGCATGCACCACGAGTAGAAGTATATGGAACGTGCGATGAGGCTAACTCGCATGTTGGAGCAGCAGTATCTTTTTTGCCTAAAGAGCACAAGTGGGCTGAGTTGTTAGAAACGTTTCATCTGATCCAAACCAAGTTATTTCATATTGGAGCAGAGCTAGCTACACCTGAAGGAAAAAAGGTAGGTTGGCCTATCGTTGATGAGGACGTAGATTATTTAGAAAAACAAATTGATTGTTTAGATGCGAAGCTACTTCCGCTGACTAATTTTGTTTTGCCAGGAGGTCATCCTGCCGGTGCTGCTCTTCACGTAGCTCGCACGGTAGTTAGACGTGCTGAACGCGGAGCAACACAGCTTATGGAGACAGAACCAATTAACCCAACTGCTATTAAATATTTAAACCGTTTATCAGACTTTTTATTTGTAGCAGCTCGGTATGTTAATAGTCAGTTAGGAGAGAGTGAACCTAATTTACATGAATAAATCTCAAACAGCCTTTTTCTTATATGTGTGTATAAGGAAAGGCTGTTTTTTATTCCAGCTCCTTCAATTTATCTGGTCTTCGTTCTAGTCTGTGAAAGGTATTCGGATATACCAGAAGAGAATTCAATTTTGTTAATCTGAAAATCTTGGTATAATTTTTCATTATTTTCGCAAAAATTACCTTCTTGTAGCATTGTTAATTGAGTTGTGGTGATAGGAAAAAAGGAAAAACCTTGCATCATCGTAACGATAGGTTTCATCATCCATAGTGGTACATGAAGCGTCCTTACATGTGATTTTCCAATCGCATGTCCAATGTGCCGTAGGATTTGCATGTAGGAAAGCTGGTGTGGGCCGCCTACTTCATAAATCTGATTAGTAGCTAGCTCATTAGTGAGTGCTTGCGTAAACACCTCTGCTACTGTTTTCCGAGACACAGGCTGCAAGAGATAGGTACCACTTCCAATGACAGGAGTAACAGGAAGGCGGACTAAATCAGCCAGCATAGTGACGAACTCATCGCCTGGACCAAAAATAACGGAGGGACGAAATATCACATAAGGGATTCCAGATGCGCTCACCAATTGCTCCGCTTCATACTTTGTCTGATGGTAGCCACTAACAGCTTGAGGGCGTGTACCAAGCGCGCTCATGAATATAAAGCGGCGGATAGCTAGCTCTTTCGCCACTTGCAGTACATTGTGTGTCCCTTCAACATGAATGCGGGAGAAAGTAATTTCTTTACCAGCCTGTTCTCTTATAATACCTACTAAATGAATAACCGCATCACAATCTCGCATAGCTGCACGGAGAGAGTCTATCGCAAAAATGTCGCCTGTATGGAGATGAAGATGATCGGTCTTCGAAAACAATTTTTTCATTTTTAATTCGGAGCCTTGTCTAAGTAAGCAGTGTACCTCATGGGAAGCTTCTAGTAAGGCGGCGATTATGCCATGGCCTACAAACCCTGACCCGCCTGTTATCAATACTTTCACGAAAGTTCCTCCTCTACACCTCTTGTCCATTCATCATTCTATGACATGCCTATATTTACCTGTTTTTTCATTTTCCTACCCGAATTACATTCAAATATCATGGCGCTTATTACATGTGCCCGCTTCCCTTTTTTTCACTATGGAATTCCCTAGGGGAAGTGGGCTCATCAAATTTTTTCATATGTTACAATAGAACGCATGCATAAAGTAAAACTGGTTCGGAGTATAGTAGGAGGGAAAAGGAAATGCGTCGATTATCCATGAAATTATTTTTACAGACGCTCGCGGATATGTTTCCTGATGCGCATTGTGAGCTTACTCATAGTAACGCGTTTGAGTTGACGATTGCGGTACTGTTGTCAGCGCAGTGTACAGATAAAAAAGTAAACCAAGTGACAGAACACCTATTTCAAAAGTACAAGACCCCAGAAGACTATTTAAAGGTTTCGTTAGAAGAGCTTCAAGACGATATTAGACAAATTGGTCTATACAAAAACAAGGCTAAACACATCCAGTCGCTCTGTCGTCTTTTGTTAGAAGAATACGGAGGAGAAGTGCCTAACAAGCATGAAGAGCTGGTAAAGCTGCCTGGTGTTGGACGGAAAACGGCTAACGTTGTAGTCAGTGTTGCATTTGGGGTGCCTGCTATCGCTGTAGATACACATGTAGAGCGAATATCGAAACGATTGGGCTTCTGTCCTGACGATGCTACTCCTGTTCAGGTAGAAGAAATTCTTATGAAAAAGATTCCCAAGAAGGATTGGTCAGACACTCATCATCGTATGATCTTTTTCGGTCGTTATCACTGCAAGGCACAAAGCCCACAATGTGACATTTGTCCCCTAGAGGATGTATGCCCAACACGTAAGAAAGCTCGAAAAGTAAACAAGAAGCCAAAGAGTGTCAGCTAAGAAGACATCTGACGTGTAACTTTTGAAAAAAAGTGAGGCTTGGACAAGCTAATAAGGGAAACAAAGCCCCAAATTCAAGCTTGTTATTGACGAACCTCCAGAATCAGCGTACACTTATTTATAACAATTCTAATTAGATTATTGTTAACGGATAAGAATATTTCTAATTACTTACTTTTTAAAGGTCATATTATGTGAGGTGCATGGCGATGATGCAACAAGTCGAGAGAGCTGTCGAGATTTTAAAGAATCAAGGTGTTCGTATGACTCCGCAACGTCATGCCATATTAGCGTATTTACTTGAGACGATGACTCATCCAACTGCTGATGAAATTTATAAAGCATTGGAAGGGAAATTTCCTAATATGAGCGTGGCAACCATCTATAATAACCTGCGAGTATTTAAAGAAGCGGGGTTGGTTCGCGAATTAACATACGGAGATGCTTCCAGTCGATTCGATGCGAATGTAGAAGATGAACATTATCACATTATTTGTTCTGAGTGCGGGGCTATTCAGGATTTTCACTTCCCGTACTTGTCTCAGGTAGAGGCAGCAGCCTGTGAACAAGCTAACTTTCATATTTCTGGGCATCGTATGGAAGTTTATGGTGTATGCCAAAGCTGTCAAGAAAATAAGCCAAAGCAATAACAAGCGTTTGGGAAGAACTCTTCATGTCAGTTGTATGAGACGTGCAGGGTTCTTTTTTTGTATATTTTGATAGCATAATTGGCATGGCGGACGTATAAGCTCCATTAAACCGCATTCTGAGCAATAAAGAACCAGTGGCTATACATAATAGGATTCGACATTTTATGAATTTTACCGCAAAATGTACAGAAGTTTGTAACCAAATAGCTTTGAAAACTGTCTCTATAATGAAGAACAAACAGAACTGAGATACATTGGGAGGAGTCATGAGCATACATGTAGAGACGTCACAACGTCCAAGGCGAAAAAGAAGAAGGAATAGGCTTCTTCCTAAGTTGCTATTTTTGGTCATACTTGCTGTAGTAGGATATTTTATCTGGATGTATGTACAATACGGTAGTCATCAGCGAGTTATTCCATATGATGGGCGCCAACAGGTAATCGTACATAAAGGAAAGGCAGTTTTGCAATCCTATCAAATGAAAGAGGACGAGGTCCTGTTGCCTTTTTCATTTTTAAAGGAACAAATCGACCAGCACTTATTCTGGGATGAACCTAGTCGCTCTGTTATCATTACTACCAAAGATAAAGTTATCCAAATGCCGAGCGAAAAATTACAAGCATTTGTTAATAAAAAACCAGTTGATTTACGTGTGCCTGTCACAATTATTGACGGGGAAAAATACGTTCCGGTTAGCCCGTTAGAAAAAATATATGGTATTCATTTGCGGAAAATGGAAGGCAAAGATATTATTTCAGTGGAAAACAACGGCGATACCATTCAGCAAGGACAGGTTATCTCTGAAAAAGATAAGACATTACCAATGAGATTAGATGCAACTAAAGAAAGTCCCATTGTCTCTGATCTTGTAGACGGTCAAAAGGTAACAATCTTAAACGAAACAAACGGCTGGTATCATCTTTTATCGAATGAAGGGGTCCTTGGTTATTTGCCAATGGATCAGGTTAAGAAATTAGATTCTTATCAGGTAGAAGTGAATGTTGATACTCCAAAGGAAAGAAATACTGCATGGAAGCCGGACGGACAAAAATTAAATGTGGTTTGGGAGCAAGTGGTTAACCGAAATCCTAAATTGGATAGCATCCCTAAAATGTCAGGATTACATGTGGTAGCTCCTACTTGGTTTGAATTAAAAGACGCCAAAGGAACGGTTGGCAATAAAGCAGATGCTTCTTATGTCAGATGGGCTCATCGCGAAGGATATAAAGTATGGGCAGTTGTATCTAATGGATTTAATCCAGACTGGACTAAGTCAATGCTATCTGATTTTGAAACTCGTCAAAAGATGATTACACAGATTGTGCAATATGCTAATCTGTATCAGGTTGACGGGATCAATATCGATTTTGAGGATGTCTATTTAGATGACAAGCAGCGATTTGTTCAATTTGTTCGCGAATTAACGCCATATTTACATGAGCAGGAGTTAACGGTGTCTGTTGATGTTACCATGATGCATGGGAGCGATCGTTGGTCTAATTTCTTAGATCGCAAAGCTTTAGCTGAAGCAGTGGATTACACGATGCTGATGGCTTACGACGAACATTGGGGCTCTAGCCCTGTAGCAGGTTCTGTAGCGTCACTGCCATGGGTAGAGAACGGCTTGAAGCAAGTGTTGACGGAAGTGCCTAAGGAGAAGCTTTTACTAGGTATGCCTTTCTACACCCGTTTATGGAAGGAAGTAAAGCAAGATGATGGCAGTGTAAAGGTGTCCTCACGCGCTTTGTACATGTCGGGGGCTAAAAAGTGGATGGAGGAGCGTAATCTAAAAGCCACTTATGATGAGGCTACTGGACAAAATTATGTGAGCTATTTTGATAAACAAGAAAACGCGACATACAAGATGTGGCTAGAAGATGAGACTTCACTCAAAAAGCGGATTGAGGTTTCCAAAAAATATGATTTGGCAGGAGTTGCCTCATGGCGCCGTGGCTTTGAGGAGCCAGAGATTTGGCAGCATATTCATAGCAATTTAAATTAATATGAAAAAAAGGCAGGAGATTTTCTCGCTGCCTTTTTTTATTCTATGTGATGAGGAAAGAGCATGGCGGGCTGTTGATTTTGTACTACTTTAAGAACGTATCTTTTGTTCAAGAGAAGATGGAGGTTCTGGAGTATCCTCTTCTAGTAAAAGTGGTTGGCCGCAAAACATACAAGCATCTTCTTTTCCCAGCATTTTAGTTACTTTGCCACAAGAAGGGCACTGCACCTGTGGGGATGTTGTTGAGACCATACCGGATACCATATATAAAACGGTACTGACCATCATCATCAGAAAGCCGATAATCAGGATGATGGTAAAAGTCATATGAGAGCCTTTGAGCTGTTGACTAAGCGTGCCAAGCAATGGAATGTCGACAAACCATTTGAATAAATAACCGGCAAAAGATATATACCCTATGTACATGAGGATGATACCGATCAGCATATTCCAATTAGCCCATCCACGAATTCGCTTAATCTTACTTAAACGGTCTACATTTTTCATAAGTGCATACCTCCCGTTGTCAGTATAGCATAAGGATTCAAAAAAGTTTTATAGTTATTTCCATAGTCAGGATATTGTAATGTGCTTGTTAATGGTTAAGCATACTCATTCTGATCAAGGTTGTTTTTGCAAAAGATGTAACTTTAATAGAGAAGAAGGAAACTTTCCCGATATAGCGAACCTGTTAAGGAGTTAAGGCTTTCGTGATTATATAGTAAGAAATCTGGATGGGGGGTGGGGAGTGGTGAAAGAGAGCTTGTTGGAATATCATCAGCAGTATTTATGGGAAAAGACCATGGATACGGATGTTTTGTCTGTAATGGCTATCGAGCAAGCCGAAAAGATTGAACTTCTTTCAGAAGGTGTTGACCTCATATCCTTTATTATTGTTAATGATCACGAACCTAATTGGCTGGTCAAACAGTACCAATTTAAAAAAATTGCAATGGAGGAGCACACTGTTAGTCAGTGGCAAATTCAGCAATGGTGTTTGCAAGGGGCTCCTAAACGAGCAAGACAGCTTTTGAAACAGGCAGATATGATCTTTGATAAATCTAATTTTATGAAAGATAAAATGTCCTGTCTTCTCCAATTGCCAAGAGAGAGGAAAAAGCAACTTATTTATAAACACTATATGGCGGTATTACATCATTTCTCTCAAGCTAAGGAACTATTGCAGCAACAAAAGATACCAGACTCTTTTCAGAATGCTTTACAAGCTTTGTTTCACTGGGCATGTCTTGAGCTAGTAGAAGCTGACGAGATATTTGATGAGCCTGTATTTTATAAGGTAAAAACAATAGCTCCTACGGTGTATAAGTTATATGAA